>JAMCYS010000025.1 GCA_023473795.1 Chloroflexota bacterium | reverse complement strand
GAGCAACTAGCCGCCGCCCGGAGCCCCTAGCGAAGCCACCCAAGCCTTCCACGGCACTTCCCCACCACCCAGTCCCCCAGGCGGCGCGGACACCAGTTTATAGCACACCCCACCACAACAAGTCAACTCGATTCCCGCCATTCTCGGACCAGTTTGCGAAATCCGTCGTCAGCCAAGGAAACGTGCCCGGACGACGGGTATGCTATACTTCCTCCGCGACACTATTATGTAAATGGAGCGGCCTCCTTGAATGTCATGCGGTACACGGTCGTGGACGCGCGGGGGACGGTCTCTTTCGTGGCCGGCTGCGAGAGCCTCGTCCACCTCGTCGCCGCTTGCTCCGCCAGTCCCCGCACCCTCGCGGAGTTGCTACACTTGGCGGGGCGCTACGACCCGCGGTTGGAAGAGTACGTCACTTCAGGACTTGCCGTCTTCGACGAGCATAACGTCGACGGCCACAACGACTCTATTCACTCCGCCCTACGCTACTGCCAGCCGCACGAACTACCCGTCTTTCGGGTTGTCGACGACGAGACCCGCGAGGCCAGCCTGCAGCGCGTGAAGGCCGGCATCTTGATCTTCAACCTCAAGGCCCGCCGGATCGTGCAGCTGCTCAACGCCTACCAGGCGATACAGCGCAAGGGCAGGGTGGTGGTTACGGAAGGGCGAGAGAAGCGAGTCTATCGCTATGAGCTGCCGCAGGTCTGGGCTATCGTCCCTTAGGCAGCTTGAGCCCCAGCCTCTGGAGAAGCAGCGGCGGGTTGTCGCTCAAGACAGCGGCCGCCTCAGCGGCCGGGAGCCCGGCCCCTAGCACCACCTGCTGAGCGAACTGCTCGGTCAGCAGGTCGTCGGGCTCGTGGGCGTCTGAATTGAGCAAGAAGAGAGCCCCCGCTTGGTTGCCGACTTGCCAGACGTGGCCGTTGGTCAAAGAATGGCCCTTGCGGGCACTCAGCTCGAGGAAGATGCCGTTGGCAGCCGCCAGTTCGGCCTCTTCCAGGGTCAGGAGGCCAGGGTGGGCCAGGACGTCGACGTCGGGACTGCGCAGCGCCGCCAGGTTGGTGCCGGGCTCCACCGGTTCCACGATGGACTCTCCGTGTGCGACCACCAGCGCCGCGCCCCAACCCTTGGCCCGGCGCGCCACCTCGGCCACCGCGCCGACCGGCACGTGCGTCAGCTCCACCGCCGGCAAGGCCAGAATGGGCCAGTAGCGGTTGACCAGCTCACAGTCGGCCACCACCTGCTTGAGGGTGGCCTCGCAGGTGCCCAGACCCACGTGGTCGGCGATGGCGATGACGCTATAGCCGCGCACCAACGCCCGCCGCACAAGTTCCACCGGCGAAAGGACGCCGTCGCTGAGAAAGGTGTGAGTGTGGAAGTCGTAGAGCATGGCTCACCTCGGAATTCGTACTTCCGGAACGCTAAGCGGTCGCCCAGACAAGCTTACCTCGCCGCTTGACAAGCAAGCAGGGCTAGTATAGTATACCCGCAGCTCGAACGCTGCCAGCTTGGGAGTGCCTCCGCTTATCGCCATTCCTAGCCTCGTACGAGCGGTCGACTAGGATACTCCACAGACATCAACCGGTAAGGAGTTCGACTCAGTGGGCAAGATTAGGGTGGCCATCATCGGCGCGGGCAACTGCGCCTCCTCCCTCGTGCAGGGAGTTCAGTACTATAGAGACGCCCAGGAAGGCGCCGACATCCCCGGCCTGATGCACGTCAATCTGGGTGGATACCATATCAGCGACATCGAATTCAGCGCGGCCTTCGATATCGACGTCAATAAGGTGGGCAAAGACCTCTCAGAGGCGATCTTTGCCGAACCGAACAACACCATCAAGTTCAGCGATGTCCCCCACCTGGGCGTGCCAGTGCAGCGCGGCATGACCCACGATGGCCTGGGCTACTATCTCTCGCAAGTGATCACGAAGGCTCCCGGCGCCACGGCCGACATCGTGGGCATTCTACGCGATACCAAGACCGACGTCGTCATCAGCTACTTGCCGGTGGGCAGCGAAGAGGCGACCAAGTGGTATGTGGAGCAGGTGCTCACCGCCGGTTGCGCCCTGGTCAACTGCATCCCGGTATTCATCGCCCGCGAACCTTACTGGCAGAAGCGCTTCAAGGAGCGCGGCGTGCCGATAATCGGCGACGACATCAAGTCGCAGGTGGGCGCCACCATCACTCACCGCGTGCTGACCCGGCTCTTCCGCGACCGGGGCGTGCGCATCGACCGGACTTACCAGCTGAACTTCGGCGGCAACACCGACTTCCTCAATATGCTGGAGCGGTCTCGTTTGGAGTCCAAGAAGATTTCCAAGACCAACTCCGTCACCTCTCAGATCGAGTACGACATGGGCACTCCCAACGTACATGTGGGGCCAAGCGATCACGTGCCCTGGCTGACAGACCGCAAATGGTGCTACATTCGTATGGAAGGCACCACGTTTGGCGACGTGCCTCTAAATCTGGAGTTGAAGCTGGAGGTCTGGGATTCTCCCAACTCCGCCGGCGTAGTGATTGACGCGGTGCGCTGCGCCAAGCTCGGGCTCGACCGCGGCCTGTCCGGGGCACTGGAAGCGCCGGCTTCCTACTTCATGAAGTCCCCGCCCAAGCAGTTCACGGACAATGAAGCCCGGGAGATGGTCGAAGCCTTCATCAATGAGCCGAAGGCCGAGTAGCGGCCTGATTCTCTCCGGTTGGGCGATCGCCAGGACCGCCGCGCGATGCGGGCCGCCGGCACTTGGGAGATAGCGCCCCGCCCGCCGGCCCCTAGTGGCTAGGGGCCGATCCCTGCATCCGGAGCACGAACTTGGCTGCCGGCTGGCAACAAGAGATCAAGGTGACACAGAAGGTCGACGCCGGCACCCGCTTGGTCGATTTGGCCAATCATCTCAACCTTACCTACTGGCTGATCGTGCTGGGGAACCGGCTCGCGCTCGCCATCCCCAGGCGCGTGAGCTACGCTATAGCTTCCTTCATTGGCGACCTAGCCTTCCTTAGCTGGCGCGAGAAACGCCTCGCCACAGTCGCCAACATGCGCCGCGTGCTCGGTCCGGGTGCCACGGAGGCCAGGGTGCGGCGGGCCGCGCAACTCTCTTTCCGCAACTACCTCAAGTACACAGTTGACTTCCTGCGCTTCCCCGGTTTGTCGGCCAGTGATATTAAGAACGCGGTCGAGATCACCGGTTGGGAGCACCTGGATAGGGCGCTGGCCCGCGGCAAAGGCGTGATCTTCGTCGGCATCCACTTTGGACATTTCGATTGGGGCGCCGCCGCGCTCGCCGTCTTCACCTATCCGGTGACCGCCGTGGTGGACACCTTCCATCCCGCTAGGCTCAACGACCTGATCCAGCGGCACCGTACCGAGAAGGGGCTCGACGTGATCCAGCTTGAGGCCGCCGGGCGGGCGGTGTTGCGCGTGCTCCGGCGCCGGGAGATCCTCGGTCTGCTGGTCGATAAGCCCGTACCCGGCGCGGGCGTGTGCGTGGACTTCTTCGGCGCGCCAATAGAGGTGCCAGCCGGCGCGGCCACGCTGTCGCTGCGCACGGGGGCGCCGATCATAGCGGGCCATGTCAGGCGCGATGACGATGGACGCTTCGCCGGGGTGATCTATCCGCCCATCGAGATCCAGCCTACGGGCGACCTGCGCCAGGACGTGGTAACGTTGACCCAGCGCATGATGGACGTGCTGTCGGAAATGGTGAGCCTCTATCCAGAGCACTGGTACATGTTCCGTCACCTCTGGCGCGCCGACGCGCTTACCGACGGCGGCGCAGGCTAGCCGGTGTTAGCTTACTATGTCTTCAGAATCGGCAGCTTCGTAGCGTCCCATTCGCCAACCGCTCTTGGCTATCGTCTGGCTGTGCTCGCGGGTTCCCTGATGTACCATCTGCAAACCGGCCGGCGAGCTAGCGTCCTGGCGAATCTGCGCCAGGTCCTTGGTCCCGAGACCCCTCAGGCTGAGTTGGAGCGATTGGCGCGGGGCGTCTTTCGCAACGGCGCCGCCAACTATTTCGAGTTGCTGCGCTTGCCGAGCGTTAAGTTGGAGGATGTTCGCCAGCGCGTGCGGCTGCACAATTTTGAACACATCGACGCCGCTCTCGCGGCCGGCAGAGGCGTAATCGTGATCAGTGGCCACCTGGGCGCTTTCGACTACGTAGCCCAGATCTTGGGAACGCGGGGGCTGTCCGCGGTCGTGCCCGCCGAGCCGATCGCGCCTCGGCGGCTGTTCGAGTTTGTCACCAGGTTGCGCAACAGCCACGGACTGCGTTTCGTGCGCGCCGACGTAGGGGTCATGTTCGCCCTAGTCAAGGCGCTGCGGCGCAACGAGATCGTCGGCCTAGCTATTGACCGTGACGTGCGGGGCGATGGCCTGCCCCTACCATTCTTCGGGGCGACGACGACGTTCCAGCCGGGCGCCGCTATTCTGGCCCGCAAGTTGGGAGTGCCCGTGATCCCGATCTTTATCATTCGCAGCCCTAATTTCACCGCCGACGTGTACGTGGAACCGCCGCTTGGTATAATTGTCAGCGACGACGCGGAGCGCGACACGCGCGAGAATTTGCAGACTATGCTGGCAGTTGTCGCCAGGTACATAAGAGCCTATCCAGACCAGTGGGTCGCGTTCGAGCCGGTTTGGCCGGGACACAGGAGTGAGTACGTTGCCGCCTGACGATCTGGCGAGCCCGGGGTCAGTGCTCGGCAGGGCCGACCTCCACATACACAGTTCTACCGGCGACGGCTTGAACACGGTCGAGGAGATACTGGAGCACGCGGAACGCCATACCGACCTGGACCTGATCGCCATTACCGACCACGACGAGATCGACGGCGCACTGGAAGCCGAGCGGATGGCGTCCCAGCGTGGCTACCGCTGCCAAGTCATACCGGGCACGGAGATCACGACTCGGCACGGCCACGTGCTGGCGCTGTGGGTACACGAGCGCTTTGCCGCTTTGCGGACGCTGGAGGAGACCGTCGAGGCGGTACGTGCCGCTGGGGGGCTCTGCATAGTCCCCCACCCGCTCAGTTGGCTGACTCTGAGCGTTGGCCGCCGCCGGCTACTGCAAGTGCAGACCCGGCCGGAGAGACATCTCCACTTTGACGGCCTCGAGGTCTTCAACCCCACTTTCGCCGGTCGGGTAGCTTGCCAGCGGGCCGTGCAGCTCAATAGGCGGGTCCTCGGGCTGGCCGAGACAGGCGGCAGCGACGCCCACTCCTGCGCGTTGATTGGCACGGGCGTCACCCGCTTCCCCGGGCATAGCGCCGGCGACTTGCGAGCGGCGCTGCTCGCCAGGCAAACCACCGGCAGTGGCACTTACTGGACGACGGCCGACCACCTGGGCGGTGCCGCGGAGCAGCTGGGGCGCGCCTGGTTCGTCCATCCTTATCGCAAGCTGGCGAGAGCCGTCGGTGAGGGAAGGCGAGATTGAAGATAGCCCTCGTCTCTCCGTATGACTATCCCTACCCAGGCGGGGTCACCGAGCACATCGCCCACCTGGAGGAGCAGTTCACGGGCCTGGGACACCAGGTCAAGATCATAGCGCCTTCTTCGAGCAGCGACGAGCAGGTGCTGGCCATGGGCAACATCCTCAAGGTCGGGGGGGTGGTCAATATCCCGGCCAACGGTTCCGTGGCTCGCATCACACTCTCACTGCGTCTCTCCGGCCGGGTGAAGAGAATCCTACGCGAAGAGGACTTTGACATCGTCCATCTCCACGAACCCTTGGTGCCGGCGCTGCCCTTGACGGTGCTGTATCATTCCCAGGCGATCAATATCGGCACCTTCCACCGGTTCGGCGGCACGCAGATGATGTACTACTACGGCAAGCCCATCCTGCGTCGCTTCTTCAACAAGCTGGACGGCCGCATAGTGGTCTCCGAATCGGCCCAGCGTTTCGTCAGCCGTCACTTCAGTGCCAAGTATATGGTCATTCCTAATGGCATTGACGTGCAGAACTTCGGTCCGCACGTGCACCCCTTCCGCGAATTGCGCGATGGCAAGGTCAACCTCCTCTTCGTCGGCCGTCTCGAGAAGCGTAAGGGGTTCAGTCACTTGCTAAGGGCTTTCGTGCGCGTGAAGCGGCAGGAGCCCAACGTCAGGCTGCTAGTCGTCGGGCCGTACTCAGAGAAGAGCCGCAATCGCTACGAGAAATTCCTCAACCAGCACGACGTCGGCGATGTCTATTTCACCGGTTACGTTTCTAAGGAAGACTTGGCTCGGCATTACCGGACTTGCGACATCTTCTGTGCCCCCTCGACGGGCGGCGAGAGTTTCGGCATCATCCTGCTCGAGGCCATGGCCTCCGGCCGAGCGATCGTGGCCTCGGATATCGATGGTTACCGGGCCGTGCTGCACGATGGCCGAGAAGGGCTTCTCGTGCCACCTCAGGACGACGAGGCGCTGGCCAACGGCATACTGCACCTCATAAGGAACCCGGAGTTGGCGGCGCAGATGGGTCGGTTGGGCCAAGCAGAGGCCCAGCAGTATTCCTGGGAGAGAGTCTCCCAGCGCGTTCTGGCATACTACCGAGCGGTGCTGCACACTTGCGGCGTTGTCAGCGAGGGCGGCGATTGGTACGACGCCCCGGCGCTGCCAGAGTCCGTCGCGGCGCCTTCCAGCACCGCCGACTAACAGGGGTCCTCGTGTTGCTGAGCAAACTCCTCAAAGGCCACGTTCGCCGCGCCGTTATCCCCCTGGCGGCTGCCCTGGCGCGGCTGGGCATTACCCCTAACGCCTTGACTATCGCCGGTCTAGTACTCAGCCTCGCGGTGGGGGTTGTGCTCGGCCTAGGGTACGAAGTCGCGGGTGGCATCCTGGTGCTGGTCGCCGGTCTATTCGACACTCTGGATGGAGCTGTGGCGCGCGTCAGCGGCCGGGTGACGGTCTTCGGCAGCTTCCTCGACTCCACCCTCGACCGCTACTCCGAGGCGGCGATCTTCTGCGGCCTGCTGGTGCTGTACACTCGACAAGGACGCCTGACCGAGGTAGTCCTGGTCTACGCCGTCATCATCGGCTCGCTCCTCGTCAGCTACGCGCGGGCCCGCGCCGAAGGGTTGGGCCTGGATTGCGAGGTCGGCTGGCTGCAACGCCCGGAGCGAATTGCCCTGCTGGGTCTGGGCTTAGCCGTGGGTTTGGCGACGCCGGTCCTGTGGCTGCTAGCGGCACTCACGAACTTCACCGTCCTACAAAGGATGCTGCACGTCTATCGGCTGACCCAGGCGCAAGACGAAACCCAGAGAGACGGGAGATAGGGCAGTGAAAGTACTTCTAGCAGGATGCGCGGGGCAGCTGGGCCGGACTATACAGGAGTCCTGGAACGAGCACGAGCTCATTGTTCCGAGCGAAAGCGAGTTCGACATCACCGATTGGCCCACCGCCAAGCGGGTCGTGGAGGATGTGCGGCCGGAGGTAGTGGTGAACGCCGCCGCCTACACGGATGTGGATGCTTGTGAGGCCCGCCCGGAGCTCGCCTACAAGGTGAACGCTCTCGGGCCACGCCATCTGGCTTCTGCCTGTCTCCTCACTGGCGCCGCGCTGGTGCACATCAGCAGCAACTGCGTTTTCGATGGGAGCGCCAGCAGACCCTACCTGGAGTTCGACCCAGCCAACCCGATCAGCGTCTACGGGGCCTCCAAACAGGCGGGCGATCAGGTTGTTAGGGATGTGCTGCCCCGGCACTACATCGTGCGCACGGCCTGGATGTACAGCGCCCTCGGACGGAATTTCGTCAAGACCATTTTGCGGCTGGGGGCGGAGCGGCCGGGCCTGTCTATGGTAGCGGACGAAGTCAGCTCTCCCACCTTTGCCCCTGACCTCGCTAGCGCTTTGCAGGCGCTCGTTCAAGAACCGCTTTACGGCACCTATCATCTGACCAACTACGGAGAGTGCTCGCGCCTGGAATTCGCACGGGAGATTCTGCGATTGGCAGGCAAGCCTCACTTTCCGCTCGAACCCATCTCCCTGCGCGACTACCAGCGGCCATCACGCCCCCCGCTCTATTCGCCCCTGGCCAACACCTGCGCCGCGGCCATCGGCGTCACCGTCCGTCCCTGGCAGGAGGCGCTGGCTGAACTAGTGCCTCAACTCCTGGGCTAGGCGCCATGCCCCTCGCCAGCGTCATCATCCCAAACTTCAACGGCAGCCACCTCTTGCCGAGCTGCCTCGATTCGCTACGCAGGCAGACGTTTCGCGATTTCGAGGTCGTGGTGGTGGACAACGCCTCGACCGACAGTTCGTTGCAGCTGCTGGCCGACATTTACCCGGAGACGAGGGTCATTCGCCTGCCGCGCAACCTGATTTTTGCCGGGGCCGTGAACGAGGGGATTCGCAGCATAGCCTCCGAGATGGTTGTGCTGCTGAACAACGACACCGAAGCAGACGAGCGCTGGTTGGACGAGCTCGCTCTGGCCTTTCGTCAGCAACGCGAATACGCCTGGTTTGCCTGCAAGATGTTGTTGTTTGACCGGCGTAACGTCATTAACTCCGCCGGCGATTTCTACGGCACCGACGGAGTGCCGGGCAACCGCGGCGCCTGGGAAGAAGACACCGGCCAGTACGACCAGCCGGGCGAGATCTTCGGCGCCTGCGGCGGCGCCGCCGCCTACCGGCGCTCGCTGTTCGCCGACGTCGGCCTCTTTGACGAGGATTTGGTGGCTTACCTGGAGGACGTCGACCTCAACCTGCGCGCCCGGTTAGCCGGCTATCGCTGCTACTACGTGCCCACGGCCCGCATCTATCACCGGCAGAGCGCCACGGGCGGCGGACCCCTGGCCAGCTACCTCTGCGGTCGCAACTTCATTCTGGTCGCCGCCAAAGACCTGCCCGGTCCGCTGGTCAGGCGGTACTGGCCGCGGCTGGTCGGCAGGCAGCTGCGGCTCCTCGGGGAGGCCCTTAGTCACGGTCGCGAGCCGGCTGCCCGAGCCCGCATTCGCGGCCAGCTGGCGGCGCTGCCCGCTCTCCCCCGTTTCCTGGCCAAACGGCGTTCAATACAGCAAGCGGCCCGCGTTTCCGCGGGCGAAATCCTTCGCGCCATTAGCTAGCTACTTCGCGCTAGCTGGCCCCCTTACTAGTCCCACCGGGCCATCTTTGCATAACTGGCCCCCAACCTGCCCCGACGGGTGCCATCGCCCCTTGACGGGGTAGATCTCTCAATGTATCTTAGTGCCAGCGTGGCGAGCACGTCGGCCCATCTTGGTTCCGACGCTACGCGCAGCGCGCCGCTGTCCTTTGGGACGACGTAGAGGCGCTGGTGGTCAAAGCCGACCGCCTGGGGCTACGCGGGGAGACGGAAGTTGGCTGGCGTGGTCAGCACAATTAGGGCTAGGTGTAAGCGCTGCTACACCTGCGTTAGCAGCTGCCCGGCGAGGGCCATCAGGGTCTCGGACGGGCAGGCCCAGGTGATCCAGGAGCGATGCATTGCCTGTGGCAACTGCTACAAGGTTTGCGCGCAGCATGCCAAGGAGATAGTGAGCGGCATCCCCCGCACCTGGGACCTGTTGCAGGGACGGGATCCGGTCGTCGCCCTGCTGGCGCCCTCCTTCCCCGCGGCCTTCCCCAACGTCGCTCCCGGACAAGTAGTCGGCGCCTTACGGGCGCTAGGCTTCGACGAGGTACTCGAAGTCGCTTTCGGCGCCCAGCTGGTGGCCAGGGAGTACGCCCGCCTCTTCCGCAACCGAACGGACCAGCTGATCATCGCTACTCCTTGTCCTGCCGTCACCAACTACGTGCAGAAGTTCTTCCCCAGCCTGGTGCCTTATCTGGCTCCTTTGGTGTCGCCCGCCCTCGCCTTGGCCAGAGTGGTCAAGAACAAGTACTATCCCGGCGCACGCACGGTATTCATCGGGCCTTGCATTGCCAAGAAGGCGGAGTTCAGCGACCCTCAGGTGTCCGGCTACATCGACGCGGCCCTAACCTACGCCGAAATCCGCAAGATGTTCGTCCGGGACGGTGTGACTGTGGAGGACGCGGAGGAGACCTGCTTCGACGGCCCGCTGGCCGGCCTGGCGCGCATCTTCCCTGTCTCCGGCGGACTACTGCGTGCCGCCGCACTGGACAACGACATTCTGGAGAACGAGATCGTCGTCACGGAGGGCAAGGAGAACACGACGGACGTGTTGCAGGCGCTAGCCAGCGGGGAGCTGCACGCTCGCTTTGTTGACGTTCTCTTCTGTCATGGTTGCATAGACGGGCCGACGATGGGGGTGGAGACAAGCCTCTTTGCTCGCAAGGAGGCGGTGGCCGACTACGTGCGCCAGCGCTGTGAAAGCCGAATGCTGCCGGCAGTGGAAGCAGGGCTGGCGGAATACGAGGATATCGACCTCAGTCGCCGCTTCGCCGCCACGCCTATCACCGCCGCTCAGCCCACTGAGGAAGAGATAACCCAAATCCTGGAGCGGATCGGCAAGGCGAAAAGCGGGGAACAGTTGAACTGTGGCGCCTGCGGCTATGCCACTTGCCGCGAAAAGGCCGTCGCCGTCTACGAGGGACTGGCCGAGATAGAGATGTGCCTGCCGTTCCTCATCGAGCAGCTGCAGAGTAACTTGGCCAAACTCGAGATGTACCAGCGCGAGCTGCAAGAGACACAGGCCCAGCTGGTGCACAGCGAGAAGCTGGCTTCGGTTGGGCAGCTGGCAGCCGGCATCGCCCACGAACTAAATAATCCTCTCGGTACAATCCTGATATACGGTCATCTGCTTCGAGATGCGCTTGAGCCCTCGTCGAGTCAACGGGAGGACGTGCAGTTCATCCTGGATGAAACCACCCGCTGCAAGAATATCGTGGCGGGTCTGCTTGACTTCGCTCGCCAGCGGGAGGTCTTTGCCCAGGTAACGGACATCAACGTACTCCTGGACGATACGCTAGCCAGCGCCACCAAGCACCCGGTGTTCGCTCAGGTCGACATTCTGCGCCATTTGGACCCGGACTTGCCGCCGGTGCTGGCTGACCCCAACCAGCTGCGCGAGGTATTCTGGAATCTGACGGTAAACGCCGCCCAAGCCATGCCGGACGGGGGCGCGATCACTATCGTCACCCGCGCCGTCGACCAGGGCCGGTCGGTTCTGCTGGAGATCGCCGACGAGGGCGCGGGCATTAGCCCGGAGAACCTGAACAAGCTATTCACCCCGTTTTTCACGACCAAGCCCGCGGGCACCGGTCTGGGACTGGCGATCGCCTACGGGATCATCAAGATGCATCGGGGCAGCATCAAGGTCGCCAGCGAGGTTGGCAGGGGTACCAAGTTCACGATTACCCTACCGACGCGCCCCGAAGACACGCCGGTCGACACCGAATTCGGCGCCGACCTGCTGGCCGCTGCGGAGAGCGAGCAGCCGACTTTGACATTACCCCCAGGTGGAGCAGAGAAGTGAGAGAGAGACCACTTGTCCTTATTATCGACGACGACGTCGACTACGTACGCATCAACCGCCGCTTGCTGGAACGCCACGGTTACGATGTCGTTACGGCGGCGGTCGGCTTTGAGGGCGTCGAGCAGGCGCGCGACCATCACCCGGACGCCATCATCCTCGACTTCATGATGGAAAGCAACACCGCCGGGGCAGCTGTTGCCCAGCAGCTGAGTGAAGACGAGAAGTTGAAAGACATTCCGATCATTTTGATCACGGCGGCCCGCACCGTCAAACCGTGGTGGGGCGACAAGCTGAGTCCGAATGAAGACTGGCTGCCGGTTTCCAAAGTCATGGACAAGCCCGTCAACCCGGAGCAACTGCTAGCCGAGTTGGACGAGCTGCTCCACGGAGGCCCCCCGACAGCCTCCTGAGAGCTCGAGGGAGAGGGATCTTGGACGAATCCTTCAGCGTGCTGGTCGTCGACGACGAAAGAGGCATGCGCGAGGGCTGCCGCCGTATCCTCGAGCGTCACGCTGCCCTGGTCGACACTGCCGAAAGCGGCGATGAAGCCGTAGCCAAGTTCGCTCGCCGCCACTACGACCTCGCCCTTGTCGATATCCGCATGCCGGGTATGGACGGCATGGAAACGCTCGATCGCCTGCGGGCGCTCGACCCCGACGCCGTGGCTATCATGGTCACCGGCTATGCCTCCCTACAAACGGCGATCGAAGCCACCAAACGCGGCGCCCACGACGTGCTGCCCAAGCCCTTCACGCCCGACCAGCTTCTGGCCAAAGTCTTTAGCGCCGTTGAGCGGAGGCAGCTCACCCTGGAGGCCAAGCGGCTGCGTGAAGAGCGGGAGCGCCGTCTCCTGGAAATAGCGACCGAGAAGTCTCGCTTGCGAACCGTCATCAACTGTATGCAGGATGGCGTGCTTGTTACCAACCGCGACGGCGATGTGGTGCTCTCCAACCCCGCGGCCACTCGCCTCCTCTTGCTGGACGACTCTCGTTTGCTTGAGCACAACGTGGCCGACGCCGCCCGGCAGGCCGAATTGGTCGATATGATTGAGAAGGTGCTGCGCGAAGGCGACGGAGTCTCGATGCTGGCGCGTGAGATCGCCGTCGAGCGTGAGAACAGGGTCCTGATGGCCAACGTGGCTCCGGTGCGCGATGAGAACGGCGAGAGGCTAGGCGCAGTGGCCGTCCTCCGGGATATCACCCAGTTGAAGGAACTGGACCGGGCAAAATCGCAGTTCGTCTCGATGGTCTCCCACGAACTGCGGGCGCCGTTGGCCGTCATCGAGGGGTACCTGGGCATGGTGCTGGGCGGGATGGCCACAGATGACCCCGTGGAAGAGCGCCTGATACTCAGTCGCTCGCGGGCCCGGGCCCAGTCGCTTCTCACTCTTATCGACGATCTGCTGGATATCTCTCGCATAGAGGCGGGACAACTGGCCAAACGAGTGGAGACGCTGGACCCAGCCGAGATCTGCCGCGACGTGCTTGGCCTCCTGCGACCCCAGGCGGCTGCCCGCGGAATCGTTCTCCGCGAGGAATCAGCCGGCGACCTGCCGCGGATTCAGGCGGATAGGGAAGACGTAGTTCGTGTCCTCACCAATCTGGTGAGCAACGCGATCAAGTACAATCGTGACGAGGGCCAGGTTGTGGTCCGGAGCAGCATCGAGGGCGGCTATCTGCGCCTGGACGTGGTGGATACCGGCTTGGGTATCGCCGCCGAGGACACTAGCAAGATCTTCGACGAGTTCTATCGTGTGAAAAGGAGGGAGACGAGAGAGATCACCGGCACTGGGCTCGGGCTAGCGATCGCCAAGAGGATCGTCGATTCCTACAACGGCGTAGTTAAGGTAGCTAGCGAACTGGGCAAGGGCAGCACCTTCAGCGTATTCCTACCTCTCGGCGACATAGCGAACATGCGGAACGCGATCGAGTAGTTCAACGCTGCCGACGACGAAACGCCGCCAGACCGGGCGCACGAGAGCGTCGTCAGCCAAGAAGGAGCGGGGTGTATGGCCGCGAACAAGGTTCTGCTGATCGACGACGACGAGGACTTCGTGGCAATTCACAAGGCGTACCTGGAACGCGCCGGCTTCGTCGTGTCCGCCTGCTACAGCGGCGACGACGGTTTGGACGCAGCCAGGACGGAGCACCCAGATGTGGTGGTGCTTGATTTCATGATGGCCAGGCCTACCGAGGGCAGTCTGGTTGCCCAGGCACTGCGCGACGACCCCGTCCTCAAGACAACGCCGATAATCCTTCTTACATCTGTCCGCGCCAAGCATCCCTGGTGGGGAGTGCAGCAGGACGGCGACTACCTGCCTGTGGATATCCTTCTCGACAAGCCAATAGAACCTGAGCGTCTTGTTGCCGAGATACGGCAGCTGGTAAGTCAGAAGTAGCCCCAGTGGGCCTTCGGGGAGGTAATCTCTATGTCGGATTGCGAGCCAGCGCACGCGCCCTACTTCGTCGAGAGAGACCTCAACCAGTTCAGCACAGAGCAGGAGCAGCGAACCGCCGTGGACCTCGCGGACCTTCTGCGACTCTCGGCCAGGGCCGAGGCGTGCCTAGTCTGCGGCGTTCTCCAAGGACAGGACCAGCTGCGGCTACTGGCCGCGCGGGGCATCGCCATGCCCCAGGAATGTGCTTGCGACCGGCCGAGCGACGCCGGCCTGGCGGAGGCGCTGGCCGGTCGCTGGCATCGGTCGACCACCAGCGCGGCTGAGCCGCAGGCAGCGCCCTGCCCTGGCGTGGCAGAGCTGGCGCCGGCGGAGCGGCTGGTGCTGCCCTTGTCCTGGCAGGGACACGCCGTGGGAGTCGTCCAGATCTTCCGTCGCCATTCAGAGGGCTACTCGGACGAGGAGGTGCAGCAGCTACTTGGCCAGGGGCAGGCGGTGGCGGTCGCACTGGAGAACGCGCGCTTGTACGACCGGGCGCAAGTGCTCTTCTACCTCGCGCAGACAGTCTCTAGCACGCTCGACATGGAGCACATCGGCGACCTGATCGCGGAGAAAGTAAGCAAGGCGGTGGGCACCAAAGGATGCACGGTGCGCAGCCTCGACCGCCTTTCCAACCAGCTGCAGCTGGTGGGCGCCTACGGCCTGAGCCATCAGTACCTCTTTGAGAAGGGCCCGGTGATTGCCAGCACCAGCATTCGCGATGCCCTCGACGGCAAGCCTACCCAGATCTTCGACGTGGCCAACGACGAAAGGGCTCAGTATCCGGCCGCTGCCATCTTGGAGGGCATTGGTTCTATCGCCAGCATTCCGATGGTCGTCAAGGGCGTGGTCACCGGCGTGCTGCGGGTCTACACGGCAAGGCCCTATGAGTTCAGCCCGGATGAAATGGCCTTCCTCTGTGCAGCGGCCGGCGTGGCCGCGGCAGCCGTCGAGAACGCCCGCCTTTACGACGGTATCCGGCACGACTTCGATACCCTGATGGACGAAATCGTCTTCGTGCGCAGAGCCTCTCGGTCCTCGGGGGGGAGCAGGGAGGCCGGCGTCTAGCGCCATGCGGCCGGGATGCTAGCCGGCCGCGCTCGCGAGGAGGCGAGATGCCAAGATGCTAATGGTCGACTGGTTTATGGCAACGACCATACTGCTGCCGGCGCTGGCGGGCTTCGTTCTCTTCTTCGTGGGCCAACCCGCCATCCGCCGGCTGACAGTGCTGGCACTGTCGGTAATCCTGATCATTGCCTCGTTGCTCGTGCTGCAGAACGGTCCGTTCACCTACTCGCCCCGGCCCCTGGCCGGCGTCGCCTGGAATCAGCTGCTGGTTGCGGGCGACGCGGTTTTGGTGGCGCTATTCTTCTACTTCGGTTGGCGGGCCAGGAGCGGCCTCATCGTTGGTTTGGTAGCGCTCCAGGCCGCGCTGGTGGCGTACCTGGAATTCGCGCTGGCTGGGGTGGCGGCAGACAACGCACCCCTCTTCTACGTCGACCACCTGTCCATCGTGATGGCGCTGGTCATCGGTATTGTGGGCTCCGCCATCGCCGTTTATGCCCTTCACTACATGGACCACCACGAGCAGCACCTGCGCGTAGAGCCGAGCAGGCAACCGAAGTTCTTCTTCTCAGTTCTGCTCTTCTTGGGGGCGATGAATGGCCTGGTCTTCGCCAACAGCCTGCCCTGGCTGTTCTTCTTCTGGGAGGTCACGACCCTCTGCTCCTTCCTTCTGATCGGCCACGACGGCACCGAGGAAGCGCAGCGCAATGCTCTGCGCGCCCTCTGGATGAACCTGGTGGGAGGCGTGGCCTTCGCCGCTGGGATGATCCTGCTGGAAACGACGGCACATACTCTGGCGGTAGCCGAGATCGCCGCCGAACGTCAAGCAGGCGGCGCTCTTCTGGGCCTGGCCTTCCTTGTCGTGGCGGGCTGCACCAAGGCCGCCCAGCTACCATTCCAGAGCTGGCTGCTCGGCGCGATGGTGGCACCCACGCCGGTCTCAGCGCTCCTCCACTCCAGTACGATGGTCAAAGCCGGCGTGTACCTGATCATTCGCCTGGCGCCAGGGTTCGAGGGCACTCTCTTGAGTCCTCTGGTAGCGACAGCCGGCGCTTATACGTTCGTTACGGCCGCCGCCCTGGCTGTCTCGCAGAGCAATGCCAAGAGAGTCCTTGCCTACTCAACCATCTCTAATCTGGGTCTGATAATCGCTTGTGCGGGGTTGAACAGCGCCCTTGCAATCAGCGCGGCCGTGTTGCTGATCGTCTTTCACGCGGTTTCCAAGGGCCTGCTGTTCCTCGGCGTTGGCGCCATCGAGCAGTACATCGGCAGCCGTGACATCGAGGCGATGGAGGGCCTGCTACGTCGGGTGCCGCTGCTAACCGCGGTGACTATGATTGGCATACTGACGATGTTGTTGCCACCGTTCGGCGTCCTCGTGGCCAAATGGGCCGCTTTGGAGGCGGCGGCGCGCGTACCCCTGGCGATGCTCCTTCTCGTGGCCGGCAGCGCTCTGACAGTTGTCTTCTGGACCAAGTGGATGGGCAGAATGATGAGCGCCGCGCCGTCGAGTCAGAGGCTGCACGTCGAATCACTCTCCCCGCTCTTCAGCATACCGCTCGTTGGCCTGGCGGCATTGGCGATTCTGCTGACGGCGGCACTGGGCTGGGTGATGAGCGGCCTGATTGGCCCGGCGGTGAGCGACTGGTACCCGACGGTTGGTCTTGCGTCCGGCGACAATGGGCTGGTCAGCTCGGTGGGCGCGTTTCCGGTTTGGGCTTTGTTGACGGTTCTGGCCGTGCTGGTGGTGGTGGCGCTGGTTGCCTCGCCGGTTCGCGAGAAATCGGTCCGAGCGGTTTACGCCTGCGGGGAGAACTTGGCCGAGTCCGGGGACACTGACTTCCGCTCCATCGGCGACGGTACGCAAGCAATGTCCCTCGGCAGCTACTACTACGTGGGCGTGCTTGGCGAGAGCAAGATTAACCGCTGGGCCAACCCGATCGCCATCGCGCTTCTCGTTTCACTGATGGGGGTGGCCATTCTATGATCACGCCATCAATCGCCTTAGAGATTCTCGTTACTGTCTTCGCGCTGGTGGTGGCGCCACTGGCCGGCGGGCTACTCTTTGGCATCGACCGCAAGCTCACGGCACGCCTGCAGAATAGAATCGGTCCGCCGATAGTCCAGCCGTTCTACGATTTCATCAAACTCTGGAACAAAGACCAGATATTCGCCAACCGTTCCCAGCTGATTTACGTCTACGTACATCTCGGCGCGGCCATGGCCAGCCTCGTGCTGCTCGTCTGGCAGCAGGATATGCTGGTTATCCTCTTCACTCTGGCGCTGGGGGGTATATCCCTGGTTCTGGGGGGCTTCAGCGTCCGCTCTCCCTACAGCCAGATCGGCAGCCAGCGCGAACTGCTGCAGATGCTGGCCTACGAGCCAATGCTGGTGCTGGCCGCGGTCGGGTTCTATCTGGTGACGGGTAGCTTCCTGGTAGCAGCCGTCTTCGCCAGGGGCACCCCGCTGCTTTTCGAATTGCCGGTTATCGCCCTCTCTTTCGTGCTGGTGCTGGGCATCAAACTGCGCAAGTCGCCCTTCGATATCGCCGCGGCGGGCCACGCGCACCAAGAGCTGGTGCGCGGACTCCTCACCGAGTACTCCGGACGCTACCTGGCACTCATCGAGATGGCTCACTGGTACGAACTGCTGTTGGTCTTGGGGATCATCAGCTTGTTCTGGGCCAACCCCCTCGTCGTAGGGTTTGGGCTATCGCTGCTCCTCTACTTCCTGGTGATCCTGATCGACAACGCGGTTGCTCGGCTCACCTGGACGAGCATGCTCAAGATAACGTGGAGCTGGGGTGCGGGCCTGTCTGTGCTCAATTTAGCGGCGATCTATGTACTGTCCTACCTGGGGTGGATCGGAGGTTAGGGCTGTGAACATCATCACAACAGCCAGGGTGAAGTCGCCCTGGATACTGCACTTCGACACCGGCAGCTGCAATGGCTGCGACATCGAGATTCTGGCCTGCCTAACGCCGCTCTACGACGTCGAGCGCTTCGGGATGATCAACGTGGGCAATCCGAAGCACGCCGACGTCTTGCTGGTGACGGGGCCGGCCAACCGGCGCAACGCGCGCGTGCTCCGCAACCTCTACGAGCAGATGCCCGCACCCAAGGTGGTGATCGTCATCGGCACATGTGGTTGCAGCGGCGGGGTCTTCCACAACTGTTACAACATGCTGGGTGGCATCGACAAGGTGATCCCGGTAGATGTCTACGTGCCGGGTTGCGCCGCCAAGCCGGAGGCGATAATCGACGGCGTGGTCTTGGCTCTACAGCGGCTGGCCGAGCGCAGCGAGAGCAAGCCTGCCCTGGCGGAGGCGCTGGCATGACGACTGGCGAACAGCCGACAAGCGCCCTGCGGCCGGCGACTATCGTGCCACCTGCCCAAGCCCCGGCTCGCATCGAGAACCTGGAGCGCATACCGTTGGCTGACTTACTGCCGCGCGTGCGGGCGATGGCCGCCCAGGGCGCCAGATTGGTCACCCTCACTTGCGTCGATATGGGCGGCGCCTTCGAGGTGCTGTACCACTTCGACCTAGACCTGCAGCTGCAGCATTTCAGCGCGCAGATCCCAGCCGGTGACAAGCTGCCTAGCATCACAAGCGAGTATCTTTGCGCTTTCTTAGTGGAGAACGAGATCGCCGACCTCTTCGGCCTGCAGGTGGAGGGACTGCCCGTGGACTATCACAACCGGCTAATGCTCACGGAGGACTCCAGCGATCGGCCACTCCTGAGGGAGCGCTAGGTGCTGGGAGGTGCGATATGTCGGCTAGAACGGTTATACCCTTTGGGCCCCAGCACCCGGTCCTGCCGGAGCCGGTGCAGTTGCGTCTGACTCTGGAAGAGGAGAGGGTGGTGGAGGCCATTCCCGCGATTGGCTACGTCCACCGGGGCATCGAAAAGGCAGCCGAGCTGAACGAGTGGGTGCAGAACGTGTTTCTGGTGGAGCGCATCTGCGGCATCTGCTCGTTCCTCCACGCGCTCTGCTACTGCCAGGGCATTGAGACCCTTCTAGGAGTCGAGCCGCCGCCGCGCGCCAGGTACTTGCGGGTCGTTTGGGGCGAGCTGCACCGCCTCCACAGCCACCATCTGTGGCTGGGCCTGCTGGCCGATTCCTTCGGTTTCGAGAGCCTTTTCATGCAGTTCTGGCGCAACCGCGAAATGATCATGGATTTGCTGGAGATGACGGCCGGCAACCGGGTCATCGTCTCCACCTGCACGGTGGGCGGCACGCGGCGAGACATCGCGCAGGAGCAGGCGAGCGAGATTCTGCGGACTCTGGACAAAGTGCAGAACGAACTGGACAAGCTGCTGCCGGTGATCTCCAACGACTACACTGTCCGCTCACGCACGGTCGGCAAGGGCGTGCTGCCCAAGGACAAGGCCATCCGGCTCGGAGCGGTAGGGCCGGTGTTGCGTGCCAGCGGCGTGGCGCAAGATGTCCGGATGATCGGCTACGCCGCCTACGGCGAGCTGGGCTTCACCCCTGTAGTGGAACAAGCCGGCGATGCTCACGCCCGACTGCTGGTGCGCATGAAGGAGACCTACCAGGCGATCGATCTGATCAGACAGGCGTTGGCCCACATGCCGGAGGGAGAAATCATCACGCGGGTCCGCGGCAACCCGCGGGGTCGTACCATCTCGCGCGTCGAGCAGCCCCGTGGCGAGGTGGTCTACTACTTGGCCGGCAATGGCACGCGCAATTTGGAGCGGCTGCGAGTGCGGACGCCGACCTTCGCTAACGTGCCGGCCCTGGTCCAGATGCTGCCCGGCTGCGAATTGGCGGACGTGCCGGTGTTGGTGCTGTCAATCGATCCGTGCATTAGCTGCACCGAGCGCTAGGTCAGGGAGGGAGAACCATGCCGAACATGCTGAGTAACATCTTAGGCAACATCTTCGCCCGGCCGGCCACGCGCGCCTACCCGGCGGTGCGGCGACCACCTTTTAGCGGCGCTCGCGGCCACATCGTCTTCGACACCAAGAGCTGCGGTTTCTGCGGCGCCTGTTCTCGCCGCTGCCCATCGGCGGCGATTGTCATCAACCGGACCGACAAGACGCTCACCTTCGACCCGTTTCGCTGCATCATCTGCGAGGCCTGCGTCGAGGTCTGCCCGCGCAAGTCGATAGCGGTCGACAGCCAGTACCGTGCCCCGGCTTACGTGAAAACGGTGGAGGTTCACACCCTGCCAGCGCCGCCCGAGGAGGCACCGCGGGCCGCGGGCTAGATCGCCATCTTTGTCAACGCGGAATGCCCCTTCGTAGAAGAGAAAAGGTCCGGGGAGAATCGGGCAAGCCGTCCTCCCCGGGCCCGCGTTCGCCACAGCAGCGCTGGTTCGCTAGACGAGGCTGCGCCGCAGCTCGACGATCTGATCGCGCAAAAGAGCGGCCTTCTCAAACTCCAGGTTCTTGGCGGCAGCCTTCATTTGGCTTTCCAGGTCCTTGACAAGCCGAGCGATTTCGTCCTTGGGGATCTCCATCCCCACTTCGTAGGTCGGCCGCTGTTCCGCCACCTGCCGCACCCGCTCGGTGATGTCTCGAATCATCTTGCGGATGCCCGCGGGCGTGATGCCGTGGCTCTCGTTGTAGGCCAGCTGCAGGCGGCGCCGCCGGTAGGTCTCGTCGATCGCCCTCCGCATAGAGGGCGTGACGACATCGGCGTACATGATCACATGCCCGTCCACGTGGCGAGCAGCGCGACCGATCATCTGAATCAGCGACCCTTCCGAGCGCAGGAAGCCCTCTTTGTCGGCGTCCAGAATCGCCACCAATGACACCTCAGGCAGGTCGAGGCCCTCGCGCAGGAGGTTGATGCCGACCACTACGTCGTAGACGCCAAGCCGCAGGTCCCGCAGAATCTCCACCCGCTCCAGGGTCTCGATCTCGGAGTGCAGGTAGTGAACCTTCACCCCCATCTCCCGCAGGTAGTCGGCCAGCTCCTCGGCCATCCGTTTGGTCAGGGTGGTCACCAGGGCACGCTCGCCGCGCTGGACCCGGCTGTTCACTTGCTCCAGAAGGTCGTCAATCTGCCCCTGGATCGGCTTGACCTCGATGCTGGGGTCCAGCAGTCCCGTAGGTCGGATCACCTGCTCGACGATCTGCTCGCTGTGTTCCAGTTCATAGGGGCCAGGCGTAGCGGAGACGTAGACTACCTGGTGGACATGGCGCTCGAACTCGGAAAAGGTCAAGGGTCGATTGTCCAAGGCTGAAGGCAGGCGGAAACCGTACTGGACGAGGACCTCCTTGCGCGCCTTGTCGCCGTTGAACATACCCCGCACCTGCGGCAGGGAGATGTGCGACTCGTCGACAAAGAGGAGGAAATCATCCGGGAAGTAGTCCAGCAGGGTCCAGGGTTGACTGCCGGCCTCACGCTGCTGCAGGTGGCGTGAGTAGTTCTCCACGCCGTTGCAGTAACCCGTTTCTCGCATCATCTCGATGTCGAAGCGAGTCCGCTGCCGCAGGCGCTGTGCCTCCAGCAGCTTGCCCTCTGCCTCCAGGCGAGGCAGAACCTCGGCCAGTTCGCGCTCTATGTTGACGATCGCTTCGCTGAGTCGCTCCTGGGTCGTGACGAAGTGCTTGGCCGGGAAGATCGTGACCTCATCCTGCTCCGCCAGAATCTCGCCCGTCAGCGGGTCAACCTCGACAATGCGTTCAACCTCGTCGCCCCAGAACTCCACACGCAGGGCAATCTCCGCGTAAGCCGGGAAAACCTCCAGCGTGTCCCCCCGCACGCGGAACTTGCCGCGCGTGAAGTTGAGGTCATTACGCTCGTAGTGGATTTCGGTAAGAAAGCGCAGCACCTTATCGCGCTTGCGGGTCTCCCCTTTCTTCAGAGCCACGGTCACGTCGTTGTACTCTTCGGGCGCGCCGAGAGAGTATATGCAGGAGACCGAGGCCACGATGATCACATCGCGGCGTGTGAAGAGGGCGTGCGTGGCGGCGTGGCGCAGGCGGTCGATGTCGTCGTTGATTGAGGAGTCCTTCTCGATGTACGTGTCGGTCTGGGCAATATACGCTTCCGGCTGGTAGTAGTCGTAGTACGAGACAAAGTACTCGACCGCGTTCTCGGGGAAGAACTCCCGGAACTCACTATACAACTGGGCGGCCAGAGTCTTGTTGTGGGCCAGCACGAGCGTCGGCCGCTGCACGCGCTCGATCACGGACGCCATGGCAAACGTCTTACCCGAGCCGGTCACACCCAGCAGCGTCTGTTGCTTGTGGCCCGCGACAAGTCCACGCACGAGGCCTTCGATAGCCTCAGGCTGATCGCCGGTTGCTTTGAAGTCGGATACGAGTCGGAACGGCGGCACGCTTGCTTCCCCTCCCTTCGCTGCGTGCAGATTATACACGCCTTTAGCCGCCGCGGCCAAACCTGGGTAGCCGGCCGCTTGCTGGCAAGCGCTGGCTCGCAGCCAGCCAAGGTCGGCCTTTGTGCTGTACAATTGAGCTACAGCAAGTATACTTGCTCCTTGCTGTTAGCCTAATGCGGAGGGAAGAAGTGGCCACCGAGACTCCAGCCCAGGACGTGTATGCCCCCGCCCCGGGGGTCGTGGCTCAGGCCAACATCAAGAGCTACGCCGAGGTGGCCCAGCAGGCCGAGCACGACCTTGCCGGCTTCTGGGCCGAGCGTGCCGAGGAGTTCGTCTGGTACAAGAAATGGGACAAGGTGTTGGACGACAGCAATCCGCCCTTCTACAAGTGGTTCGTCGGCGGCAAGACCAACGTCGTCGCCAACTGCTTGGACATCCACCAAACTACCTGGCGTCGCAACAAACTGGCTCTCATCTGGGAGGGGGAGGACGGCGACCTGCGCACCTTCTCCTACCACGCCCTCAACCGGGAGGTCTGCCGCTTCGCCAACGTGCTGCGTAGCATGGGCGTACAGAAGGGGGACCGAGTCACCATCTACATGGGCCGCGTGCCGGAACTACCCATCGCTATGCTGGCCTGCGCTAAGGTGGGCGCCGTGCACTCCGTCGTCTACGGTGGCTTCTCGGTCGACGCCCTTGCCAGCCGCATCGAGGACAGCGAGTCGCACGTCGCCATCACCTGCGACGGCGGCTATATGAACGGCAAGATCGTCGAGCTCAAGAAGATCATGGACGAGGCGCTCAAGCGCTGTGCCACCGTCGAGCAGGTCATAGTCGTCAAGCGCAGTGGCCAGCCCGTGACGATGGAATCGGGCCGCGACTACTGGTATCACGACCTAATGAACTTGCCCGTTGCCCGCGCCAATAACGGCGGCTACAAGTGCAGTACCGAGGAGATGGACGCTGAGGACCCGCTGTATCTGCTTTATACGTCAGGCACCACGGGCAAACCCAAGGCCATCCTGCACACCCACGGCGGCTACATGGTCGGCATCGCTACTACCCTGAAGTGGGTTTTCGACATCAAGGAGGACGATCGCTGGTGGTGCGCCGCGGACCCCGGCTGGGTAACGGGCCATAGCTACATCGTCTACGGTCCACTACTGCTGGGCGCCACCAGCTTTATGTACGAGGGCGCCCCCACCTATCCCTATCCCAACCGCTGGTGGTCGATGATTGAGAAGTACGGCATTAACATCCTTTATGCCGCACCCACCGCCATCCGCGGGCTGATGCGCTTCGGTGAAGCCTGGCCAAATCGGCATGACCTCTCTTCCCTTCGGCTGCTCGGCTCGGTTGGCGAGCCCATCAACCCGGAGGCCTGGCGCTGGTACTACCGCGTGATCGGCAAGGAACGGGCACCGATCATGGACACCTGGTGGCAGACGGAGACCGGCATGTTCATGATCACGCCCCTGCCGGTCACGCCGTTGAAGCCGGGCAGTGCCACCAAGCCGTTCCCGGGCGTGGAGGCGGACGTCCTCAGCGAGGAGGGCAAGCCGGTGGCGGAGGGCGAGGAGGGTTACCTGGTGCTGAAGAAGCCGTGGCCGGCGATGCTGCGCACGATCTACAAAGACCCCGAGCGCTACGTGCAGCAGTACTGGAGAAAGTTCCCGGGCGCGTACTTCACCGGCGATAGCGCGCGCAAAGACCGGGACGGCTACTTCTGGATCATCGGCCGGGTGGACGACGTCATTAAGGTCTCCGGCTACCGTTTGGGCACAGCGGAGATCGAAAGCGCCCTGGTGAGCCACCCGGCGGTGGCGGAGGCGGCGGCCATCGGCCTGCCGCACGAGGTTCGCGGCAACGCCATTCACGCCTATGTGCTGCTGAGGACGGGCCACGAACCGAGCGAACAGCTGAACGATGAGCTGCGCCAGCACGTGGCGCACGAGATCGGCCCGATCGCCAGGCCGGAGAAGATCAACTTCGTCAATGGCCTGCCCAAGACCCGCAGTGGCAAGATCATGCGCCGGGTGCTACGGGCCCGGGCGCTGGGCTTGCCGGAGGGCGACTTGACGACGCTGGAGGATTAGGCCCCCCGGCAGGGGCAGCCTCGACCGGTCGAGGCTGCCCCTCGCTCTACCTAGACTTGCACTCCCACGTGCAGGTAATCCTGGTAGTCCCTTTGGGCTTCGGCGAGCGTTGGCCCGCCTTCCTCAACGTGCCGCAGTATACCTTGGTAGTAGGCTTCAAAAGGGTTGGGAGCCAGGGAGAAGAGGAAGCGCAGCAAGACACGCCACACGGCTAACCTCCTCGTTAGGACCGTTTGGCCGTCCCCTTTGACGGCCAGCCAGGCGGCTGACGGCACCCCAGCGGGCGTCGTACCCTTGACTAGTAGCAGTGTACCCCGCAACCGACGTACTGTCAACGCCACAGCGATCTCGGCGCACACCTGTTCCTGGCCCACATTGCCGAGCGGATGGCAGGATGGGCGCAACGGCAATCGGCGGCGCCGCCGTCGCCGTCGCGCGCTGGATTCAGTATCCCCTTCGGGAGCGCAGGGAGCGCAAGTAGTCTCGTCGCGCCTCGTATATCGACGGCGCGGTGGTCTCGCCGGCCTGCTGGAGGACCCGCTGGTAGTATTCCTCGAAGTCGCCTTGGCCAGTGGGGAAGAGAAATCGCCAAATGGAGCCGAGCATCGTCAACCTCCTGTCATTTCCCACCGCCGGGCGGTGGAGCAACAAGAAAGCCCCCACGACGTTTGCCGTGCGGGCCCTGCCGATGCCTGCGGGGTTAGCTGACGGGTTCGGGCGGTAGGGTCGCCCTACCCACTGACGTGGGATTCACCCCCAGAAGCGGTTCCCCCACCTCTTGCGGAGTTAGGCATTTATTCTATTTGCATATTGAATAGTATCCGAACGAGCCCTAATTGTCAAATGCACCCACGCCCGGCGCCGACCGGTCGACGGCTGGGCGAGTGGGTTGTTTGACTGACCAGATCTCCTGGCATATACTCGCGCTATCCGCCGCACCGGCCGGCACTTGATTGCCACCGGCCCGAAACACCAGTGAGTGAGGTTGACCCCATGGAAGCCAAACGCGCGCTCATTATCAGTCCCAAGGACAACGTAGCCACCGTCCTGCAGGACGTGGAAGCCGGCGCCACCATCGCCGCTCGCCAGGGCGCCGACGTCCGGGAGGTCGTGGCACTGGAGAAGATACCATTCGGCTTCAAGGTCGCACTCACGGACATTCCGCGCGGAGCGGCAGTGTACAAGTACGGCGAGATCATCGGCAAAAGCAGCCAGCCGATCGGCAAAGGCGAGTTGGTACACGTCCACAACGTCGAGGGCACTCGTGGCCGGGGCGACCTCGCCACTCAGGGGGCCCAGCAGTGAACTTCCTGGGTTACGCCCGACCTGACGGCTCCGCCGGCATTCGTAACTACGTCTTGGTCATCCCCGGCGGCTTCGTCGCCAGCAAGATCTGCGATTCGGTCGTCGGCGCCAAGACGATTTACACCGCCGACCACGGCTCCGGCCGCACCAAGAACGACCGCGAAACAATCGCCCGCGTGCTCACCGGTCTCGGCCGTAACCCGAACGTAGGCGCCGTCGTCGTCCACGCGGCCAGTCCAGGCGCTGGCTATCCCGAGCTGGCCCCCGAGCGCCTGGCCGAGGAGATCGCCCAGTCGGGCAAACCGGTAGCAGTCGTTGATCCGGCCAAGGACGGTGGCACATTCGGCGCTATCGAGAAGGGCATCAAGATCGCGCGTCGCTTCTCTTACGAGATCTCGCAGCAGCGCCGAGTGCCCTGTGACTTCGGCCGGCTCGCGATCGGCGTCAAGTGCGGCTACTCCGACCCAACCTCCGGTCTTGCCGGCAACCCTGCCGTCGGCTATCTGTATGATCGCTTAGTCGAGGCGGGTGGAGTGGCGATGTTCGGCGAGACCACGGAACTGATAGGCGCCGAGCATTCCCTGGCCCTTCGCGGCCGGACCGAAGAGGTCGGCAGGCAGCTGCTCAAGGCGGTAGAAGTGATCGAGAACTTGGCCAAAGCCAGCGGCCAAGACATCCGCTCGGTCAATCCGGTGCCCTCGAATATTGCCGCCGGCATCACCACGCTAGAGGAGAAATCCCTCGGGGCAGTGCACAAAGCCGGCACCGCCCCCATAGAAGGCGTGCTCAAGTACGCTGAACGGCCGACCGGTCGTGGCCTCTACTTCGTGGACAACTGGATGGGCCATCTCTCGATCTTCCTGGGCTATGCCGCCGCCGGGGCGCAGTTGGTCGTTTTCCAGTTGGGGGGTGGCGGGACCCCAGGACGAACCATTCTGGAGTCGACGCCCGCCGTGGTGGCGCCGTTACTCTGGGCTACCGCCAATCCCATCACGCTGGCGCGCTCAGAGGATGGCGTGGATTATTACTCGGGCACGGTCATCGAGGGGCGGGAAACACCGGAGCAGGTGGGAGAGCGACTCGTGAAGACGGTCCTCGACACTGCCTCTGGTACGCGAACAAGAAGCGAGACGCTGAACTATGTAGACCCTGCCCAGGTCTACACGCGCGAGCCTGTGTTCTAGACGCCTAGCGACTCAGGGCACCAGCAGCCGTAAGCAGGCCTCGGCGCCCTTCTGCGCGCCGTAGGATGTACGCCCGGTCCGGGCGCCCCACATATTGTTGCGGGCGTCCTCGAGAACCAGGCCGCACCACGAGGCTCGATCCGCTAGGATGTCGCGTTCTCGCTGCACCGAGTCGCTCAGGCCCATGCCCGCCATAACCCCCTGGGTAACGGCAAAGCCGAAGCCGAGGAGCCAGACCACCACAAGCACTGTAGCCAGCAGCTTCAACCAATCAAACATACGCCCCCAGGCGCCCGCCAGCCGGCGGGGGACGGCGCGAGCGCTGGGAGCATATTACCACAAGACCACGGCATGGGGTGAGAGTTGGCGAACAAATAGGCGCCAGGTTCCCATGAAACCTAG
>JAMCYS010000168.1 GCA_023473795.1 Chloroflexota bacterium | reverse complement strand
CCACCAGGTTTTGCCGGCGGGAGTAGCGGGGCCAGCTCTGCCCACTGGGCATCGGTCAAATCCGTGGGGTATGCTTTCCTGCTCATACCCCGAGCTTACTACATCACCGCCTTTTCACACACGCTCTAAGCAACGCCCCATGACCTCACTGGCGGCGGCGAAGCAGGTGTTGGCCGAGCTGGCGCTGGCGGGGCGGCTGGTGACGGCCGATGCGCTACTGACGCAGCGCGAGGTCAGCGTCGAGGTTGTAGCGGGCGGGGGCGACTACTTGCTCCCCGTCAAAGAGAATCAGCCGATGCTGCTGGCGGACCTGCAGGCGGCGTTTTCCCCCCTGGAACCTGGGAACTGAGCCGGTCGGCGACAGCGTAGGGGTCGCCCCGCCGTGGCTGGCGCGCGACCTGGCGGCACGCGGCGGGCGCCTGGATGCAGTGGTGGTGCGGGAGCCGAAGGCGCGCCACGGCCGGCGTGAGGTACGCCGGCTCTGGGTACTGGCCGATCCAGCGGTGAACGCCTATGCTGGCAGCAGCGGCGAGCACGGGGTTGCCTGGCCCCATCTGGGGCAAGTCTGCCGAGTGGAGCGTGAGCGGGTGTTCGTGCGCCGCGGGCAGGTAGCCGGGGTTGAGGTGGAGGTCAGCTACGCCATCACCAGCGCCCCGCCCGAGCGAGCCGATGCGGCGACCTTATTGCGCGGCCCGCGGGGCCACTGGGGTATCGAGAACCGGAGCCACTGGGTGCGCGACGTGACCTTCGACGAGGACCGCTGCCAGATTCGCAGCGGCGCCGCGCCCGAGGCCTTAGCCGCCTGCCGCAACCTCGTCGTGGCGCTCCTCCGGCGCGCCGGCGATGAGAACGTCGCCGCCGCCCTCCGCGCCCACGCCGCACGGCCTCGTCTAGCCGTCGCCCTCGTCCTTTCAGGCGGCAAGAGGTGATGAAAAGGCCCTGTCTACAACACGGTCAGATATTGATGTTGACCTCCGAATCCCCACCAACACAAACAACCCACTCTGTGGGTATTCGGGGGAACATGACTTTATTGCTGGCGGCCTTATTATGGAATGAAAGCGATCGCTTCTATCTCCACCTTGGCCCCGCCGGGCAGCTTGACCACCTGGACAGTCGACCGCGCGGGTGCCGTACCATTGAAGAACTCCGCGTAAACGCCGTTCATGGCCGCGAAGTCGGCCATGTCGGTGAGGAACACCGTTGTCTTCAGTACCTGGCCGAGCGAACTGCCGGCCGCCCCCAGAACGGCACCGAGGTTCAGCAAAACCTGGCGCGTCTGGGCCTGTACTTCCTCGCTCACCATCTTGCCGGCTGCGGGGTCAACGCCCACGGTCCCCGAGCAGAAAACGAACTGTCCCAGCTTTACCGCCTGGTTGTACGGCCCGATCGGCTGTGGCGCTTCCGCCGTCTTCACCGCCTCTTGCTGCATTGCTAGATCTCCTTCTCAGCTTTCCTGGTAGTATCGAATAACTCGACCCGGCCCCGATCGGTGATCAATCAACAGCCAGGGGGCCGGCTTGCTTGCTTTCATTGAGGTAGTTGTAGACCGTATAGCGCGAGACTCCCAGCGCCTTCGCCAAACGCTCTGGAGTGCCGCGTAGCAGGAAGCCGCCTCTCTTGTCGATCAGACCGACCAGCCGCACGCGGTCCGGCTTGTCCATATAAGCGATCGGCTTCGCGATCTCCGTTAGCGCACCCTCTAGGATGCTGTCAAAGGTCTGCCCCAGGTCTTTGGCGAGGGTCTCGCCCGGCGACACCTGGAGACCTCGCTGGACGGCGCCTTGGCACAGATCGTCCAGCACCGTCCGTGCCATCAGGAGGTCCGTCACCTCCACATTGATGCACAGCGCCCCCATAACCCGCCCCGTCCCGTCGCGCAGCAGCACCGTCGCCGAGCGCAGGGGACGGCCATCCGTGGTGCGGCCTGGGTAGACGTCATAATCCTGCAGCTCGGCCAGGTCGCCCCCGGCTCGCAGGCGTCGCAGTAAGTAGTCAGTCGGTGGACCACCAACCTGGCGACCAGTCACGCTACCCTCGACAGCGATGATGGTACTGTTCACAGGCGCGTTGCCGGTCAGGTCGTGGATCACGACCTCACAGCGTCGGCCCATGATCGCTACGATGGCTCTGGCCAGCGGCAGGAGCCAGGGCAGAAGAATAGACAGCGGGGATGCCCCGACCTTCTCGCGCACGTTGGCTGCTCTTCCTTCTCGTTTGCTACAGACGACGACCCCACGCCCGCCACTATCGACCGATATCTTAGGCTTGGATCAACAGATTGTCAAGGCCATGGCACACCTGTATACTGTCTCGATAAGTCGGGGGAACTTCCATCCCGAGACCAGGCACCGCTCAAAGCAATTGCCAGCGACTCTCTGAGCAGGCATCGTCCGTATGTTTGCGTAGCATACGGATTACCCGTCAGTAGTCGTCCTCAAGAGCCATGATCCGCGATAGACACGGCCAATCGACCGAGAAACCGCTCACATTTAGTTTAACGCTATTGACAGGACGTTGAGCAAGTGCTATAAACCGCCCAACCAGTTGAGTGCCTTGCCCCTCGTGATTGCCCAGGGCCGTGCAACAACAGTGGAAGACGGCGAACGTCGGAGCTAGCGGCTTCTTTCATTTATCAGATCAACATGGGCTGTTATACAGGCTTGTCGATAGCATTACTAATCGGGAAGCAGAGAGGTAGCTGGGCAGATGGAACCGGAAATCACCTTCATCGGCGAGAACCTCGATCGCCTCGTGTCCCTGGAAATGCGTCCCCAAGGCAAGGACCAGGGTGGCATTCGCCGGCTGTACGATGCCGCGCGCGCCAAACACGGCGAGCCGATCACCACCTTGGCGGCTCGCCTTTTGGCTGAGAAGGTGAAGGCGGGCGACGTGGTCTTCATCGCCACCGGCGCCGGCATCCCTGATCACCTGCCGTTCGGCGAGACCGATGGCCCGCTGGGCGCGGCGGCCCTGGCCCTAGGCGTGAGCCTGGGTCTGGGGGCGGTGCCGATCCTGGTCACCGAGGCCGCCTACGTGCCGGTGCAGGAGGCTACCTGCCTTGCCGTCGGGCTGGGCATCCGTACGCCGGAGGTGGCCGAGAAGGTGGCCCGCACCTGCGCCGTACTGCCGTTCCCGGCCGACGACAGCGCCCCCGCGGTAGCGGAGGAGCTCATGGCTCGCTACGCGCCGGCGGCGCTCATCTCCACCGAGAAGCTGGGCCCCAACGAGAAGGGCGTCACCCACTCCTCGACGGGACGCCCCGCCGCCGCCGACCGCGCCCGCGTGGAGCACCTCTTCGATATCGCCGCGGGCAAGGGCATTCTGACTATAGGCATCGGCGACAACGGCAACGAGATCGGCTGCGGCACAATCCGCGAAGCGGTCTGGGCGTACAAGGAATGGGGTAAGGTCTGCCAATGCCCCTGCGGAGGCGGACTCGCCACCAGGGTGGCCACCGATGTCATCCTCATGGCCGGCACCTCCAACTGGGGCGCCTACGGCATCGAGGCAGCACTGGCTGCCGTGCTGGGCCGACCGGAGATCATCCACTCCGAGGCTGACGAGCGGCGCATGCTTGAGGAGTGCGTGCGGCTGGGCGGGGCCGACGGTAGCACCGGCACTCACGTGCACGCCGTGGACGGCACGCCGGCCGACGTGCAGGTCGGCATGATCAATCTAATGCGCACCATCGTCACCAACGGACTCAAGCCCCCGCGCAAACGAGCGTTCTAACGAAGATCAAGTAAGAAGGAGGCAGCACAGTTGCCAGAGATCCTGGGAGAGTATGTCGATCGGCTAGTCACGGTCGAGATGCGGAATCGGGCGATGCCGGTAGGCATCACCGTCCCCCTCTACGAGGCCGCGCGGGCAGAGGGCGGCGGCCGCCCTTTGACGTTGCGGGCAGCAGAGGGACTGGTCGCCAACGTGAAGAAAGGTGACTACGTCTTCATTATCACCGGCGCGGGCACGCCGCCCACCCTGGTGGCCGGGGAGAGCGACGGGCCGCCAGGCGCTGCCGCGCTCGGGCGAATGCTCTACTACGGTATCGGCGCTCTGCCTGTCTTTGTGGTGGAAGAGCACCACGCCGGCCCCGTGACCGCCTCCGCCGAGGCGGCGGGCATTCCGATCCGCGATCTCTCGGTCTTGCAGGAGCGGCACTTCGCGGGCGCTGTCCTGACCGCGCCCACAGAGGAGGCCAAGGTTGCCTCCTGGGCCGCTGGGCTGTTCAACAAGATGCAGCCGAAGGCCGTCATCACCACCGAGCGTCTGGGTCCCAACGAGAAGGGCATTATCCACGGTGCCACCGGCCTTTCCGGCTGGAAGCCGATGGTCGACCTCTCGCCGGTCATCGACGAGGCCACCAAGCGGGGCGTCTTCAGCGTGGGCGTGGGCGATGCCGGCAACGAGCTGGGCTTCGGGCGCATCCACAGCGCCGTCAAAGAGATCAACCCCTGGGGCAAGAAATGCCAGTGCCCGTGTGGCGCGGGCATGGCCACGGTGGTCAAAACCGACGTGCTGCTGCCGGCCTTCATTTCCAACTGGGGCTGCTACGGCATCGAGGCGATGCTGGCCTTCCTGCTGAAGAAGCCGCAGTTCCAGCACACGCCGGCTATGGCCAAAAGCATCATCCAGGCGTGCCTGGAGGCAGGTGGTCTGGAGGCAATGAACTGCACCAAACTGTTCTACGTCGACGGCGCCGAAGGTGAGACCTCGATGGCCGTCGTGCAGATGCTAGGCGACATGGTGCGCATATCCCTGCAAGAGGGAGACACCGGACCAGCCCACTGAGCCCAAGATAGCGTTCACACCCAGACCAAGGGGGCCAGCCAGTGCCGGCATGTCCCTAGACCCACCGCGTTGGGGCCGCACCGCAGCGTCAACTCAGCCAATAGGTCCGATCACGCCCATAGGGCAACTCTTATTCTGAGGGAGAAGGACTAATGGGGAACGAAGACAACGTGAGGCGATCAAGGATTAGCCGACGCCAGTTCCTACTGGTCTCGGCGGCGGCGGGGATGGCGGGCGCGCTTGCGGCCTGTACGCCGGCAGCACCAGCCTCCCCCACTGCGGCCCCCAAGCCGGCCGCCACCACAGCGCCAGCCGCGACCACAGCTCCCGCGCCAGCACCAACTACCGCTCCCGCGCCTGCCGCCACTCAGGCCCCGGCCAAGGCCGGCCCCAAGAAGGATCTGGTCTACGGCAGCTTCGGCGGCGATCCGGGCAACCTGAGCCCGGTCATCCGCTGGGACATCTCGGCCGGCATCGTGATGAACAACATCTTCGACAACCTCGTCTGGCCGAACTACAAGACCCGCCAGATGGAGCCGATGCTCGCCGAGTCGTGGAAGAGCATCGACCCGCTCTCCTGGCAGATCAAGATGCGCGAAGGCGTCCAGTGGCACAAGAACTACGGCGAGGTGACGGCTGAGGACCTGGTCTATACCTGGCAGTACCACCTGGACTCCAAGAGCTTCCAGGTCTCAACGGCCCTCTTCCCGATCGACAGCATGAAGGTCGTGAGCAAGTACGTCGCCGAGATTAAGCTGAAGCAGCCGTTCAGCGCCTTCCCCGGCGTCACCATGGGCTACGCCGGCATGATGATCCCCAAGAAGGCCCACGAGGAGATGGGGGCCGAGAAGTTCAGCCGCAATCCAGTCGGCAGCGGGCCGTTCGTCTTCGACTCGATCGTCGGCAAAGACATCGTCGTCAAGAAGAACGCCACCTATTGGCAGAAGGACAAGGGCCTGCCCTACCTCGAACAGGTCGTCTTCCGCAGCGTGCCCGATTCGCACGTCCGCCTGCAGTCGCTGCAGAAGGGCGAGCTCGACTTCATCAGCCATCCCGACGCCAAGGACGTGGCGAGCGCGCGCAGCGACGCCAACCTGGTCTACATCAGCACGCCGGGCTGGAACTGGGACTACCAGTGCTTCAACTTCACCAACTTCGTGGCTGCCGATATCCCGTTCCGCAAGAAAGAAGTGCGCCAGGCGATCTCCTACGCCATCGACCGTGAGGCGATCCAGAAGGAGATCTATTACGGCGAGGCGACCATCACCGATAGCCCGATTCCAGAGGGCTTCCTCGGCTATCGCCCGGGTCCCATTCGCTATCCTAAGAACGGCGACCTGAAGAAGGCCAAGGACCTGATGGCGCAAGCCGGAGTCAAAGGCTACGAGGTCGAAGTGATCACGAGCGACAAGGACTGGCTGCGCCGGGAAACCGAGCTGATAGCAGCGATGGTCAGCCAGATCGGCATAACGTACAAGATGAAGGGAATGGATATCGGCAGCTACAACAACGTCTGGCTGAACAACCAGTACCAGCAGCTGTCCGAGGACATCACCATCGTCTCACCCGACGCCGACGCCACCGTTTGGTGGTTCAACCACAGCAAAGGCAGCAATGCCTCCGGCTACAACGTGCCGGCGATGGACAAGATGTTGGACGATGCACGTGCGGAAAGCGATGCAACCAAGCGCGACGCCCTCTACAAGCAGGTAGTGGACCTCACCCTTGAGGACTGCGCCAAGATCTACCACGTGCACGTGAACTACGTGCGCCTGCACAAGAAGGGCCTTACTGGCTTTGAGCCCAGCCCCCAGGAGTACGTGGAGATCTTCCGCAACGTGCAGTGGCAAAGCTAGCCTAGCGACAGGTGGTGACGACGGCGCGCTAGACCATAACAAAGCGGCAGCCAGGAGGTAAGTATTCGTGAGAGGCAGTGCCACATACCTCTTGCAGCGCCTTGTGCAAGTGCCCTTGGTGCTCGTCGTCGTCACCATGATCGTGTTCGCCTTAGTCCACGTCACGCCGGGCGACCCGATTCAGATCATGCTCGGCATGGAGACCTCGCCCCAGGCGGTGGAGGCGCTGCGCCAACAATATAACCTCGACAAGCCTCTGCCCGAACAGTACGCTATTTGGGTCGCTAACGCCGTGCGTGGCAACCTGGGCAGCTCCATCCGCCAGCACGTGCCCGTGACGCAGATGATTGCTGAACGCTTCCCGATCAGCCTCCGTCTGGCAGCGGTGGCGATGCTCTTCGCCCTCTTGATCGCCATTCCAGCAGGCATCTTCTCTGCCCTGTGGCGCAACACCTGGCTCGACTATGCACTCACGGGCCTATCCATCGGTGGACTCTCGATCCCCAACTTCGCTCTGGCGCTACTGCTGATCTATGCCTTCGCCATCAAGTTCGACTGGTTCCCGATCACCGGCATCGGCTCCGCAGTCACCAGCGAGGGCGGACTGTGGGGCGCGGTGGGCCCCTATATCCTCCCAGCGGTCGCACTGGGTGTGCAGCAGACAGCTATCGTCACTCGAATGTTGCGCTCGAACCTGCTCGATGTCCTGACACAAGACTATGTTCGTACGGCTCACGCCAAGGGCCTATCCGACCGCAAGGTCATCGTTGGCCACGCTCTCAAGAACGCCATCATACCGGTGGTCACCGTAGTAGCAATCCAGTTTGGTTACTTGGTCGGTACCACTATTACTATCGAGTTCATCTTCGCTATCCCGGGCTTGGGCTCTGCGTTGCTCGAGGCGGTGGTCAATCGTGACTTCCCGGTCATTCAGGGCTTCACGCTGCTAATGGCAGCCTTCTTCATAGTGGCCAACTTGGTGGCCGACCTGCTCTATACTATCATCGATCCACGGATCAACTATGCTTGACGGCACGACGAAGAAGGAAACGTCCGCCGTGACGCCGGTGACACTGGCGGCGACGCTCGGTCGCCGGGAGCGTAGCGGTCCGCAGCTTGCCCTTAGACAGTTCGCACGTAATAAAGCTGCATTCGCAGGGGCTATGGTTCTGGCACTGTTGGTGATTGGCTCGGTGGCAGCACCGGTAGTGGCACCGTTCGACCCCATCCAGATCAGCCTCGCGAACAAACTGGTTCCGCCAACACCAGCGCACCTGTTGGGAACTGACTACTTCGGCCGTGACCAGATGAGCCGTGTACTCTACGGCGGTCAAGTCTCGCTCTACGTTGGTTTGCTGGTGGTCGTCATCGCAGCCGCCGTGGGCGTGCCAATCGGTTTGGTCGCGGGCTTCATTGGCGGCCGAGTGGACAATCTGCTCATGCGCTTGATGGACGCCCTGCTCACGTTCCCGCCTCTGCTGCTGGCGGTTGCGATCGTGGGCAGCCTCGGCGCCGACATTCAGAACGTGATGCTGGCCCTGGGCATTGTCAACATCCCCATCTTCGCTCGGCTAGTACGTGGCAGCACCCTTGCCTTGCGAGAGGAAGTCTACGTGGAGGCGGCCAGGGCGCTCGGAGCCAGCCCGCTGCGGATCGTCTTCCTACATATTCTGCGGAATGCGGTAGCACCCATAGTTGTGCAGATGACTGTTACCTTCTCTAGTGCCATCATCTCGGAAGCCTCGCTCAGCTTCTTGGGCTTGGGCGCCCAACCCCCAACCCCCAGCTGGGGACGTGACCTCAACGAAGCTCGCCGCTTTCTCGAAGACGCGCCATGGCTCCTGATCGCTCCCACGGCTGTCATCATGCTGAGCGTGCTCAGCGTCAACTTCTTCGGTGATGGTTTGCGGGATGCGCTGGACCCTCGGTCCTGGCGTGACGAGGGCAAGCGAATGAAGGCCACAAGAGCGGTTCAAGACTGACCACAACAACAGAAGGGAGAGTCTCATGCCTAAGAAGGAGATCATCAACCCGCGGCCCCCGACATCCGGGGCTATCCTTTCACCCGCGGTGCGATTTGGCAATTTGGTGTTCACCTCAGGGATGGTGGGAGCAGACGCAGCGAGCAACCTCCCCGACAGCATCCAAGAGCAGACTCGCTTAACCCTTGACAAAATCAAAGCCGCCCTGGAGGCAGCCGGCGCTTCGATGGATAACGTAATCAAAGTGCTAGGGTTTCTGGCCAACATCGAAGACAGGCCGGCCTTCAACGAAGTATACAAGGACTACTTCCCCAACAATCCGCCGGCCCGCTCGTGCCTCGAGATAGGCAGCCCGGGAAAGGGCGTGCTGGTCGAAGTGGAATGCGTGGCCTGCATTCCGAGCTGAGCTGACCGATCCAACAAATTGAACGCGCTCTGGCCGCTGTGGTCTCAGCAGGCCGCTATCAGAGTGCACGGGAGTGGACAATGGATCGTAGCGCCTGCACGAATACTAATCGGATCCGCCGGCTGATTGCCGAGTCCGGGCTAGACGCAGTAGTGGCGATCGCCCCCGAGAACGTGACTCACTGCTCTGGCTACTACAACCTGGATCAGCGCCTTCTACCCGAGAACCTTCACGCTTGCGTCTGGACGGCCGAGGGTGAGCCGACGTTGATTATCCCGGAGCGCGAGCGCAAATTGGAGACGTTCGTTCGCGATGTCCGGGAGCACAGAGCCTACGGCGACTTCGATGAGCAGGGCCTTGATCTACTTGCCGAAGCGTTGCGGGCACGAGGGACCGAGCGCGGCCGAGTCGGACTGGATTTGCGCCGCATGTCGGCCATTCACCTGCGCGGACTCGAAGCCAGGCTGCCGGAGCTGAAGGTCGATGACGCCACCGCACTCTTTGGGCGTATGCGCCTGGTAAAGGCCCCGGAGGAGATCGCTATTCTCCGCCGGGCGGCGGTGGCCACCGAGAAGGCGATCGCCATCGGCTATGCCCAGGCAGCACCCGGCAACACCGAGAAGAGTGTTGTTGATGCAATGGACTGCCATCTAGAGAAGCTAGGGGCAGAGGCGGTTGCTTTCAACGTAATGGCCTCTGGCGAGCGGACAGTCCAGGGCCACCACCGCGCCGAACTGGCCCCGATCGCCGAGGGCGACGTGCTGCGGGTCGACTACGGGGGCCTGTTCGATGGCTATTACACCGACCTCGTACGCATGGCCGTCGTCGGGCGACCGTCCGACCGCCAGCGAACGGCCTACGAGAAGTGCTATGCCGTCCATCAGCGTTGCCTGGCGGTGCTGCGCCCGGGGATTACCGGGCATCAGATCTACGAGTTGGCCGTCGCCGCCTACGCCGAAGTAGGGCTGCCGCTCACTCGCGACATGTTCGGGCACAGCATCGGACTCGCCGTCCACGAGCGCCCGGTCTTCTGTGCGGGGGACGACTGGGCACTGGAACCCGGTGTCGTCGTCTGCGTTGAGAACGGCTACACCGATTTCGAGCATAAAGAACGGTACCACGTCGAGGACATGCTCGTCATCACCGAGAACGGCAGCGAGCTACTCTCGACCTACTCCGACCCGGCGACAATGAACGTAATCACGTAAGGTGGAGCTATGCGACAGGTCCCGTCTCCTCGCAGTTGAGGGACAGGGATGACCTCTAGTCCAGGTCAGTACCACGAGCAGTGCTTGAGGTAGGCTAGCGCCTATCTCAAGCCACATGCCCAACTCGGGCCCGTGATACTGCCTCACAACTTCCGGCTGGATGTCCCAACGCGCGGCCAGAATGTCGAGGCAATCATCGCGCCAAGCCTAATCCCCGACCACCAGCTGCTTTGCTAGCCCCGAATCCCTGCTCAAAACAGGTCTCGCTGGGTGTCGAAGCGAGGAGCCTCCCGCGGTTTTGCTGTCAGTTTTGCTGTCAGCCTGCTCGTATGCTCAAGGTAGTCGCGCCTCAGGTGGGGAACTGTGGGCGAAACCGGGCCCAACACAAAAGGCTCTAGAGAACACAAAAGGCCCCATTTCTGGGGCCTAGTAGTGGTGACGCCAGGATTCGAACCTGGGATGCGTCTGTCAATGCGGAACGGGTTCTCCCGCACTTTTCGGGATTTGGTTGCAGATTGTCTTGAGTGAACTACGCTCTTCGATTACCACACGCGGGCACCGCTTGTGGTGCTCACGACCCACCTCCTTCACACTGAGACCATGCCACAATCGAGAAGCAGCTACTTGGTGAGCCTGACGTACTCGTTAGGGTGTCAAATAGGGTGTCAGAGTCACCACTTGATAACTAGTCTGTTTATCAGAGTGGGGAAGAAGGGCGGGAAACGGCCCAAAAAGTGCTGAGCGTGCTGTTGCTGGCGGCTATCAGCCATGATCTGCTGCGCTGGATAGCGCTGGGCGCCTAATGCTGGCTTGGGTACGGAGAAAACGCTACTGGCACCGGCTCGCTGCACAGGCCTAGTCCCAGCAGCGACCAGCGGCTGCGGCAATGAGCAAGCGCTCATTCGTGGAGCGCTTAAACCGGACGGCCTTGGTTGAGCACCTCCGGGGGTGTTCAGGACGACGTTGCACGAGTCGGTGGAGGCCTTGCCGACCAACGCCTACGTCCATTCTGTACACGTGGCGAAGGCGCGGCCTCGGTGCAGTCCGGTGCTTGCCGCCCAGGCATGTGAGAAATAGTTCATCTGCCCGCATCACAGACAGTACAGAGACGACCGACTGCGCCAGAACTGCGCAGCTGCCATTGTTGGCTCGCGCGAGCGCAAGACTCGACTTACGACGTGGCCGCAAGCCTGCTCTCCAGGTGATCCAGGCGTGCCCTGAGCAACTCGTTCTCTTCCTGGAACTTCTTGGCACGTGACGAGAGGGAGGGATCTGACTGCCACCAGTCAATGCCCATCTCCTGAGCCTTGTCCACGGAAGCCACCAAGAGGCGGACCTTGATGTTCAACAGTTCTATCTCGGCCAAGGAGATCGTGATGTCGCCCGCGATGACGATGCCTTTGTCCAGCACCCTCTCGAGGATGTCGGCTAGGTTCGTAGTCTGGATGGCGCTCGCGATGCGCCGGTCGTGTCCGCTGTCCATGCATACCCCCAATGCTTCTGTCGCCTACCAAGCCGGCTTACGGCGAGCGTCCAGTACAAGGGTCTTGGCCGTCCGTCCCTAAAGCAGGTCTCCCAGCGGTCCAAGGTTCAAGTTGAGTTCTTCGTCCGCCAGGTTGAAGACCAGCTTGAGCTCGGCCATTTTGGCCTCGAGCTTGTAGAACGTTTCGCCCATGCGCTCGATCTGGTCGTCGGTGAGTGAGCCAGCATCAATTCGCCGGATGGCCTGCTTCTCGAGCAGCCGACGGACGAGCTCGATGAGGGTGAGGACGAGCTTGGCCAGCCCGTGCTCCACTTTGGACTCGTCGGCATTGATACGCTGCGGGAGGGCGCTTTCCACGCGCGCCAGCTCCGCGGCAAAGTCCCCTAACGCCGCCAGGTCCCCGTGCAACCGCCCGTCCATTGCCGCCGCGGGAATGCTCCCGGTCATACGAGCTGCTCCAGCCTATCGTGTAGACTAAGAGCCAGGCGATAGCGACCCTCACGCTCGTAGCCCCTGGCTAGCGCCAAGATTTCGTCGGCCGCCGCGCGCGCCTCCGGGCTACCAGGGTAGCGCGCCAGAATCCGACTGTAGGTGTCGACGGCCTGGTTGATCTGTCCAGCGGTCTGCCAGGACCTGGCCATCCGTAGCATGGAGGTGCGGGCGGCATTGCCGATCTGCTCCTCGCCGGTACGCTCTTCGACCACGTTCATTCCTCCTCGCTCGTGTACTGGCCGACAAGGGCCGAGGCCAAAGCGGATAGATCCCGCAGACTAGCGCCCGCCAGCGGCCGGTCATTAGGCGGCGTGACAAAGCTGTAAGGCGGCCAGGGTCCGCTGAGTAGAAAACGCAGGGCTGGATGCGCCGCGCGCAGGCGTTCGAACGACTCGCGGAAGCCCGCCACCCGCGTCGGCTCCAGGAGGTAGGTCGAGCTCACCGCTAGACAGTCGGTTGGCAGTATCGCCGGTCGGCTGTCAATAGCCTGGGGGAGCAGCGTCGCGTTCAAATGGCGGCCCAAAGCGTTCGCGCGCGCTCGTAGGTCGTCTCGCCGCCGCTGCTCGGCCAGCCGCAGCCGCAGGTAACTGGTACCGCGGCCACCGGCCACGCACGCGGCTGCGTCGCGAGGAAATACGGGTTCACCGCTTCCCTGACTTGCCGCGGGGGTCGAGCCCTGGTCGTCGCTCTCTAGCGCATCCGGATTCCACAGCACCCGCAGGCCCAGCTCGACCTTGCCGCCCAGACGTGCCAGGTCGGCCAGGAGTGTCTCATAGCGCTCGTCGAGCGCTCGGACCAGCGTCCCAGCATCCGGCAGCACGGTGCCATAGCGGACAGGTAGTACCCGCGTACGCTGGCAGAGAGCCTCGACGATGTGCTCGTGGCCCAACACACGCTCGGCATTGGGGCAAACTTGCGTCGGGTCAACCTGGCTGGCGATGGCAGCCAAAGACCGGCAGACCACGGGTTGCAGACAGGCGCCGCCAATGCCTGCAAGCCCGTCGGGCAACTCCGGCCTGCTCCCCGTGATAGCGTACACGTAGAGGGCGCTCCTCCGCCCGAGCATCTGGGAGCCCTCCCGTGCCTGGGCCCTGGCTAGCAAGCCGCGGTCACTATTCACTCCCTGCCAACCCCCAGCGCAGCCGTTCCGCTCGCTCCACGGAAGTGAGCATCACCTTGAGCCCAACGAAGATGAGGTCCACGTCGGCTACCGAAATGGTCAGATCGCCTGCCAGAACCACCCCACGGTCCAGAACACGATCGAGTATTTCCAGGAGGGTAACGTCCTTTGACTCCACGCCGGCCCTGCTCATTACCGTATCTCCTCGCCCAAGGTAACAAAGCTGTAGGGCGGCCAGGGTCCGCTGTACTCGCAGCGCACTCCCTCATGGCCGGCCACGAAGCCCCGGACCTCCTCGACAAAGGCCTCCCCGGAGGTACGCCGAATCAGGAAGGCAGCCCGCAGGATCTCGGGCTCCTCGCTGGCGCTCGGCGATCCCGAGCGGTCACCCAACTGGGCTGCCACCGCCAGTTCGGCCAGGTGATCGTAACCCGCCTGCGCCAGGTCGCTCAGAGATTGTTCTGTCGCGGCGGCCAGGGAATCCGCGAGCTTGCGTCTGAGAAAGAAAGCGCGCCCCGGCGATGCCGTCCGCAGCTCGTCGGCGAGGTCGCGCACTGCCGGGTGCCCCTTGGCCGCGGTCGCCGCGACGCATTTGCGATCGGCATAGAGGCGGATACCCCATTCATCGCAGCCGTCTAGTCCGCCCAACCGCTCGAGCAGTGCCTCCTGGCGGCTCTCCAGTGCCTCGAGCAAGTCCTCGATGCTGGCATAGACGCAACCAAACTTCGCGGGCACGACGGTGCCCAGCCGGTGAATCTCCGCGACCACACGCTCGTGGGCACGCACGGCCGCTTCGAGCCAGGCCGGGTCGTCGCCGTGCACCCGTACCGCCTCAATTCCGAATTCGGCCAGGGGCACCCGGCTGACTACGCCAGCCACCTCTCCGCGAGTGAACACCTGCAAAGGGGCTCTCCCGTCCAGGCCGATGCCGTGCGCCAGCCCAGCTGCCTCGGGGTACTTGGTTGTTGTGATCCCGTACAGATACCAACCCCAACCAGCCCTGGGCGAACCTTGTTCCGCATCCTCGGGGCAGTTCACCCGGCTCAACTCCTGCCTTTCCTCACCGACCATCACCCCAGTGCACCGTGTTCTGCTTTCTGCTCCGCTAGGGACTCTTTATAGGCCCGAATAGCGCTCAGACGCTCAAGCAGCGCCGATTCCGCGTCCATGTACTCGTCCTGACCGATCTCGCCCAGGTCGTAGCGCAGACTGAGCCCGACCAGCTCGTCCTCGACGAGACTCTCGTCCGTCAGCTCGACGTCAATGCGCTCCTTGATCTGCTCGGTAATGAACATCAGCCCGTTGATCGGACCGATCACCGGCAGGAGGAGCAGATTGGAGATCAAGCCCACAGTCAGTCCTCCTCCCAGTGCACAACCAGGTTGACGAAGTTGTATGGGGGCAGAGGGCCGACGTACTTGAGCATCAGGCGTCCGTCCTCGGCGCTGTCGAGAGCGCTGACCTTGGCATCGAACTCCTGCTCGCGAGACCTATCCACGAGGAAAGCCGCGTTCAGCACCATCATATCGGTAAGGACCTTATTGACCTTAGTCTCGGTGGCCAGTGGGCGTAGCGATTCCAGGATCGTCTCTGCTTCTCGGTCTCTCTTGCTGTTTATCGCTGCCTCGGTTAGCTGGCCCAGCCGAATGCGTTCGTAGTGAGCCTCCTCGGCGGAACGATTGATGATGGCATCGCGCAGGGCTCGAATTTGCGCACTCTCGGCCGTAACGTCCGCGAAAAGGCGCTCGCGGTTCCAGAAGACTTTGAGCCCCAATTCCACCCGCCCCTGGACGAAGTGCAATAGACTGTGAAGTTCGCCGAACCTACGCTTCAGCAGTCTGTCGCGCACGGCCTCATCGCTCTTGGCCACGGTGCTGAAACGCACGGGCAAGATATCGGATCGACCCATCGCCTCCTCGATGACAACCTGGTGGGCCATGGTGTTCGCCCGACTGATGTCGTAGCGGGCCGCGGGAGAGTCGCTCACGACCGCCGCCAGACTCATGAATTCAACTGTGCGCACCGGGTCGCCAACGGCGCCGATCGCCCGGGCTTGTAGGGGCGAATCGTCCTCCCCGAAGGCATCGGCCCGCCCAATGCAGTAGATGTAGGTGCCGGCGCTAGGCGACTGCGGCATCGCGTCCACGTTCTCGCTCCGTTGTTTGAATTGCGCCCGAGCCGGAGCGCTTGATCGAGAGGAGTAGCGACTTCTCGACTGCCGCTCGAGAAAGGTCGTGCGTGCGCTCTTCCTCAACGGTGCCCACGATAGAGATGGCAGAGCTGGGGTCCGCCTGCACGGGCTGGCCGCGCAGGTAGGTCAGTAACTGATCGTGGGCCGCCGCGAGGGCAGCGAAGCGGGCAGCAGCCGATGGGTCGTCCGGATTGAGATCAGGGTGGCAGCGGGACGCCAGCCGCCGGTATGCCGTGGTTACCTCGCGCTCGCAGGTGCGCTCACCGAGACACAGGACCCCTCGGGCCGCCACAATCTGCTCGACGCAGGGACGAGTGATCTCGACGGTCGCGAAAGAGTGGGGAGGGAGGGGGCCGACACAGCGGAAGGTCAGACGGCCATCGCAGGCTTCGTCCAGACGATGGACCTGCCGGTAGAGACAGTCCAGCCCCGTACGCTCCACTAACAGAGCGACATTCGCCACCATCTGATCCGCCGGGATGGAGTTCGCTTGGACGTCGCGCGCCCAGGGCGCGAGTTCGCGCACGATCCGGTCGCGGTAGTCCTCCCGCCGCCGGTCGAGCGATTCCTTGACCAGCCTGCCAACCTGGATCCTGGTGGTCAAGCTTTCCTCGGCGGGCCGACCCGCCGCCTTCGCCGCCAGGTCCACGATCTCGGGCTGGCGAGAAATCTCGGTGAAGGTTTGCTGAAGGTCCCAGGTGGCCACAACCTCGACCTCAACGGCGTCGCCCAGTTCGCGCAGGGCAGCGCTGAGTCTCGGCTGCCAGCCCTCCATAACGGCCGCCACCTCCGCGCGCGTAGCAAGGACCGTCCCGAATTTCACTGGAAGCATGGGACGCTTGGCCATGGCTCGCTCGCCGACGCGCTGGTGAACGGCAAGGAAACGCAGAAGGCTGGCTCTGGACAGATCGGCCACCGCCGGCCCCCGGTACTTGCTGACGACGGCGGAAACACCGCGGCCAGGGACCGTGGTAACATGCGCTTGACCATCGTCTGGTAGACCACATTCGCCGAAGTCAATCTGGCACGCGCCGGCGACAATCGCATAAAGATAAACGCTCATTACTCGTTCTCCCCCACTCTACTCGGTGCTCATCAGCACGAGAGCGGTCTCGAAATGTCTCTTCTCGATCAGAAACGGCGCGTACTGGGTGCCCGGCTCCTGCTCGATAGATTCGCGGATGGCAAGCATTGCCGCTCGGCGGCAGAGCGCTTCTAACTCGGCCCCGACCAACCCCCCGGTCCGTTCGGCCAGGTCTGCGAGATCAGTATCCTCAGCCAACGGTCGCCCGCGCGTATGCACCTCCAGAATGACCAGCCGGGCAGCAAGGTCCGGCGGCGGCAGTTCGACTATGAAGTCGAACCGACCGGGACGAAGGAGAGCCGGGTCAATAATGTCCGGCCGGTTGGTCGCCCCCAGCACAGTGACGCCATGCAGACCCTCGATGCCGTCCATTTCCGTCAGGAACTGGCTCACTACGCGCTCACTCACGTGCGCTTCGCCAGCGCCCCCGCCCCGCATTGGCACAAGCGCATCAATCTCGTCGAAGAAGACGATACACGGCGCCGTCTGCCGGGCCTTCTTGAAGACCTCGCGCACGCCCTTTTCGGATTCGCCGACCCACTTCGACAGTAGCTCCGGCCCCTTGATGGAGATGAAGTTGACCCCGCTCTCCGAAGCAACTGCCTTGGCGACAAGCGTCTTGCCCGTGCCCGGGGCGCCGGTCAGCAATACGCCTTTGGGAGGGCTGGTCTTCGCGTAGGCAAAGCGATCGGCATACTTGAGCGGCCACTCGACGGCCCCTTGCAGTAGGCGCTTCACGTCGTCGACGCCGCCCACCTGGTCCCACTTGACGTCGGCCACTTCGGTGAAGACCTCCCTGATGGCGGAGGGCTCGATCTCGCTCATGGCCTCGACGAAATGGGCCATGGTGACTTCGAGCCGCAAGAGGTCCTCGTAGGGGATATCAGCCCGGGCGAGGTCAATGGACGGCAGGGCCCGGCGTAGGCAGCTCATCGCTGCCTCGCGACAAAGGGCGGCCAGATCGGCGCCGACGTAGCCGTGAGTGACCGCCGCCAGACGCTCCAGGTCCACGCTATCCGCCAGCGGCATGCCGCGCGTGTGGATCTGCAAGATCTCCAGGCGCCCGGTCCTATCAGGTACCGAAACGACGATTTCGCGGTCGAAGCGCCCGGGCCGGCGTAGGGCCGGATCGATGCTGCTCGGGATGTTGGTCGCCCCGATCACCACGACCTGGCCGCGTGACTTCAGGCCGTCCATCAGCGCCAGTAGCTGGGCGACAACTCGCTTCTCCACCTCACCCTGAACCGCCTCGCGCTTCGGCGCAATGGCATCTATCTCGTCCAGAAAGACGATGCTCGGGGCGCGCTGCTCTGCCTCCTGAAATATCGTCCGCAGGTGCGCCTCAGACTCGCCGTAGAACTTGTGGATGACCTCCGGTCCCGCCAGGTGGACAAAGTGGGCGGCAGTCTCCTGTGCCACCGCCCGCGCGATGAGGGTCTTGCCACAGCCGGGGGGGCCATAGAGGAGCACGCCTCTAGGCGGGTCAATGCCCAAGCGCTCGAATACCTCGGGATAGCGCAAGGGCAACTCAATCATCTCGCGAATGCGGGCGATCTCCTTGCCCAGCCCGCCCACGTCTTCGTAGGAGACGGCCGCCCCCCGGTGCTCGGGAGCGGCCTCGCCGACGATACGGATTGTGGTTGCGCCGGACACGAGGACGACATCCTTGGGAGAGGTTTCGCTCACCGAGAAATCTATAGATCTGTTGCCGAAGAGGCTCACGCGCACCCGGTCGCCGGCCAAAAGCGGTATGCCCTCCAGCAACCGGGCATAGTAGTCGCCCTCCTGGCCACGGGGTGCCAACTTGTTGGGCGCGAGGGGTTTCAGGGTGACGCTGCGGGCGACCTGGTGGGCGGCCTTGCGCACCTGGACTCGTTCATCCAGGCCCGCTTGGGCGTTGCCGCGGGTAACGCCGTCGATTTGGACGATACCCTTACCGCGTTCGGCCACGTAGGCTGGCATCACCCGAGCCACAGTCTTGCGCTTGCCCACAACCTCGACGATATCGCCGATCGCCGCCGCCAACCGCTCGATGTCGGCGGGATCGAGCCTCACGATCCCTCGGCCCACATCTTTGGGGAAAGCCTCGGCCACGCGAAGCGTAAGTGCTCCTTCAGCTGCCATCGCCATCAACCCTGCGCCGAGGGATCGCCCGTCTTGTCTAGCCTAACCTCGAGAACGCCATTCTGGTAGCTCTGGCGCAGACTGGCCGGGTCGACTACCGCCGGCAGTAGCACCTCCTTGAAATACTTGCGATCCCGGCCTTCGGCGTGCAAGGTGAGAATATCGTCCTTCACCTCCACTTGGATGCCGGCATCAGCCACCCCGGGCAGTTCGGCCACCACCAGCACGTACCCGCCTTCGTCGAAGACATCAACCAGCGGCTCGCGCTCCTCCGAAACCGCGGGGCCCCGCTCGGTCGCGTGGACATTGCCGAAGCGCTCCACGGTGGGCGCACCGCCCGCGCCTACCTTAACGGAGAAGCCGTAGACGCCGCGGATGCCACCGGGACCATGCACTTCGCCGCTGCGGCTGACCTGATCTTGACCTTGTTCGGCCATCTGGCCCACCAGGTCGAGGAAGCTGCCGAGCCCTCTAAACAGGTCGCCGAACCCCAGATCGATCTTCACGTCGCCCTGGGGTGGCCTCGCCCGCCCGGCGCGGCGTCGTGGCTCCTGCGAGCGGTTTTCCTCCGACATGGCTTACTCACCTTCTTGCGTAGATTAGCGGCACAAGGCCGGGAACACTCCGAGCAACGCTCCGGTTCGCCCGGCAGCTGTCCTCCTGGCCCTCGCCCCTCGACCGCGGCCAACGCCGCACTTGGCAACTAGTACTCGAGAGTCACCTGCCGATAACCCTTCTTGGGAGGCTCGGCCCGCACTTCCTGTACATCAGGAGCCAAGCCTGGGCGTAGGGAGCGCAGACTTTCCATCTGCTGTTCGATCTCGCACATGCGTTTCTCAATGCGTTCCTTCTTCAACTGCCACTGTTCGGTTTCCCGCTCTAGCCGCAGCTTTTCGCTGGCCAGGCGATGCAGTTGGAGATAGACGGCGCCCTCGCTCTCCGTGGCCGTCCCCCGGGCGATGCTGCGCGAGGTTCGAATATCGTGCATGGTCTTCAAAGCGGCCATCGAAGTGCCTCCTTATCCCATCTAGCGAAACCGAAAGCGCTAGGCGCGGCGTGGCAGGCTTACCACCCCGTCGTCGGCCGGGCAATACTGCCGCAGCAGGTCGAGCACGACCTGCCGGCGCCGTATCGCCACGGTGTCGGCGACGGACTTGTTGCCCGCTCCGGCAGCGAGGACGTCGAGGCAGACCTCCTCGAATACCGGGTCATCGGCCGCTGTCCGAGCACCCCTGAGGCCCAGGACCTTAGCGATCATAATGCAGCTGCGCACCGTAACCGTGAACTCGCTGGCGCCCGTCGCACGGTAGGCGCGCACCAGATCGACAATCTTCTCGGCGTCTTCCTGGGAGGCTTCCGCGCGTGAGCGAGTGATCGCGATCTCGGTCTCACGGTCGAAGTAGTCGATATCGATCGTCACCATGCGGTCGCGCAAAGCGTCCTGCGTTCTGTGTACCCCGGCGTAATCCTCCGGGTTAGAGGTGAAAATCGCCACGAAATTCGGATGCACCTTCACGTAGCTGGCGCCGTTGCGGCTCGCCGGCAACACCAGGATGCGCTCTTCCAGAACGCTCAGCAGGATGTTGTTGGCCTCCGGGCGCGATCGGTTGAACTCGTCGTAGATCAATGTCAGCCCCTCGCGACAGGCCACGGTGAGGCGGTTGTCCACCCACCTTTCAGAGACATCCTCCTCTGTCTTGAGTACCGAATGCACGAAGTTATCGATTACCTTCGTCCGCTGGTAGCCCTTCTGGCCACCTACCAGATCGGAAGAGCCGAACTCGTCGTCGCCGCAGATGAGCATAACCGGCCTGCCGAGGCTGTGGGCTACGTGTAGGGCCAGCGTGGTCTTGCCCGAGCCTGATGGTCCGCGAAGGTGGACCGGGTAGCCGGCCGCGATGTAGGCCACCGCGCGCTCCGTAAGGTTGTTGACGAAGGGACCTTGCACGAAATCGGCCCGGGGGCGGGCGGCTAGCACGGCAGTCCTGTCTGTGCGTTGCATGTGTCGTTTCCTCCCATTCACCGCGATCGATGGGGCTCCGGCTGCCCACCCTACCCCGCGCCCTAGGGGCCCTTCACCACCGACTTGCTAGGTGGCGAAGTACACTCTGCGCTCCTCATCCCGGCGAGCCTTGCCCCCTTCGATGAGGAGATTCATCATCGCCGCCATGCGAATGCGCTTGACGCTGAAGTGCTCCTCGAGCTCGACGAGTCGCACCCCGTCCGGACGGTCTGCCAGATAGCCGAAGATCGCGTCTTCGGTGGGGACGGCGTTTGCTTGGTTGATTACCGTCCCGGCGATCTGAACTACCTCCGTGTCCGGCGGAGCAGTCGGCCGTGCCTCCTCCGTCGCGGGAGGTACGGCGGGAGCGACCGGCTCCAGGTTTGCCAGAGGCGGGGACAGCAGGCCAGACCGGTTTGCCTGTATCTCCTGCACGAAGTTCCGCCACTGCTGATCGACCTGGGCTAGGTTCTCCGCGAGCACCCCGCGAGCATCGTGGTACTCGGTGATTCTGGCCGCCGCTTCCCGTTTGAGCTCGGCGCGCCACGCCGTGAGCCTAGCCTTCTGCCCGGCCGCCATCCGCTCACGTGCGGTCTGGGCCGCGCCCAGGAAGGTGGCCGTCTTGGTTTGGAGCGTCTGCCGCCCCTCCGCCAAGGTTGTCTGCCGTTCGGTAGCCAGCTGCTCGCGCGCGGCCTGGACCCCCCCGAGGAAGGCGGCGGTATCAGTCTGAAGCGCCTGGCGCCCCTGTGCTAGAGACGTCTGCTGCTGGGTGGCCATCGTGACCCTGGCCTGCACAAACCCATCCATCATAGCGGCCACCCGCCGGAATAGGTCGGCTCGCTCCCCACGGAGCTCCTCGGCCTGTGCGACCCCTGCCGCCACACGGGCGATTTGAGTCTCTACCATCGCTCGCCACGTCTGCACGCGCGCGACCGCTACCTCGGCACTGCGCTCGGCCACCTCTTGGGCCAGCGCCATCCGCTGGCCGGCGGCCATCTCGGTGCGCGCCCGGCTGTGCTCAGCGAGCGTACTCGCCACGGCGAGCCCACGCTCGGCACAGTCCTCCGCCAAAGATCGGCTGAGGCTCGCCGAGGCAGCCGCGCGAGTCGACTGCCAGTCGGCCAGCTGCTGCTGCGTATGCCGGCGAATACTCATGACCTCCGCCCTGCGTTCGACGTAGGAACGGGTCAGGCTATCCCCCAGGCGACGCATCTCATCCACTCTTGTCATCTCTTTTCACCTCCTTTCTTCCTTACTGCCTTGGGCTCGACTTGCAGAGCCATTGCCTTTCCACGAGCCGGGCGGCGGCTTGCCGCCACATGCTGGCGAGACTACCGGGCTAGGACCCAGGGGACGAGCGACGGAAAGGGGTCGTGCCTCCCCACTTTCATTTCCGCCGCTACGCCTGGGGCCACGTCAACCCGCCAGTGGCTCGCCTGTCGCCAGATGGAGAACACCCGTGCCCCAGCTGGCGACCTCAGCGACCTCCACCGGATCGCCCGGCAAGAAACAACTAGGCGGCCGGCGCAGCGGCGGCAGCGGTTAGGCCGATCGCCTCGGCGTACTTGAGATAGGTCTCGACGGAGGCGACGACGACACGCGCCTCGAGCGCCAGGATCTCGATGCCAACCAGCGACAGGCGAACCCAGGCGTCGACCACGATGCCCTTGTCCAACACGCGGTCGATCACTTCCACCAAACTCGATGAACCGATCGTCTTCTCGACTGCCATTGCCAAACCCTCCATTACTTGGTCCCGGGCTCGACCCGGGCCTGGTAGCCCGTTGGCCTCAGCGGGAGGTCCGTGCCCTTGGGCTACGGCCGCTCCTCATTGGAGTTTCCAGCCAACGTCATAGTACCGCGGCCCCCTTTTGGGAAGAACCCTCGCCCGTACCTGTTTTGGCGTTCCATCAGGGTATGGTTCAGGGCCTCATCTCTGGGCCGAGGTGGACCCGCTTGGCACGGTTGATGCCTTTGGTAAGGGGTGACATGGGGTAGTACCACCCGTGGTTACTCCTACCCCGGCCGTTACCCTTCCGTAACCTCTCTTTCCTAGTGAGTGCCAGTTCGCGGATTGGACTAGCGTTCGATTGGCTTGGGGTTTCTGGTTTCGCGGCGCGGCCGCAATGGGCACGCCACGGGCGCGGCAAGGAGCAAAGAAAGATTGCGGTTGCGCAGTATTCCGCCGCGCACAATGAGAACCGTTACGGCCGAGCGGCTCAGGCAGGCGAGCACAGGCGCCACGAACCGGATGGAGGCCTGGCGCCAGACCGGGCGGCCGCCAGCAGGGGGCTTGGGGGCGACGCGCCGCCAGACCGCCGCGGCGGGAGATTTCGCGGCAAAGCCACTTGGTGCCGGCGCCTACGGTGGCGGCGATCGGAGCCCGGCCGCATGGCAGCGTGTCGGCGAACTCATCATTCCACCCCGACCAGGTCCGCGCCAAGCCCCCCGCCACTCGGTCGCGGAAACGGACGAGGGCCAGGCCGTCTATGTCGAGTTCCCCGTGGCCGTGCGACCGGACGAAATCGTCTGGAGGCTGAATGAAGATGTCTTGGAGATCGAGTATCTGGGACGGCTCTTCCCCTACTACCACGCCTTCCTCGTTCCAGCGAACGTGGAGCCGCGCGTAGAGAACGCGGGCCGGAGCCTCACCTTTCTCTTTCCCCGGCCCACCTGTGGCTGACTGGCCCGAGCGGCCCGAGGCGCGCGACACAGAAAGCCTTCAGCGCTCAACTGATCAGCCCCATCCTCATACCCGCCACTACCGCGCTGGTGCGGTCGGCGGCGCGCAGCTTGGCGATGATAGTCTGCACGTGCTTCTTGATCGTGGTCTCCGCCAGGCCGAGGTCGTCGCCGATGTCCTTGTTGGTCCGGCCCTCCGACAGTAAGATCAGAATCGCCTGCTCCCGTTCGGTGAGATCCTCTGCCTCCGGCTGGGCCTGCGGCGCCGTGGAGCTGGGCCGCATCGGGGAAGTGAGACTGCTGATCGCTTTGCGCAAGAGGTCTTCTTTGATCAAGATGCCGCCGCTGGCGACCGCCGCGATGGTATGACTGAGCAGGGCCTGGGAGGCGTCCTTGACTAGATAGCCGGAGGCGCCCGAGCGCACTGCATCGACGACCAGGGCGTTGTCGTCATAGCTGGTCATCATGATCACTGCGGTGGATGAGTGCTCGGCTCGCAGCCGGCGTGCCGCTTCGAGGCCGTCGATGCCGGGCATGCGCACGTCCATCAGCACGACCTGCGGGAGCAGCTCCATGGTAAGCCTGAGCGCCTCCAGCCCGTCCGCGGCTTCGCCGACTACATGTACCCGCTCGTCGGCGGAGAGCATGGCCCGCAACCCTTCGCGGGCTACGGTGTGATCGTCCACGATCAGCACAGTTATCGGATCCGTTGTCATAATGCCTCCTCGGCCACTTCGCATACTGCCACTCGTTCTACCGCCGGACTCGAGTGTGCGGGCAGCGGCACCTCCACCCGTACCAGTGTTCCCTCCGTGGGCCGGCTCACCAGGGTGAGAGCTCCCCCCAGAAGTTCCACGCGCTTGCGCATGCTCAGCAGGCCCACCTTGTGTGGAGTCGGCTGGCGGGCCTCCGCCGCCGGATCGAAGCCGACACCGTCGTCCTGCACCTCGACGAGGATGCGATCGCGCGCCTGCTTGACGCGCACCGCCACCCGGCTAGCACGCGCGTGCTTGGTCACATTCGTGACTGCTTCCCGCATGATGCGATAGAGTGCCGTCTCGGTCGCTTTGGCGAAGCGCACCTCGTCCGCCTCGAACTCGATGCACATGCCCGTCTGGGCGCCCAGGTCCTCCATCTCATTGCGTAAGGTTACTACCAGGCCGAGCGTATCTAGCGCCGCCGGGCGGAGGGTCGCGATCAACTCGCGGGCTTCGCGGATAGCCGTCCGCACCAACGTACCCGCCCGATGGATGTGAGGGCGCACCCCTTCCGGCAGCTGGGGGTAGCTATCTACCACCTGCACGTAGTGGTGGGCAGCCGCCAGAGTCTGGGTGACACCGTCGTGGATCTCTAGGCAGATGCGCTCCCGCTCTCGCTCCTGGGCGTCGATGGTCGCCTTGAGCAGGTGCGAGACTTGCTGCTCGCGGTCAACCAGCGTGCGGCTGAGGTCGGCGTGTTTGATGCTGGCGGCGGCGCATCTGGCAAACAGCCTTAGCACTGTGAGGTGCCATTCGGCGACCGCTTGCGCCTTATCGAAGGCGGCCGCGACTACCCCGAGGCATTCCCCGCCCGTGAGCATTGGCGCCAGCGCGATCGAGGTTATGCCGAGGCTGCGCTGCACCAAGTGTACGGCGTAGGCATCCCAATGCGGCCGCGTGAGGTCGTGGAGGCAAGAAACGACCCGCGTGCGGTGCTCCAGAAAGACGCGCGCCACTAGACTCTGCGTCAAGTCAAGCTGCAAGAGCCACTGCGCGACAGGCGGCTGTAGGCCGGCGCTGCACAATGACTTGGTGGTTTTCGGTTGTAGAATCAACCGGCCAGTCAGCTCACCGTCGTGCATGTCCAGGACCATCAGGCCCGAGTAGGCACAGCCGAGGGCCTCCGCGCAGACATCGAGGATGGAGCGCAGCGCGTCGTCGAGGTCGTCGTAACAGTCGCCTGCACACATCGCCCGCTCGATGGCGTCGAGGGTGGCCACGTGGCGAGTGAGGTCTGGCGGCTCGGTTTGGAGAGAGCCTACTCTGCCCATTTCACTTTCTCTCCCAACCGGGATGTCCCTGTCTTCGCCGGCTAGATCCGAAAGCACAGCCGCACAGGTAGAACACCCGAGTTCCCGCTTCCGCGGCAGGCAGATAGGTGAACCAAACGACGGCCGCGCTGGGCCAGGTCAGCACGGGGCAACCTTACTCGCACCTGGGAGAGTCAGACACAAGGGGGCAAGTGCGTTTCCCGCTGAAGGCGCGCGAGCAGGTAAGCCTGTTCGAGCAACTCCCTATAGTCGATCGTCTCCGCGGACGCAGTAACCTCGCGGCTGCCGGCCACGCCACTCCGAAGAGCAGCCCTCGTCTGCTGCGCACCAATACTATGGGATTGGCGAGGTGCCGGGCTTAACCCCCTAATGGCCCATTTCTGCTTGACCAGAATGCTACTAACCGTCCAGATTATTGAGGTCTCACCTATACCCATGGTATACTACCTTCGGCTAAGGCTAGCACGCTCGTCGGCTTGTCTCAGGTCATCATTCTCTTGTGATTGGAAACCCGTGCGATTGCAGAGTGACCCGACGCCTTGGTTTCGAGAATCGTGGTACCCCCCCAGGAGTGAATCCCCTGCCCAGGGCTCCCTTTCCCGTGATCGCCCACTGCTCGTTGGACGAGTAGAGAGGCGGTGAGTAAGATGCAATTCGAGAAGCAAGGTGAGCGTAGTGTGGCGAAGTAGGCGTGGCAGAAACCTGCCGAAAGACGAAGGGAACCTCGCCCGAGGTGGCACCGTTAGATGCACGAACTGAAGGTGCTGATAGTAGACGACCATCCAGTGGTCCGCCAGGGGCTCAGGTTCATGCTCCAGGAACTGCCGGGGGTTACGGTCGTGGGTGAAGCGTCGTCGGGGGTCGAGGCGCTGACCTTGGCGGAGAAGCTGCGACCCACGTCGGTGCTGATGGACGTGAGAATGCCCGAGATGGACGGGCTGGAAGCCACCCGCCATTTCAAGAAGAGCTTCCCGGATATCCGGGTGGTGATGCTCACCGTGACCGCCGAGGAACTGTCCGTAGTCGATGCCCTGCAGGCCGGGGCGGATGGCTACGTGCTGAAGAACGCGCCCAGGGAGGAAATCTGCCAGGCGCTGGCGCTGGCCGCCAACGGGGCCGTTGCCATCCGCTCGCAGCTCTTGCAGCGGGCCCTCAACTGGGCACGCGCCAACCCCGCCCCGGAAACCCTGGCCCCTCGCCGCTCGCTCGCCACCAGCCTCTCGCCGCGAGAGCTGACAGTGCTCCAGCTGGTGGCCCAGGGCAAAACCAACAAAGAGATCGCCCGCCTGCTAACTATCGCGCCAGCTACCGCTAAGAAGCACGTCGAGCGGATCGTCGCCAAGCTGGACGTGGCCGACCGGACGGAGGCGGCCATCGTCGCTTTGAGACAGGGGCTAGTGGAGTAGACTCGCGAGGGACGCGGCCGGTCGGGTGACCCCGCGCCGGGCCACGCCTACGCCGCTCTGGCCAACTCCGTGCGCACCGCTTGCGCCAGCTTGTCCACCGTCAGCGGCTTCTGGTAGAAAGCCCCTGCCCCCAACAGCTGCGCCTGTTGCACCAGCTCCGTCTCGGCGCAGCCGGAGACTATGATCGCCTTCTGCCCGGGCCTTACCTCCAGGATTCGCCGGTAGGTCTCGACCCCATCCATGCCTCCCGGCATGACCATGTCCAGCAGTACCAGATCGGCCCTGTGCTCTCTCAGGTAGGCCACTGCCTCTTCCCCGCTGGTCACGGTCACCACCCGATACCCCAACATCTGCAGCATCTGAGTCGCAACCAGCCGCTGGAAACGGTCGTCGTCCACCACCAGAATACCCTCACTTCCGCCGGGCAGACCTCCCCCGGATCCCTTCTCAATCTGCCCTCGACTGACGGGAAGGTAAACGTCGAAGCTGGTGCCTCGGCCAGCCACCGTCTCCAGATCAATATAG
>JAMCYS010000073.1 GCA_023473795.1 Chloroflexota bacterium | reverse complement strand
ACGGCCCGATAGTGCGGGTGACCGCGCCCGACACGCCGGTGCCCTATAGCCCCACGCTGGAGGACGCCTACCTGCCGCAGGCCGGCGACATCGCCGCCGCGGTGCGCAAGCTGGCGGCTTACTAGCTCCGGACCTCGGCGGGGCGGCGCGGCCAACGTATCGGACGCACCTGCCCGCGAGCCGGGTTGGCAGCAGTGCAACCGGAAAGGGCTGACCCCCTAGCCGCGGGGGCAGGTGAGCCCTCACTACGAACACGGATCCCTCGTCGTTCGTAGTGCGGACTTCAGTCCGCTCGTCGTTCCCGCTGTCCGCCGGAGTTTGGAGGACAAGGCCCCGCGCCGCCGACCGTCGGCTGGCGTCCCGGGCAGAGAGATCACTCTCGTTTGACAACGAGTGGCTCGGAGGGAATAATGGCCACCAAGATCGTGATGCCCCAGCTGGGCGAGTCCGTGGCCGAGGGTGTGGTCGCGCGCTGGCTTAAGAAGCCGGGCGACCGCGTCGCCAAAGACGAGCCGATCTGCGAGATAGTCACGGACAAGGTCAGCGCCGAGCTGCCCGCGCCCGCTGCGGGCGTCTTAGGTGCGATCCTGGTCGAAGATGGCGGAACCGTCAACGTCGGCGCCGAGATCGGGCGCATCGACGAGCAGGCGGACGCGGTCGTCCCCGGTCCCGAGACGGGCGTTCCCGTCGTTGGGGAGGCGATGGCCTCCGGGCTGAGCCAGACCGTCAGCCCTACCCCGCCTCGGGCCGTGCCGGTCACGCCGCCAACCGAGCGCGAGCCGGGCACCCCGGCGCGCTACTCTCCCGCGGTGCGCCGCCTGGCGGAGGAGCACGCCATCGACCTGTCGCAGGTCGCCGGCACCGGCCAGGGCGGTCGCGTGAGCAAGGAAGACGTGCTCGCCTTCCTGGCCCAGCGCGATGCCGCCGGGGCGCCGGCTGCCGCCGCTTCCGCGGGCAAGGACGAACTCGTCCCCGTCTCGGCCGTGCGGCGAATAATCGCCGACCACATGGTGCGCAGTGTGCGCGAGGCGCCCCACGCCACCACCACCTTCGAGGTGGACATGTCGCGGGTGGTCAAGTGGCGGGAGGCGGCGCGCGAGCAGTTTCGCCAGCGGGAAGGGGTCGACCTCACCTACCTGCCGGTGGTCGTGCGGGCCACGGCGGAGGCGCTCAAGGCCAACCCGCTGCTCAACTCCACCTGGTCGTCCGAGGGCATCGTCGTCAAGCAGGAGATCAACATCGGCGTCGCCGTGGCTCTGGATGACGGCCTGATCGTGCCGGTGATCAAGCAGGCCGACCGCAAGGGCCTGGCGGACCTCGCCCGCGCGGCGGCGGACCTGGCGGCGCGGGCGCGGGCCAACAAGCTGGTGGTGAGCGACGTGCAGGGCGGCACGTTCACCGTGAACAACCCGGGCGTCTTCGGCACGCTGGTCTCGGCGCCCATCATCAACTACCCGCAGGCCGCTATACTAAGTATGGAGGGCATCGCCAAACGGGCAGTGGTCATTGACGACGCCATCGCCATCCGGCCGATGATGAACGTCTGTCTGTCCTTCGACCACCGGGTGATGGATGGCCTCCAGGCCGCCCGCTTCTTGCAGGCGGTCAAGCAGTACCTGGAAACGTTCGACGGTGCCAAAGAGTGGAGTTAGAAATCTGGGTGGGTGTGAATGGCGGTAAAGCGACCGGACTGGCTTAAGGTTAGGTTCTCCAATGGCCCCAACTACCAGGAAGTGAAGGGCCTGCTGCGGGGCATGGCGCTGCACACGGTGTGCGAGGAGGCGCATTGCCCCAATATCGGCGAGTGCTTCGAGAGTCGCACCGCCACTTTCCTCATCCTGGGCAACGTCTGCAGCCGCGGTTGCCGCTTCTGCGCCGTGGAGCACGGGCGCCCCTCCGGTCTGGACGAGGAGGAGCCGGCCCGCGTGGCCGAGGCCGTGCGCCAGCTGAGCTTGCGCTACGTGGTGGTCACCTCCGTCACTCGCGACGACCTGCCCGACGGCGGCGCCGCCATCTTCGCCGCCACCATCCGCGAGGTGCGCCTGGCCAGCCCCGACTGCGGCATCGAGGTGCTGATCCCCGATTTCGGCGGCTCGCGCGAGGCTCTGGCCGCGGTGATGGCCGCTCGTCCGGACATCCTCAATCACAACGTCGAGACCGTGCCCGGCCTCTACCGGCGCGTGCGCCCTCAGGCCGACTACGCCCGTTCGCTGGCGCTGCTGGGCCGGGCTAAGGAGATGGACGCCAGCGTCTTCACCAAGTCGGGCGTGATGGTGGGCGTGGGCGAGACCTGGGACCAGCTGTTGGCCCTGATGGCCGACCTCGCCGCCGTCGGTTGCGACATCCTCACCATCGGCCAGTATCTGGCGCCCAGCTCCCGGCATCTGCCCATCGAGCGCTACTACGCGCCGGAGGAGTTCGCCGCGCTCAAGGCCGAGGGCGAGCGCCTGGGTCTGCGCCACGTCGAGGCGGCGCCTCTGGTGCGCAGCTCGTACCACGCCGGCCATGCCGCCTCGGCCCTCACCGGGGAGGCTGCCGGTGGTGGCTGAGCCGTCCGTCCGGCCGCTGTGCGAGCTGCGCCGGCTCGGATTAGTGCGCTACAAGGTGGCCTGGGACCGGCAGGCCGAGCTGGTGCGGGCGCGCAAGGCGGGCGAGATTCCCGACCAGCTGTTGCTGCTGGAACACCCGCACGTTTACACGCTCGGCCGTCGGGGCGAGACGGCGCACATCCTGCTGGATGCCCAGGGGCTGGCCGAGCGGGGGATAGAGGTCTTCGAGGTGGACCGCGGTGGTGACGTGACCTACCACGGGCCGGGCCAGCTCGTGGGCTACCCCATCGTCGACCTGCGCCGGCAGGGAGTGGACGCGCACCGCTACGTGCGCGGCCTGGAGGAAACCCTGATCCAGGCGCTGGCCGAATACGGAGTGGCTGCCGGCCGCAACCCCGGCTACACGGGCGTCTGGCTGGGCGAGGAGAAGATAGCCGCCATCGGCGTGCGCATCTCCGGCGGCGTCACCTCCCACGGCTTCGCCCTCAACGTCAACACCGACCTCTCCTACTTCGCCGGCATCGTGCCCTGCGGCATCGTCGGCAAGGGGGTCACCTCGCTGGCGCGGGTGCTGGGCCGGCCGGTGCCATTGGGCGAGGTGGCCGCCGCGGTCGCCCGGCGCTTCGCGGCGGTGTTCGAGCTGGAGATAGTGGAGGCGGGGGCACTCACTGTGCCTTCTCCTAAGGGGAGTCCAGGGGCGGACCGTTTCCAGTAGGGGGGCGCGGTGGGGTCGCCCGGGGCTCGAGCCCCGGGCTCAGTGCACAAAGCCTCCTAGAAGGAGGCTGGGAAACGTGCCCAGCTGGCTTCAGTCGGCTTCGTTTCTTCAGCCCGGTGCCTCAGCGCCGGGCGCCGGTGCTGAGTCGGCCCTGCGGGGCCTGGCGGGCGGGGCATCCGACGCTACGCTCTGGACAGGCGTGCCCCGCCCCTACGAAACGGGGGGACCGCGGGTGTCGGCCCGGCCCAGGCTGAAGCTGGGCGCCCGCACTATCATAACAACGGAGGACAAGCGATGAGCCTGAAGGGCAAGAAAGTGGCCGTGATGGCCGAGAACCTGTACGACGACCGGGAGCTGTGGTATCCCCTGATCCGCCTGCGCGAGGAGGAGGCCGAAGTTCACGTGGTCGCCCCCGCCAAGGGCGGCACCTACAAGAGCAAGAATGGCCTGGAGGTGACGGCCGACACGGCCGCGGCCGAGGCCAACCCCGCCGAGTTCGACGCCGTGATTATTCCGGGCGGCTATTCGCCCGACCTGATGCGCCGCACCCCGGCGATGGTAGGGTTCGTGCGCGGCGCCTTCCAGCAGGGCAAGGTCGTGGCCGCCATCTGCCACGCCGGCTGGATGCTGGTCTCGGCCGGCGTGCTCAAGGGCAAGACGATCACCAGCTTCTACAGCATCAAGGACGACGTCGTCGCGGCCGGGGCCGAGTGGGTCGACCGCGAGGTCGTGCGCGATGGCAACCTCATCACCTCGCGCAACCCCAACGACCTGCCGGCCTTCTGCCGCACCATCATCGCGGCCCTGGCCGAGAAGTAGTTCTCCTGCCGTAGCTCGGGGCGGGCACGGAGTCCCGCCCCTACTATGGGTTGAATACCGTAGGGGCCGGACTCTGTGCCGGTCCCGTCCCAGAAGTGGCACCCGCTGGCCCTAGCATTTGGTAGCCTACCCTGGCCCCGCATGTAGACGGGTGGCCGGGGCCGAGCCCCCTGTCGGAGGACAATAGCCCGGCCACTACGGTACGTGGCCGATCGCGTGCCCAGTTTGTGTAGATCGTTCAAGTCCCAGGCTGAAGATGCAAACCCCGGAGTATGTATGGCAGAAGGGCGCCACCGCTGGGTTGCCTTGCTCCGCGCCGTCAACGTCGGCGGCCGGGCGACGATGAGGATGGCCGACCTGCGGGCGCAGTTCGAGGCCCGCGGGCTGACTGGCGTTACCACGTACATTCAGACGGGCAACGTCCTCTTCAGCACCACCGCATCCGACCTGGAGAGCCTGGCGCGAAGCCTCGAGAAGCAGCTCGCGTCCTCTCTGGGCTATCAGGGGATGGTGTTCATCTTGTCCCCGGCGGAGTTGGCGCTGGCCGCCGCCGCCAACCCGTTCGATCCGGAGCGCCTGGACAAGGAGCAGGCCTGCCACCTGCTTTTCTTGTCCGCCCAACCGGACGTGGCTCATCGGGAGGCGCTGCTGGCGCTCCAAGGCGCGGAGTACCGCTTCGCCGTTCGCGGCAAGGTGCTGTACTACGCCTACCCCAGGACGCTCGCGGGGCGGCGCCGGACCATCAACATGGAAAGAGTGCTCGGCGTCGCCGGTACGGCCCGCGGCTGGAAGGTCGTTGCCAAACTGATCGAGCTGGCGAGCCAATCGGCAAGGGTCCAGGACTAGGGCAACAAGAACCCGGCAGTTGCCACCTCACCGTCGCCAGCGCCACGCCTAGCGACACGGAGTAGGCGCGCGGCCAGGCGGCCCGCCTTTTTGGCTGCTCGACCCTATTTTTACCGTCCGCATTTGACAAAGTGCCTCCGCCTGCTTAAATTGAATGGTAGGGAGGCTAATGGCTGACGCCTCCCTAGAAAACGGGACGACCGCACGCTTCGCCACTGGGGTGCGGGGCGGTCGGTTGCTCGAGGAGGAGAATCATGGAGCAGACCGAGACCACCAAGGTGAGCCTGCCGCGACTCGGCGAAGCCGCGCCGGCCTTCGAGGCCGTGACCACGATGGGCACTCTGCGTCTGGAGGACTTCAAGGGCCGCTGGCTCATTCTGTTTTCCCATCCGGCCGATTTCACCCCCGTTTGCACCACGGAGTTTGTGGCGTTTGCCAACATCTACGACGATCTGCGGAAGCGCAACGTCGACTTGCTCGGCCTGAGCATCGACAGCGTCTATTCCCACATCGCCTGGGTGCGCGACATCGAGGAGAAGCTGGGCGTCAAGATCCCCTTCCCCGTCATCGCCGATCTCAACAAAGAGGTGGCCACGGCCTACGGCATGATCCATCCCGGCCAGAGCAAGACGGAGACGAGCCGCTGCGTCTTCTTCATCGACCCGGAGCAGAAGGTGCGGGCGATGGTCTACTATCCGCTGACCACGGGCCGCAATATGGACGAATTCTTGCGGGTGATTGACGCCCTGCAGACGGCCGACGCCAACAAGGTGGCGACGCCGGCCAACTGGCGTCCCGGCCAGCCGGTCATCATCCCCACGCCGGCCACCGTGGAGGACGCCGAAGAACGGGTGGCCACGCCGGGTATCGAGTGCGTGGACTGGTACCTCTGCCGCAAGAAGCTGTAGGCCGAGCGGACAAGGAGACAAAGCGATGCCTTGCGTGAGGGCGGACGGGGAACCGACCCGTCCGGGAATGGATATACTGCGCGCCCTGGCGGCGGGGGCGCGTACCGCTGATGAAGTAGCCGGCGAGTCCGGCCTGCCGCTGTTCCGCGTGCGTGGCGGCCTGCGCGAGCTGGCGGAGGCCGGCTTTGTCCAGCCGCTGGACTACTTCAACTACGCGCTGACGGCGAGCGGCGCCGAGAGGACGCGGCAGGGGCTGACGCCGCCGCCGCCGCGACCGCTGCCACTCTGAGCCGTCCGCGCCGCGTTCCCCGGCCCCTCGGGCGCCCCGCCCGAGGGGCCTTCTTGCGCCGGTCCGTACCCCGAACCGTGGCCCGGGGTGCGTGCCGGCCTCGGCGGTTTCAATCCCCACCCCATCACGCGACGGGGTGCGACGCGAGTTGGCCAATCA
>JAMCYS010000142.1 GCA_023473795.1 Chloroflexota bacterium | reverse complement strand
ACATTCAGCGCTACCTGACCACGGGCCTCTCCGCCGGCGCCGTGAAGGGATGAAGCGCTCAAGCAGGAGGTCCACGTGATTGTTGATGTCCACGCCCACTTGGGCTACGACGAGGTGTTCGAGCGCGATTTCTCTCGGGAGGAGCTGCTGGCCGGACATCAGGCCAACGGCGTAGACGTCAGTATCGTCCAGCCAAGCACGGCCATCGACCTGCCCGGCGCCCGGGAACGCCACGACGCCATCGCGGCACTGCTCGCCGAGTTCCCCGGGCAGTTCGCCGGCATGGCCTGCCACAACCCTCATCTGGACAACGAGGCCTACTTAGGTGAGGCGCGCCGCTGCGTACGCGACATGGGCTTCGTCGGCCTGAAGCTGCACACCCTGGCCCACGCTCTCTGGCCCGCGAGCAAGGCCGGCCGCCGGGTCTTCGCGGTGGCACGGGAGCTTGACGTGCCGGTGATGATCCACACGGGCAGCGGCTTGCCCTGGGCCTCGCCGGCGCAGGTGCTGCCCATCGCTAGAGAGTTCCCCGCAGTGCGGGTGGTGTTGGCCCATTCGGGCACCCAGATCCTGGCAACGGATGCCCTGGCCGTGGCACAGGTCTGTCACAACGTCTATCTCGAAACCAGCTGGGTGCCTGGCCACCTGATCAAGGCCTTCGTACGCGCCCTCGGGCCAGAGCGGGTTATGTTCGGCTCTGACCAGGGCTACAACGTGGCCATTGAGCTGTTCAAGTACCGTGGCATTGGCCTGACGGACGCCGAGCTCGAGTGGGTACTCGGCCGTACCTCAGTGCAGGTTTACCGTCTTCGAACCAAACCTGGCCCATCGTAGTAAGACTGAGGCAGACGCTTGTGTCCATCTACTGAAAGGAGGGCATCGCGGACCCGCATATCCGTACCGCACAAATCGGGAGTATGGGAGCCTGCCGGCTCGTGACGGCCGTTTGCCCGTCGCCGCGGCTGGGTCGACGACCGGTCCCGGTGCAAAGTTCGTGAACCTACTGAAAGGAGCTATGCTAAACGATGGCTAAGACGGCAAAGAAGGTAATGGTGCTGGGTCTTGATGGGCCCATCGCGCCGAGGGTCTACAACTGGGCCAAACAGGGCGAGCTGCCAACCATTGGCAGGCTAATCGAAGAAGGTGTCCATGCCAGCAACTGCCTTGTCCCCTTTCCCACGATCACTCCCCCCAACTGGGCGAGCATCGCCACGGGCGCCTGGCCGGGCACGCACGGCATCACCGATTTCGACGGCCATGTCCCAGGCGACCCTTTGGACAAGGTCCATCAGAACTTCGACTCGGGCTTTGTGCTTGCCGAGACGCTCTGGGAAGCGGGCGAACGAGTCGGTAAGCGAAGTATACTGGTGAACTGGCCAACAACCTGGCCACCCACAATCAAGGATGGCGCGCAAGTGGGCGGGGCTGGTCTCAGCACCACCGACTGGCGCCTCGGAATCGCGCACGAGATAGGGTTCACCACCACAATCCTGAGTGGTGACATGCTCCTGTCCACTGAAATGTACCCCCACAGCCACGATGTTACGTTGCGCAAGGCGCGCGGCTGGGAGGGCGTGGAGCACAGCGCCAAGGCGCTGGAGGCAGAGGTCCCGCTGCGGCCGTGGCGTCCCAAGACGCCGCTGAAGCCGGTGACTTGGCACCTGCTAGTGGACTGTTCCGGAGACGACGGCTACGACGTTGTGACCGTGGCGCGCACGAAAGACAGGCAGGGGGTGTACGCACGGTTGCGCGTTGGCGAGTGGAGCCAAAGCGTCGTCGACACGTTCGACACCGATGAGGGGCCACAGCAAGCGCTCTTCCGCATGAAGCTGCTCGAGCTCTCTGGAGACGCGCAGCGCTTCCGCCTCTACGTGCCTGGTCTTTTCGCCCTTCACGGTTGGGGCTACCCAGCCTCCATCGAGGACGAGATTTCGTCTGAGGGGGGGCTGCCCATCTCGCGCACCGGCTGGGAGCCGTTCCTCATGGAGTGGATCGACATGCAAACGCTCGTGGAAACCAACGCGCTGGAGCACGAGTGGATAGCCGATGCGACGAAGATCCTACTAGCGAAACCATGGGACATGTATTTCCTGCAACTGCACACCCCGGACTACGCGTACCACACGTTCTCGGCCGACATCGACCCGCTCACCGCTGCCGATGAGGCCACGGTGCTTGCCTATCAAGACCTCGAGCTGCAGCTCTACAAGAGCGTGGATCGTGCTCTCGGCCGGATACTCGAGGCAGCCGGCGAAGACACACTCGTCGTCGTCACCTCCGACCATGGCGGCAAGGCCAAGACGCACGCTTTCCACATCGAGGACATCCTGAAATCGGCGGGCCTCCTCGTCTACAGCTCGACCGGGGAAGGGGAGGAGCACCCCAAGGTGGACTGGACCCGCACCAAGGCCGTCTCCCAGCGCTTTGTCCACATCTACGTAAACACCAAAGGTCGGGACCCCGATGGGATCGTCGAACCTGGAGAGGAATACGAACAGGTACGAGAGCAGGTCATTAAGGCGCTCCACGAGTACGTCGACCCGAAGACCGGTCTGAAGCCGATAGTCCTGGCGCTGAAGCGGGAGGACGCACGGATTCTCGGCCATTACACCGAGCGCTCCGGCGACGTGATCTATGCCATCGACCCGCATTTCTACAACGAGCACGGCCCGTACCTGCCGACCACCAGGTTCGGCGTTGGCGATATGCGTGGGCTGTTCGTCATGGCGGGGCCCGGCGTCAAGCGGGGCGAGCTGATCGAGCGCACGGTCTGGCTCACGGACATCGTGCCGACGATCTGCCACCTGGCCGAGATGCCGGTGCCCAAACACTGCGAGGGAGGGATCATCTATCAGGCGCTCGCGGATCCCGACGCACAGGTTAAGGAGCTGCAAGCGCTTCGCCGCAACGTCGACCGGTTGAAGCGAATGGTCGAGCGACCGCCCATGTGCTAGGACCAGCAGCCGAATCGTCGTGTGCCTTGTCAGTGCCGTGCGGCTGGCGGGGCATACGGCAACAAAGGAGTTGGTTTATGGTTGACCTTAGCGGAGATCTCTTGCTGCGAATGTACTACACCATGTGGCTCATCCGCGATTTCGAAAACAAAGCGGCGGAGCTGTTCATGAAGGGAATCCTGGCCAAAGGAGGGGTGCACTCGTCCGTGGGCCAGGAGGCGGTGGCCACCGGGGTAGGGCTGGCGCTGCGCCAGGATGACTGGATCAGCAGCACCCATCGAGGCCACGGCCATCAGCTTGCCAAGGGTGCGGACCCTCGCCGACTGATGGCCGAGCTGCTGGCCAAGGACGCTGGCTACTGCCGAGGACGGGGAGGTTCCATGCACGTCGCCGCCTTCGAAGTCGGCAGCCTGGGCGCCTATGCCGTGGTCGGTGAGGGGGTACCCATCGCCGTGGGGGCGGCGCTCGCCGAGGCGATGAAGGGCAGCGACCGCGTGTCGGCCCCGTTCCTGGGCGACGGCGCCCTGGGCCAGGGTGTGGTTCACGAGTCGTTCAATCTGGCCTCGGTCTGGCAGCTGCCGGTCGTCTTCGTGGTGGAACGCAACGGCATCGCCGTCTCCACCAGCTGCGACCGCATGGTCGCCCCGAGCACACGCCTGGCGGACTTGGCTCGTGCCTACGGCCTCCGATACCGAGGCGTTGATGGGCAGGATGTCGTGGCTGTGCACGAGGCGGCGCGGGAGGCCATTGCCGCCGCGCGAGCCGGCCAGGGGCCAAGCCTCCTGGACTGCAAGACGTATCGCTTCGAGGGTCACTACTATGGCGAGCCGCAGGTCTACCGCAGCCGCGAGGAGACCGAGGCGGTGCGCCGGATGCACGATCCGATCGCCCACTTCGAGACCTATTTGAGCGAACACGGCGCGGCACGCCAGGAAGAGATGAGAGAGATTCGGCAGCGCGCCTCCGAGACAGTCGAGGACGCCGCTAGGTTCGCGCAGGCGTCTCCCGAGCCCGAGCCCGCGACCTACGGGGAGTACGTATATGCCTAATCTGACCTACAAGGAAGCGATCAAGGACGCGCTAGCTGAAGAACTGCGCCGTGACTCCGCCGTCTTCATTATGGGCGAGGACATAGGGTTGCACGGGGGCGCCTTCGGCCTGACGAAGGGCCTCTTTGCCGAGTTCGGCCCCGACCGGATCAAGGATACGCCGATCTCCGAGAGTATCATCGCTGGCGCCGCCCTGGGCTCGGCCTTAGCGGGCATGCGGCCGGTGGTAGAGATGATGTTCGGAGACTTCTCGGCCCTGGCCTATGACCAAATAGTGAACGCCGCCGCCAAAGCCCGCTTCCAGTTCGGCGGACAGTGTAAGACGCCGCTGGTGATCCGTATGCCGGTGGGGGCGCTGTCGTGGAAGAGTGCTGGTGTCGTCCACTGCCAGAGCGTGGACAACTGGTACGTCCAGATTCCTGGCCTCAAGGTGGTTCTGCCTGCTACCCCTTACGACGCAAAGGGTCTGCTTAAGTCGGCAATCCGGGATGACAACCCGGTCATCTTCCTGGAACACAAGGCGCTCTATGAAGTGGCCGGCGACGTGCCGGATGAGGACTACGTGGTGCCGCTGGGGGTCGCCGACATCAAGCGCTCTGGGGATACATGCACGGTCGTAGCCTGCGGCAAGATGGTCCACTTCGCCCTCGAGGCGGCAGTGACCTTGGCGGACGAGGGCATTGATCTGGAGGTGATCGATCTGCGCACCCTCAAGCCGTTAGACGAGGAGACCGTGTTCAACTCGGTGCGCAAGACTCACCGGGCCGTCGTGGTGCACGAGGGGCACCGCTCTGGGGGGCTGGCGGCCGACTGGGGCATGCGCATATACACGGAGTGCCTGGACTGGCTGGACGGCCCTGTTGGCTGGGTGGCTGCCAAGGATGTACCGATACCCTACAACGACGGCTTGGAAAAGAGGGTGTTGCCGCAGGTCGCCGACATCGTAGCGGCTGTGCGCAAGACGCACGGGGAGGCATAGGCCGTGGGGAGCGAAGTCATTATGCCCCGCGTGACCTATGAGATGCGCGAGGCACGCATTACCGCATGGCTCAAGAAGGAGGGCGACTCCGTGCGGCCCGGCGACGGGTTGTTAGAGGTGGAAACAGACAAGGCTGCCGTCACCGTCGAGGCAGGGGCGACGGGGATTCTGCGGGCAATAGCCTACGGCGAGGGCGAGGTGGCGCCGATCGGGGAGGTGCTGGCCTACATTACCCCCCCAGGCGAGGACTTGGGCAATACCCCCCGTGCAGCCCCAAGAATGGATCCAGCAGTAGCACCAGCCGCCGTAGAGTCGCCACTCGACACGGCAGGCGCCAGCACTGCGACGTTGCCTCCGCCGGCCACCCGCGTTCTTGCAACCCCAATTGCCAGGCGCTTGGCCCAGCAGCACGGCATCGATTTGTCTCGGGTGGAGGGCACGGGCCCCGGCGGCAGGATCGTTGAGGCGGACATTATACGGGAGAGGGAACGGCCTGCAGCTCCGGCTAGCGAAGAGATCGACTACCGTGACGAGGAGCTGACTCGTCTAGAGAGGATAACTGGCGAGAGGTTATCCGAAGCCCAGCACAGCGTGCCCCAGTTCGTGCTGGAGGCAGACGTGGACATGGCTGCATTAGCGGCGCTACGGGCACGCCTGAAAGCAGAACAGGCTTATTGTCCATCGTTCACCGCCCTGATCGGCAGGGCGGTCGCATTGGCGTTGCGCGAGCACCCTGCTGTCAATTCCGCCTACGTGGACGGCAAGCGTCGCCTCTTCACACGAGTCAATCTGGGCATCGCTACGGCCATCCCGAATGGCTTGATGGTGCCTGTGATCCGCGAGGCGGACAGGCTCTCGCTTGCCGAGATGGATTCACGAGTGCGTGGACTCGCCCCTCGTGCCCAGGAGGGCACCCTGCGAGTGGACGAGATCGTCGACGGGACGTTCACGCTCTCGAACCTGGGCATGTATGGGGTGGACGCCTTCCAGGCGATCATCAACCCCCCGCAGGCGGCGATCCTGGCCGTCGGGCGAGTGCGCGAAGCCGTGGTCGCCAAAGAAGGGCTGATCGGCGTAAGACCCGTGGCGACGATGCGCCTGACCATCGATCACCGGGTCCTCGACGGCGCCGTCGCCGCGCAGTTCTTGGCTCGGGTGAGAACCATACTGGAGGTGGCAGACGCCCTAGTCTAGTTTCTGGTGCAAAAAGAGCCCCCGTGGGATAGGATGTGTTTGCTGGCGCAACCTAGCCCGACGGGAGGCCCGGACACATGATAGTGGATCGCTACGAACCCATCAACTTGTGCGAGT
>JAMCYS010000167.1 GCA_023473795.1 Chloroflexota bacterium | reverse complement strand
AACAGATGACCTCTTCGGGGATCGTCGGACCGAGGGACGTTGGCAGCCGCCCATCAGGGACGGTGATCCGCGCATCTGTGGACAACGGGCATTACCGACGACCTGTTCTGAGGCTGCACTAGGCCCGGATCGTCGTGCTACTCTGTGGCCAACAGAAGGGCAGGTCGGAAGCCAGCATCTCCGGCGGCAACGCGGAAGGGGCACACCTATGGACAGCAAGGCGATTCTGGTTAGCGTTCGTCGCGGCACTTCGGACTTGGAGCGCGTTCTCACCTTCCAGCGGCCGGGCGATATTCCCATCGCGGCCCTCCTGGAAAACCAGCTGGCCGTGGACGGCACGGGCGTCCGGGGCGAGATCGCCCCGATCTACGAGTATTTGCCCGATCGGCGCCGGATTCTCCTTGGCTTCGGCCGGCCAGGCAGCGAGGCCAACGACGCCACTCTCGGAGGCGCACTGGTCAGCGCCGAGCGCTGGCTGATGGGCTTCCTCGGCCAGTACGGCTACTCGGTCGAGTTCGAGTAGGCCGCTCTCAACCAACCCAGATGGGCGAGCTCCAGGCCCATTGCCCGTTCTTCTGGCCGACCCGCACGTAGTACCAGTCGCGCGTGCGCGTTTCTGACCGGTGTCTCGCGGCTGCCCGCAGGGTGTACTCGGCCGCCGGCACCGCCCGCTGGAAGCAGTAGGCCGGCGAGAGAAAGCCCCCCAGATAGCCGGCATGGGGGCCCTGGGCCAACTCGCCTAGTCTCACTTCCACCGCCTGGCCGTTGATCTGTCCCCGCAACCTGGTGTCTGCCTCCCCTGCCACCTTCAGGCAAACCCCCTGGGTCGCGGCGGTCGTGGTCGTGGGGTTGCCCCGGGTGCGCGTGCGGAAGGTGACCTCGCCTTCCCCCGAGCTGTGCCAGCGGCTGAAGGCGTGGCTCGCCTCCGTGGCCGTGTTGGGGTCCACAACCTCTGGCCCCCGGAAGCGCGGTTCCACTGCCAGCAGTCTGCCGCCCACCACCGACAGCGCCACCTCCCACTCCACCTGCAGCCAAGGCAAACCCCAACCCAGCTCCAGATGGACCAACACCGGGCCGGCCGGCGGGTCTTGCCCGGCGGCAGCCGGCTGCCAGCGTTCGATCACCCGGTTGTTGTGCAGCAGTTCAACCCGGTCGATGGCGCCTCCGCCCTCCACCGCTACCTCGACCTCCCGTTCCGGCGTCGCCGGCAAGCGCGATCCCAGGGGTTGCCCGTTCAGCGCGAAGGCCAAAGCAATGCGGTCGCCCGTCAAAGCGCAGGTCCGCCGCTCGGCGATGGCCCGCCAGATGGCCGCGCGACTCAGCCCCTCCGCCCACACTGCCAGACGGCCGTGCCCGTAGCTGCCTGGATGGGCGCTGTGGTGGTCGGTGGAGCCGATGATCCCACAGATGTGCCCCAGACCCCAACCGTATTGGGCAGTGCTGCGGTGGTCTCGTGGTCCCATCGTGTGCAGGTAGGGATACGGCGCCTCGTCGCTCTCGGCGCAGCCGTGCATGGACATCATCTCCACCACCGGCGAGAACTCCGGCGTGAAGTCGGCCCAGTTGATGCCCCGGTAGCCGGCCAGGTAGCCGATGTGGTGAGGAATGACGAAACACTCCTGCCCCTGGGCCTGCAGGCGGCGCAGCTGCTGGCGCAGTTCCTCCAGGTTGGCCGCCTGCAGGCGTTCGCCCCTCCCGCCTTTAAAGTAGATATTGTGGTCGCCTTGGGCCAGGCAGTGCCACTCCCAGCCGAGGAAGGTGACGAATCGCCCCTCCTCGTTGGCCGCTTCGGTGACGTCCTGGAAGTGTGACCACAGTTCGGCCGTCCGGTCGAAGCCTCGCTCGTGGTAGGCCACTACCTCCCGCAGCCGTTCGTCGGGGGCCGGGATGTCGGGCCAGCGGGCGTGCGGCGTGACGCTGGCAAAGTCCAGTTGTAGCCGCGCGTTCTCGTAGGCCTCCTCCGCCGAGCCGTGCCCGTAGCCCACCGCGCAATGGCTGTGCAGGTCGCCGTAGTAGACGTTCTGGTTCTCATAGCCCGGCAAGATCACGGGGACTTCCTCCACGGCTGGGTCCGCCGGCCGGCGCTCACCGGCCCGCGCCGTACTTGTGCACCAGCTCCATTATCCGGCGGTAGCGCCCGAACGAGACGTCGTTGGGCACCGAATGGTCAGAGTGGAAGATGTAGCCGCCGCCGACCATCGCTACGGCGAACTTGCGCCTGATTTCGTCCTCGATCGCCCGCGGGTCGGGGTCGGCCATAGCCCGAGCGTCGATGCCGCCCATGAAGGCCAGGTCGCGACCGTACTCCCGCTTCAGCTCGATCACGTCCATGCCTGCCTTCACTTCCAGCGGCTGCAGCACGCTCACCCCGCCCTCGACGAAGTAGGGCACGAGTGCCTTGACGCAGCCGTCGGAGTGCAGGATGACCGGCTTGCTGCGGTCGCGAAACCAGCGGAACAGTTGCCGGTCGAAGGGGAACTGCAGTTCCCGGTACATCTGAGGGGAGAACAGCGTGGCGTTACGGTAACCAAGGTCGCAGTTGAGGAATGCGCCGTCGTAGTCGATGCCGCCCTTGGCCATCTCCTCCGCCAGCCAGAGCACTAGCTCCAGCTGCACCTGGTACATCTCCTTCACCCACTCGGGCTCGGTCGCCAAGAGCATTAGTAGCTCGTCCGTCCGGACGTACTCCAGCAGGGCGGCGTAGCCGAAGTGGGCGTGGAAGGTGACGAACCGCCCCGCCCGGCGTGCCCGCTCGTACTGCGCCCGCAGCGCCGGCCAATTGAGCCTCTCCGGGTCCGGTGCCAGGCGTGGCTTGATCCGCTGCCAATCCTCGTAGGCGTGAATCGGGTACTCCACGATCTCCGGCGTGGTGGAGCGGTCGCGGTGCTGGCGCCGTAGGGCGCCGTAGGGCGTGCGCTCCAGCACGTACTCCTCGTCTTCCTCTATCTCCTGCGTGGGGAAGCGCGGGCTCAAGTCGGGTCGGATGCGAGCCATCTCGAAGCCGAAGTAGTCGTCCGGCGTCGTTTCCGCCGGTAGCCCCTCCTTGTGCCAGCGGTCGATCGTGCTGGCCCAGGGGTGGTCGTGAATGGGCACTCTGTCGGGCGCGCGATGCTCTATCGCGGCCAGGAATCGCTCTCTGCCGTCCACTCCGTTCTACCTCCCGTCGTCGCGCCGATGACGGCTCGCTGCCCCTGCTGACGAAGTTGCTTCCCGCGTCACGGGGGGGCCGGCGAGCAGCCGACCCGGCTATTCTCGTCGGCCCCACTCGGTCTGTCAACCACAGGCCAGCCGTTCCCGGTTTGTGGCCGAAACGCTGCCGGGCGCCGGGAGAGCCGGCCGCTGGGCAAAGCCTAGTCCATATGGCTGCAGCTTCCGCCTATGCCACGCATTGGATCAAACAAACGCACTATTAGCTGAGCACGTTATAAGACTGGAAAAGTTTGTGTCTGCCTAGTTCCCAAGGACTAGTTCATGTGGTACAATATCGACCGTCCGCGGGAGCATACGCTCGCGGTGGTGACGGCTTGAGGCCTGGCGTGGGTGGAGCCCAGCGCGCGGAAGGGGGTGAAGGCGACGAGACGGGGTCCCCGCCGGTTCCGATTCCGGACGGAAATCCCTGCGCCTGGCTGTTGGTTGCCACGTGCCTGCGTTGCCAATTGGGTCCGAGATGGAGGAGGAAACCGAAAACATGGTCGCGAGAAGTAGACTCTTGCTTATGGTGGCGGTTGGGGCGGCGCTGCTGGTCGCCCTCGCCGTCGGCGTGATGAGCGCTGGGGCGGCTTCACCCCAGGGAACCGCGCTAATCTCCGCGCCTGCCGTTAGCGCCCAGCTGCGTGGGTCTGTCACCGTCCAAGGCACGGCCACGGCGGTGAATTTCCAGTTCTACAAGGTAGAGGTCGGCGTGGGCGCCTCGCCGACGAGCTTCTCTCTGATTGGCGACCTGCGGAAGAGCGAGGTCACGAGCGGCACGCTGGTCACGTGGGACACGACCAAGGTACCCGACGGCGCCTACACGCTGAGACTCACGGTGGTGGACAATACGGGCAACTACCTTGACGTCCTCCGCGCTGTGACGGTGGGGAATAACGCCCCGGCGCCGGCAGCAGAGGCGCCCCGGCGCGGCTGTCTGGCCTGCCACGTCAAGGTCTCGGCCGATGGGCGCTATACGCTCGCCTTCGAGGCGAAGGTGCGCGCGGCCGCGGCCGGCGCCGTCCATCCCACCACAAGCCCGAGCGGCGTTTCTCTGCAGCCGACCGATCAGACCGGCATTGCCCCCTGTCTCGAGTGCCATGCCCCCGGTCAGGGCGCCAGGGAAGGCAAGGGCAACATTGCTCCGATCAGCCTGCGCGACATCGTGCATCCGGCGCACATGTTTAGCGAGACGTTCAAAGAGCACTATGGCGGCAACTGCTTCACCTGCCACAACGTTAACGGACAAGGCGGGTGGGACGTCCTCCAGGACAAGGTCGACGTGAACGAGAAGGGCGTGCCTCGGACGCTGCCCATCCCGGGCGCCAGGCCTGCCCTCTAGATTCAGAACCAAGCGTCCTTCTCACTCCACGCAAAGACCCGCGGGCCCTCTCCCAGGCCCGCGGGTCGTCTTATGCACGCCCTTTCTCCCTAATTACCCGAGCCTGAATCTTGCGGCAGACGGTTCTCTGGTAACCCGGCCCGTCAACCACAGGCCAGCCCCCGGTTTGCGGCCGAATCGCCGTCCGACATCGGGGAAAGCGGTCGCTTGGCGAAGACTAGTCCATTAGGTCTCTCGCCCCAGATACCTAATGCAAAGTGACGATCTACCCCCTTGACGAGGGACGTAGATGCGCTAAGATGGAAAGGCGCTGTGTAGGCCAGTGAGAGTACCCAGCGTCCGGCTACGGCTTAGGCTATTGACTGCGGCGGAAAGGAGTCGACGCGGAGAGAGAAACGGCGTATCCACGGCTCGTTCGCGACCTTCACCAACCCCACTGAACTAGGAGGTACCAATGTCGACAAGACTGGGCAGGGCCATTACCGCGGCCCTCGTCTTAATGATGGTTGGGGTGCTCGCCATCTTGGGTGTCCAGACCATCTTCGCCCAGTCGGCGCCCGCGGATGGGCTGCGCGCCGACATCGTGAAGGCAGAGATCCCCTCGGACCGCAAGCCGGTGGTGACGTTCAGTCTGACTGACGCCTCGGGCTCTCCCCTGACGCTGGAGCAGATGGACGCCAACAGCGTCCGTTTCGCCCTCACGCGCGTCGAGAAGGACGCCCAGACCGGCTATGGCCGCTTGCTGAACTACGTTGTCACGTCTGCCACCGGCAGATCCTACACCTTCGAGGGTGAAGACACGAAGGCGGCGCTGGCCAGGGCTTCCCAGGCCGGCTATGACTCCGGCGGTGTCTTCACGTCCCTAGGCAATGGCAGCTACACTTACAAGTTCAGTTTCGCTCTGCCGCTGAACTACGACGTCGATGCTACTCAGCGGGTCGCTATGCAGGCCACTCGCAACGCTCGCCAGTGGGTGGGCAACGACTTCTACGACTGGAAGCCGAACGGCCAGGTTGCTCAGGCCGTCACCTCCGTGACCAACAAAGCCTGCGATAGCTGCCACGATCTGTTGGCGGCTCACGGCGGGCAGCGCTATGAGGTCCAGCTGTGCGCCACCTGCCACACCGAGCAAACCACGGATCCGGAAACCGGGCGCACGGTGGACTTCAAGGTGATGGTCCACAAGATCCATCGCGGCGAGAACCTGCCCAGTGTGGCCGAGGGCAAGATGCCCTATTACATCGTCGGCTTCCATCAGTCCGTGGCGGACTTCTCCGAGGTCGCCTTCCCGCGCGACGTTCGCCAGTGCACCGCCTGCCATACCGGGCCCGCCGCCGACAATTACAAGACCAAGCCGTCGGCCGCCGCCTGCGGCGCCTGCCACGACAACGTCGACTTCGCGACCGGCGCCGGTCACCCGGCGGGCGCTCAGCCCGACTCGGCCTGCGCCACCTGTCATCCGGCCGACGGTCCCGAGTTCGGCGCCTCCGTGACGGGCGCGCACACCATCCCCGAGCGTTCCTCCCAGTTGCGCGGCGTCACCTTCAACCTCCTAGTGCACGAACAGATGACCTCTTCGGGGATCGTCGGACCGAGGGACGTTGGCAGCCGCCCATCAGGGACGGTGATCCGCGCATCTGTGGACAACGGGCATTACCGACGACCTGTTCTGAGGCTGCACTAGGCGTTAGCAACACCGGACCCGGCCAGACGCCGACCGTGGCCTTCAACATCAAGGACAAGCAGGGTGCGGCCATCGACCCGGCCGAGATGGCCAGGCTTGGCTTCAACCTTGCCGGGCCGACTT
>JAMCYS010000048.1 GCA_023473795.1 Chloroflexota bacterium | reverse complement strand
CAGCAGGTCGGAGAGCAGCACGGCAAAGTCCTCCAGAACCGGCAACTGGTTCCAGATGAACTCTACCTTTCCCCTCAACACTCCGCCCAGCAGCCCAGCAACCTGCACTGAGAATGAGCAAGAGCCAATTCGACACGAGCGGATCGCCCTCGGCGCTGACTATCCCCAACGTTGGCCTCCGCTTTGGCGTTGTTCTCTTGGTTTGCTCCTTTCTGCTATACTGGCCGCACTGTCGTCTGTTGGCGCTCTGCTAGGCGGCTATTTGTGTAGGAGGGGACCCATGTCCACGATCGACGATCTCTTCGCGGCCGGCAGACCGAAGTCGCGCCAGCTCTACGAGCAGGCTGCCACCACCTTCCCGGCCGGCGTCACCCACGACACCCGCCACCTGGAGCCCTTCCCCATCTACGTCACGCACGCCCGCGGACCGCGCAAGTGGGACGTGGACGGCAACGAGTACATCGACTACGTCAGCGGCCACGGCTCCCTGCTCCTTGGCCACTCGCACCCGGCGGTGGTGGAGGCCGTGCAGCAACAAATGGCCAAGGGAACGCACTTCGGCGCCTGCCACGAGCTGGAGCTCGCCTGGGGACAGCTGGTCAAGAGCCTCATCCCCTCGGCCGAGCGCGTGCGCTTTACCAGCTCCGGCACCGAGGCGGGGATGATGGCGGTGCGCCTGGCCAGGGCCTACAACGGCCGGCGCAAGATCGTCAAGTTCCAGGGCCATTTCCACGGCTGGTCCGACCAGATGATGCCGGCCGTCAACCCGCCCTGGGACGCACCCTCCTCCGTCGGTCTTCTGGATGAGACGATTGCCACCACGGTGGTGCTCCCGGCCAACGACTTGCCGCTGCTCGAGCGCACTCTGGCCGGGGACAGGGATATCTCGGCGGTCGTCCTGGAGGCCGATGGTGCCTCGATGGGCACGGTGCCCCTCGCCCCGGGCTTCCTCCAAGGGGTTCGGCGCCTCACCGAGCACTACGGCGCGCTGATGATTCTCGATGAGGTGGTCTCGGGCTTCCGCTACTCGCCAGGCGGCGTGCAGGCGGTCGTCGGCGTCAAGCCCGACCTGACGATGCTGGCCAAAATCCTCGCCGGTGGCCTGCCCGGGGGGGCCGTCGCCGGCCGGGCCGACGTGCTGGCGCCTTTGGAGTACAAGAAGGAGCCGGGCCACCAGCGGATGTACCACCCGGGGACGTTCAACGCCAACCCCATCTCGGCCGCGGCGGGGGTCGCCGCCTTGCGGATCGTGGGCACCGGCGAGCCACACAAGACGGCCAACGCCTCGGCCGGCCAACTACGCAAGCGCCTGAATGAGGCCATCGACGAGCGGCAGGCTTCGGCCTGCGTCTACGGCGAGACCTCGATTATTCACACGTACATCGGCCCCTGTGAGAGGATCGGCAGCTGCGATCGCTCGCTCTGCACGAACGACCCCGCCCGGTTGAAGGGCATGCGAGCCATTAGCGGCGGCCTGCGCCGGGCGTTGCTGGCCAACGGCGTGGACTTCATCGGCGCCATGGCGCTGGTTTCCGCCACCCACGGGCCGCGTGAGGTCGAGGAGACGGCGCTGGCCTTCGCCAAGACGCTGGACCTGCTGCTGGCAGAGGGTTTGGCCAAGCGGCGCTAGTTCCGGTTGCCTGGATTCCGCCGGGCGCCGCCAGGCGGAGCGACGCCCGGCGGCGGCAGCGCACGGGGGGGGCAGTCAGACGGCGCCCGCCGCGCTTGACGGCGCCTGCCTCAGACATTATACTGCGGACATCTCGGCAAGCCGGACCCTGGCTGTCTGGGGTCCGCTTCCTGTTCCCTGGCGACGATCGAAGTAGATCAAGCGTATGCTGGCTTAGCGGACTTATGGTTGCCGGCAACAGCGCCGGCAGAAGGTGCCGCCGCCAAGGAGGAAGCACAACCATGATGGTGCCGCCATGATGGGGACCACGGAGCCCACGGCGCAGCGGACTCGCAAGGGACTGTCCCGCTTCTTTGGGAACGAACAGGCACGCTACGGCGTTATGTTCGTCTTGCCCTCGTTGGTGTTCTTCTGCATTTTCATTGTCTGGCCGGTGGCCTATTCGTTTTACCTCGGTTTCTACGATTGGAGCCCTCTCGATCCGGCTCCGGTGCCGGTGGGTCTCGCCAACTACCAGGAGCTGCTCTCCAGCGCCACCTTCCTGCGTATCATCCTCAACACCGCCGTTTTCACGGGCGGCGTGCTGGTGGTTACGCTGGTGGGAGCCATCGCCCTGGCGTTGGCTCTGAACAAGGGGCTGCGGGGGACGGGCCTCTTCCGCGGGGTCTACTACTCGCCGGTGGTCACTTCGCTCGTCGCCACTGGTGTGATCTGGCTGTGGATTCTGGACCCGCAGTACGGCATCGTGAACCAGGTGCTGCGGGCGCTCAGCCTGCCGGCGCCGGGCTGGGCCGCCGATAGCCTCTGGGCCATGCCCACCGTGATCCTGACCTTCGGCTGGCGCGAGGTCGGCTACTTCACGGTCATCTACCTGGCCGGCCTGCAGGGCGTACCCGAGGAACTGAAGGAGGCCGCGCGCATCGACGGCTGCGGTGCCCTCAGCGTCTTCCGCCACGTCACCATCCCTCTGCTGATGCCCACGACGCTGCTCGTCATGGTCTTGAGCGTCGTTCGTTCGACCCAGAACGCGTTCGGGGTGGTATACGTGATGACCTCCGGGGGGCCCGTCAACGCCACCAACGTGATCGTGCTCTACCTTTACCAACAAGCCTTCCAGTTCTACAGAATGGGCTATGCCAGCGCCGTAGCCTACGTGCTGTTCGCCTTCATCTTCATAGCCACTCTGGTGCAATTCCGGCTGATGGGTCGGCGGACGGAGATCTACTGATGGCTACTTCGACCGCGACTAGGACCGTAGAGGCCGCTCGCTCGCGCGCGTGGGCGCGACGGCGCCGCTGGCTCGAGGATGGTGCCGTATACGCTTTCCTGATCGTCGGCGCGCTGGCCGTCGGTCTGCCGTACATCTGGATGATCATCACGTCCCTTAAGCCCGACCAGGACATCTTCCGCGTCGGTATTTTGGAGAGCGTGGTGCCCAGCAGCATCCGCTGGGAGAACTACCTCGAGGCCTGGACCGACTACCCTCTGGGTCGCTGGTTGGCCAACACCCTCATCGTCGCCGCGGCCGAGACGACCAGCGTACTCATCACTTCGATCCTCGCCGGCTACGCCTTCGCCCGGCTCAAGTTCTGGGGCCGTGACATTCTCTTCTACTGCTACCTGGGCGCCATGATGGTGCCCATTCAAGTGACTCTGATCCCCAGTTTCATCATCGTTAGGAACCTCGGCATGCTGAACTCCCTCCAGGGCATCGCCGTGTTGCACCTGGTGCAGTTCTACGGCGTGTTCCTGATGCGCCAGTTCATGCTCAACATCCCCTCCGAGTTGGAGGACGCGGCCCGCATCGACGGCTGCAGTTGGCTGCGGGTGCTGGCGCAGATTATCTTGCCGGTGAGCATGCCGGCGGTGGCGGCGCTCTCCATTCTCGCCTTCACCGGCGCTTGGAACAACTTCCTCTGGCCATTGGTCGTCATCAACAAGCCCGACATCATGACCATCGTCGTCGGTCTCACCAGCATGAAGAGCGACGTCACGCCCTGGGGCCAACTGATGGCCGCCACCACGATCTCGGCGCTGCCCTTGACCATACTCTACGTAACATTCCAGCGCTTCTTCACCCAGGGCATCGTAATGACCGGAATCAAGGGTTAGAGAGGAAAGACATGCAAGTCGGCGCCAACAGTATGATCTGGACGCTGCCGCTAACGGACGACGATCTGCCGCTCGTCAAGCACGTGCGCGAGCTGGGCTTCGACGTCTTCGAGGTGGTCATCGGCCGCGAGCCCCCGCGGTTCACGCCCCGGCGCATGCGCGAGGCGTTGGACGCGGAAGGGCTTGGCCGCACCCTCTGCGGCGGCCTGGGCGTGGAAATGGACGTCACCAGCAAGGACCCGGCGGTCCGCGCCAAGGGCCTGCAGCACATCCACGGGGCGCTGGACCTGGCCAAGCAGCTGGGTGCTGGCGTCTTTCTCGGCGCCCTGGCCTCATGCATCGGGCGCAAGGGGCCCATGCAGGGCGCGGCTCGGGAGGAGCAGTTCGAGCTCAGCGCCAAGGTCCTGCGCGAGGTGGCGCCGCACGCCGAGGACGTGGGCGTAAAGCTGGCCGTCGAGGTGCTCAACCGCTTCGAGAACAACTTCCTCAACACGGTCGACGAAGGCATTCGGCTGGTCGACATGGTCGGCAGCCCGGCCGTCGGCCTGCTGCTCGACACCTTCCACCAGAACATCGAGGAGGCCAGCATCCCCGCGTCCATCCGAGCGGCCGGCAAGCGCACCTACGCCTTCCACTCCTGCGAGAACAACCGCGCCGCCCCCGGCGCCGGGCTCGTGGACTGGGTGGGCGTGCGCGACGCCCTGCGGGACGTGGGGTACCCCGGCCCGGTGGTGATCGAGTCCTTCAACCCGGACAACCAGATCGTCGCCAGCCGCTTCAACATCTATCGCCACTTCGCGGCCACCCAGGACGACCTGGCGCGCGACGGCCTGCGCTTCCTCAAGCAGCTGTTCGCCTGAGGCGGGTAGCGCCGCGCTCATCGGCAGCCCTCGGTCGGACTAGGAAGCGCCGGCAGAGCGATTCGCTCTGCCGGCGCTTCCCACTTGAGGTGGGCGGCCCCAGTAGACGGGGCAAGCCCCGGGGCGCGGTAGCTCAGCGGCTGCGGCCCCGCCGGCCCCGCCGGCCGGCGGCGTAGCCTGCCCCGGCCATCACCACCATGCCCAGCGTCGCCAGCGGCAGCCAGAAGTCGGAGGCAGGCTCCTCCCCAGCAATGCCTGCCGGGGCGACCACCACTACTGTTGGCTGGGCAGGCAGCGGGCGCTCCGAGTAGCCTGAGCCAGGTGGCGCTATCTCCACTGTGAAGTCGAAATCGCGCGCCTGCTTGAGGCTGGCCGCGCCCACCTGGCCGAGCCACGAGGCCTCTGCCGAGACGCGCAGCGGCGCCCGCGTGCCGGCCGGCACTCCGTTCGGGACGCGCACCACCACCGCGGCTTCCTTGGCGACGGCGAAGCCTCGCCCCGGCACGGCGATGCAGGCGCTGCCCGGCGGCGAGCTCTGCACCGCGTGGACGAGCAGCTCCGAGGGCTCGACGGAGAGGTTCTCGATGGTTGTCACCGTCTGCTCGTTGACGCTGAACTGCGCCGCGTGCGCGGGCGGGTCGAGGCTGACCTGCCAGCCCGCGGGCAGGGAGGAAGGCGTCAGGGTGACGTGAGTCACCCGGTTGCCGTCGATGTTGTAGAAGTAGAGAGTGCCCCGGCCCTCGCCGCCCGGCGCCACCTGGATGCGTTTCTCGCCCTGCGCGCTGGCGAAGTTGTACTTGGCGTCGTCGGCGGCTATTACCTGGCTGGCAAGAACGAGACAGAGCAGTAGCGGTAGCAGTACTACAAGGCTTGCCGACTTCAAGTCACGCCTCCGGAGTCGTCCTGCTGGAAGTCTGCGGCCCAGCAGGACGGTCGCTTGTGTTTGGGTCGGTCAAACGCACTCTCGACCGCACCGCATCGATTGTGTGGGCCCCCTTCCTTGCGTGGGCTCACGTGTCGATGTTGCGAGCAATGTGGCGCTGGGTGCGATCTCGGCTACTGTTGAGTGGATGCGGAGTAGGTCACGCTCGCCGTGTACTCGCCCGCTCTGGTGTTCTGGGGTACGGTGAGATAGTGCCAGACTTCGACTATCTTGGCGTCAGCGGAGGCGACCGCCGCCAGGTTCACGGGAGTATTGGTAACGGCCGTCGTCCCACCTCCACTACTCTTGGTCCAGCCGAGGGCAGTGATAGGGAAACTGTAGGCGCCAGGGCCGATAAAGTTCGCGGAGCCCGCGATTTTCAGGTAGCAATCCGCCGTCGTCTCGGGTCTAACTTCTAGGGTCACGGCGCCATGGGCGGTGTCCTGGCCCGCGTCGCCCACCTTGACGCCGGGAGTGGCGTTCCCGAAGTTCAGTCCGGCAATGCCGTAGTCCGTGAGGGTAACGCTGACGACAGAGTTGACATTGACGGTTGCCGTGAGGGTTTGAGGCAACGCTACTGGGGTTTGCGCCAACGCTGGCGCTACGGAAGAGGCTAGCATCACTGCAGCTAGCGTGAGACCCGTGAGGACCTTTCTCATCGGGGCCTCTCCTTTCACAATTCTATCTGTGCATCGAATCCTTCCTAGTGCAGCCTCAGAACAGGTCGTCGGTAATGCCCGTTGTCCACAGATGCGCGGATCACCGTCCCTGATGGGCGGCTGCCAACGTCCCTCGGTCCGACGATCCCCGAAGAGGTCATCTGTTCGTGCACTAGGG
>JAMCYS010000087.1 GCA_023473795.1 Chloroflexota bacterium | reverse complement strand
AGCCATGTCCCCGAAGCGTAGCGAAGGGGGCGGCCGCGGCCGCCGTAGCGGCGTAGTTGCCAGCTCGGCGTGGGGATTAGACGGGCGGGCGGGTACGGAGCCCCGCCCCTACCGCCATACCTGCCACTTATGCACGGATGTCAAGCCCTCTTCTTGACCGCCGTCCTGGCAAGTGGTAGTATGACTACGCGGAACCAAGCCGGGCGCGTGCCCGGCCTCGCGGTTGCTCATCTTCTCCGAGGGGGTGGCAGCAGGCGCCCGTGGTGGAAACGCTCTCCGGCCAGCAGTGCGTCGTTCTGGCGGCGCTCCTGCACGACATCGGTAAGTTCGCCCAACGGGCCAGGGTGCCGCTGGAGGCCAAGAACCGTGCCCTGGACGCCACTGTCTACGGTAGGCACGGTGCCCACGCCGTCCATTCCCTGCAATTCGGGGAGCAGGAGCTGCAGCCTCACCTGCGACCCTGCCTCTCGCCCATTCTCTACCATCACAACCCGCGGGACCCGCAGGCGGGTATCGTCGCCGCCGGCGACCGCCTCTCCGCCGTCGAGCGGCAATCTGACGCGCCCGTCGCCGGTGCAGTCTACCAGCCGATGGCCAACGTTCTGGCCACCGTCTTCGCGAGCGAGATGGAGCAGCCTCCCGGGCCCGCCTTCTTCGCCCTGCGCCGCTACGACTCTGCCGACGAGGGCACGGTTTTCCCTCTGGCGGCCGCCCCGGATGCCAAGTCCCAGGAGCAAGCCTACGCCGAACTATGGCGGCAGTTCCTGGCCGCCCATCGCCAGCTCGACCAAACCGACCTGGATTGCTACTTAGCCGGTCTCTTCTCGCTATTGCAGCAGTACACCTGGTGCATTCCTTCCGCCGCCTACGGCTCCGTGCCCGACATCTCGCTCTTCGACCACAGCCGTGTCGCCGCCGCTTTCGCCGCCGCCCTACAAGCCTACTCCGATGAATCCGCCGCCGGGACGTGCGATCCCTTGGCCCTGGACGCCGAACCCTGCTTCCTCCTGGCCACGGGCGACCTCTCGGGCATCCAGAACTACCTCTACGACATAGCCAGCGCCGACGGCGTTGCCCGCCGCCTGCGCGCGCGCTCCCTCTACCTGCAACTGCTCAGCGAGGTGGCGGCCCAGCAGCTGCTGGCCGACGCGGGACTCACCTTCGTCAACCAGGTTCTCGCTTCGGGCGGGCACTTCCACCTGCTGCTGCCCAACACGGAGCGAGGCCGCCGGGCGGTCGCCGCTGCCCAGGCGCGGGCCGACGAGTGGCTCCTGGCCCGGCACGGCGGCGAGCTGGCTCTGAACCTGGCGAGCGTGCCCTTCTCCCCGGCGGAGCTGCGGAGCGCGGACGCCGGCTTCGGCTTCATCCTGCGGCGGGCGAGCGAGGCCCTGCAACGGCGCAAGCAGCAACGCCTGCGGGAGGCCCTGCAAAACGAGTCGGGCTGGCGCGAAGGCGCCTTCCTGCTGCCCGGCTTCGCCGGGGCCTCGCTCTGCCCGGCCTGCGGCAAGCAGCCCCGCTTGGGCGACGATGGGCTCTGCTCCCACTGCCAAACCGACCTGGACGCCGGCCGCGCCCTGGCCGGTGCCGCCTACGTTGCCCTTCACGCGGAGGAACGCCCCGGCGCGCTCTCTCTGCTGGGCCATTCGGCCGTCGTGGCCCGCCAGCCGGCGCAAGTCTTCGGCGCGCCCTACCTGGTGCTCGGCCTGGGCGCCTTCGCGCCCGAGGTGGCCGCGCGCTGGCCGCTGCTGGCGCGCCCTCTCTGCAACTACATACCCACCTGGACGGTCGCCGACCTGGCGCGGCGCCCGCCGCTTGCACCGGCCGATGCGCACGTCGAGGCCCCCGTCACCTTCGCCGACCTCGCCGGCCGCGCCCGCGGCCGCGCCCTGCTGGGCTTCCTCAAGGCCGACGTCGACCACTTGGGCGAGGCCCTGCTCTTCGGCCTCAAACCCGACCGCGACACGCCCTCGCGCCTGGCCCAGTTTAGCCGCGCCCTCGACCTCTTCTTCAGCGGCTGGTTGCCGCAACTGCTGCGGTCCGCGTTCCCCGACTGTTACTCGGTCTATGCCGGCGGGGACGACCTGTTCCTCGTCGGCCCCTGGGACCAGACGGCGGCCCTGGCGGCGCGCCTGCGCGACGACTTCGCCCGCCTCTGCCACAACCCGCGCCTGCATCTCTCGGCCGGCCTGCTGCTGGCCAAGCCAGGCTATCCCCTCGCCCGGGCGGCGGAGGCCGCGGCGGAGCTGCTGCGGCAGGCCAAGGACGCCGGCCGCGACCGCTTCTCCCTGCTCGGTCACACGCTCACCTGGGAGGAGTGGCGGGCCGTGAGCGCCCTCTGGCGGCGCCTGGGGCCAGAGGCTGGCCAGGCCTCCTCGGCCCTGCTCTACCACCTGCTGGCCTACGCCCGCATGTGGCGGCAGTACGCCGAGTGGGAGGCATGGCGGAGGCACCCGGAAGGCGAGCAGCGCGGCAACCCGCTTGGCCTGCGCTTCCAGCCGCTTTTGGCCTATGACCTGGCGCGTAACGTAGAGCCGCGGCGCACGCCGGCCCTCTACGACTTCTGCCAGGGTTTGCTCAGCCTGCGGCCCGGAGACGCGGACCAGCGGCCCGTTCTCGACAACCTTGGCCTCTTGACCCAGCTCTGGCTGTTGGAACGGCGCGGCAGGCCCGCAGACTAGGTCCGCGCGGACGACGCAGCGACTTCGCGAGGAGGTGGCAAGTTGTACAACAGATCCGGTCCTCCCGGTGGCCGGCCCGGCTACAGTGGCGACTACCGGCCCCGCCCCAGCTATGTCGCCTCGCCGGAGTACCTCAAGCTGGGCTACTTCGACGCCAAGGGGAACCTGCGCCCGGAGCTGCTCACCGGCGAGGCGGACAAAGTGGCGGCCGAGTTCATCCAGTCCGGCCTGTCCTACGGCCAGCTGCGCAAGTTCTACGACAAGGCCAAGTCGATCGAAATGCAGCTGGGCCGCGACCCGGCCGAGAAGGAGGATCGCTTCCGCGAGCACCTCTGGCGGGTCGCCGCTCTCAGCGCCGACGCCGCCGGCGCCGTGGGCCGTGGGGTCGCCAGCGAGTGCCTCAAGTCCTTCATCGACAAGAACGTGGCGGAGGCGTCGAAGAGCGAGAAGCACTTCGCCGTGGGCTTCATCCAGCACTTCCAGAGCGTGCTGGCCTACTTCACCTATCGCCAGAAAGCGCCGTCGGGCGATGCCCACAGAGGAGGGTAGATAGTTGTCACCCCGTTCGTTGAAACTCGCCAAGCACAAGCGCCTCACCGCCATCCTGGCCTGCAAGACCAACTTGCACATCGGCGGCTCGAAGGATGACATCGAGATCGGCGGCCTGGACAGCCCCGTCATCCGCGACCAGGTGAGCGGAAGGCCCTACATTCCCGGCTCGTCGCTCAAGGGCAAACTGCGCTCGCTTCTGGAGTACAGCGAGGGCAAGGTCCAGCCCAACGGCAACCCCTGCAACTGTGCCCGCGACGACTGCCTGGTCTGCACCCTCTTCGGCCCCCACCTCCGGCCCAATCATGAGCTGGGGCCGACCCGTATCATCGTGCGCGACGCCCACCTGGCCGAGGAATCGCTGCCCGCGATGGAGGCCCTGATCGAGCAGGGGCTGCGCTACACCGCGGCGAAGACGGAGAACATGATCAACCGCAAGACGGGCACCGCCACCAACCCGCGCACGCAAGAGATAGTGCCGGCTGGCGCCAAGTTCGATCTCACCATCCACCTGCGCGTTTTCGAGGGAGACCCCGAGGCGGACATGGTCAAGTTCATCCAGCGCGGCCTGGAGATGCTGAAGAGCGAGTACCTGGGCGGCTCCGGCACCCGCGGCTACGGCTGGGTGGCCGTGGAGAACCTCAAGATCGAGGACGTGCCCTAGTGCATGAACAGATGACCTCTTCGGGGATCGTCGGACCGAGCGACGGTGGCAGCTGCCCAGCACTGACGATGAGGACCGCTTTAGTAGGCAACGGGCATTACCGACGACCTGTTCTGAGGCTGCACTAGGCGGAGGCGGCGGTGGACTGCTACAAAATCGTCCTGCGCCTGGCCGCGCCCAGCCTGACGCCCTGGCAGGCCGACACCATCTTCGGCCACCTCTGCTGGGCCCTGGCTCACACGGAGGGCGACGACTTCCTCGATAACTTCCTGGGCCTCTACGGCCTGGGCGAGCCGCCCCTGGTCGTCTCCAACGGCTTCCCGGGCGAGCTCCTGCCCCGGCCCCTGCTTGCCGCTCCCCCGGCGGCTCGCGCGGCCGGACCGGCGGCCTACCGCGCCGGCCAGGCGCTGCGCGCCGCCGCCTGGCTGACCCCGGAGGAGTTCGAGCGTGCCCGAGGCGGCGAGGCCTTCCTGCCCGAGCCCCGCCAGCCCTTCGCGACCCGCGTCAGCCTCCACAACCGGCTGAGCCGCCTCACCGGTACCACCGGCGCCACCGGCTCGCTCTACCAGCTGGTCGAGACCACGCTCGCTCCCGAGTTCGCCGGCACGGTGAACATCTACGCCCTGGTGGACCCCGGCTTCGTCGCCTGCCTGCGGCGCTGCCTGGCCTATCTGGAGGCCACCGGCTACGGCAAGCGCAAGTCGGCCGGTTTCGGCGCTCTGGCGGCGGTCGAGCTGCAGCCCTGGGCGGGCTTCCCGCCCCTGCCCGGCGCCAACGGCTTCGTCGCCCTCTCCCACTTCGTCCCCGCCGCGGGCGACCCCGCGCGCGGCGCCTGGCGGACTCTGGTCAAGCGGGGCAGGCTAGGGGAGGAGTTCGCCGCCCTGGCCAATCCCTTCAAGCGCCCGCTGCTGATGCTCCAGGCCGGCGCCTGCTTCTACGACGCCCCCGTACGGCCCTTCTACGGCCGCCTGGTGAGCGGCGTTCACCCCGGCCTGCCCCAGGTGGTGCAGTACGGCCTGACCCTGGCGGCGGAGGCGCGCCTGCCCGAGCCGGCGGGGGAGGAGCCGGGGCGTGGCTAGCCAGACCGACGGCCTGCTCTACTCCCTGGTCCTGGAGCTGAGCCCCCGCGAGGCAGGAGTGCTGCCGGCCGCCCACGGCTACCAGGCTTTCGGCCTCGTGCTGCGCTTGCTGGAGCGAGCCGACCCCGAGCTGTCGCGCCGGCTGCACGACCTGCCCGGCCCCAAGCCGCTCACCGTCTCGCCGTTGCATGGACGGGCGGCCGCCAACGGCGAGGACCTGGCCCTGCGCCAGGGCGAGCCCTGCTGGCTGCGCCTGACCGTGCTGCGGGAGGACATCTTTGCCCGCCTGCTGGCGGCGCTGCTCAGCCTGGGCCCGGCCAGCGACCTCTGCCTGGGACCGGCGACCTTCAGCCTCCGCCGGGTGATCACCGCCCCCGGGCAGTCGCCCTGGGCCGGCTGCACCTCCTACCGGGCCCTGCTGGACGGCGGCCAGGCCCCGGCGCGGCGGCTCGCGCTGCGCTTCCTCTCGCCCACCGTCTTTCGCGCCGGCGGGCAGCGCAACCTGCCCCTGCCCCTGCCGGGGCTGGTCTTCGGCAGCCTGCTGGCGCGCTGGAACGAGTTCTCGCCCCTGCCGCTGCCGGAGGGCCTGCGCGGGGCGGCGGAGGAGGGGCTATTCGTCGCCCGCTACTCGCTGCAGACCCGCCTGCTGGACTTTGGCCGCTACAAGGAGGTGGGCTTCGTCGGCCGCTGCGAGTACGAGGTGGCACCCGGGCTGGGGGAGGAGGCGGCGCGGCAGCTGGCCGCCCTCGCCGGCTTCGCCTTCTACGCCGGCATCGGCGCCAAGACGACCATGGGCATGGGGCAGGCCGGCCCGGGGCTCCCGCGGCCGGCCGCCTCCACAATGGCGTCGCAACGATCTGAATCCTCGCGAGGGGATTGAAACGATCTTGACGGCGGGGAATGCCTCGCTGTAGTCTAGTCGCAACGATCTGAATCCTCGCGAGGGGATTGAAACAAGTAAGTCCTCGCCTCGCCTCGCCTTGCCTCGCCACGTCGCAACGATCTGAATCCTCGCGAGGGGATTGAAACGAGGGTTATGACCGAGCGATCAATTCTGTGGACAACGTCGCAACGATCTGAATCCTCGCGAGGGGATTGAAACGGTTGAACGACCGATACAGCAGTACATTGAAAGCGTGTCGCAACGATCTGAATCCTCGCGAGGGGATTGAAACTAGCTGGCTGTGGTGGAGCGCGGCCATCCGCGCCGGTCGCAACGATCTGAATCCTCGCGAGGGGATTGAAACGCCACCTCCTCGGCCAGCCAGAGCGCGCCCACACGGGTCGCAACGATCTGAATCCTCGCGAGGGGATTGAAACGCGTATACAATCGAGCATTCGGGCGCGAGATTCCTGTGTCGCAACGATCTGAATCCTCGCGAGGGGATTGAAACAACGTTAGGTACCGC
>JAMCYS010000112.1 GCA_023473795.1 Chloroflexota bacterium | reverse complement strand
GTCGCTTACAGTTAGGCCGCCCGGGAGCGGACTAAAGTCCGCACTACAGACTAGGCAAATCTCGTCGTTGGTAGTGCGGACTTTAGTCCGCTCTTGCTCGGACCCATCGGTAGCCTGCCGGCTACAACGCCGCCACGACGGCCCTGGTGACCTCCTGGGTGCCGGCGCTGCCGCCAAGGTCGGGCGGTAGGATGCCGTCCCGGATGACAGACGCGACGGCCCGGTTGAGGCGCTCGGCCGCCTCCTGCTCGCCTAGATAGGAACAGAGCAGCGCCGCCGCCAGGATCGTGGCCAGCGGATTGGCGACGCCCTTGCCGGCGATGTCGGGCGCCGAGCCGTGCACAGGCTCGAAGATGGCTCCCCGCTCGCCGATGTTGCCGGCGGCCGCCAGGCCCAGCCCGCCCACCAGCATCGAGGCTTCGTCGGACAGGATGTCGCCGAACAGGTTGGTGGTGACGATGACCGAGAACTTCTCGGGGTCTCTGATGAGGCGCATAGCCATAGCGTCCACCAGCATCTCGTCGGCCGTTATGTCGGGATAGTCCTTGGCCACCGCGAAGGCGGTGCGGCGGAACAATCCGCAGGTCTTACGCAGGACGTTGGCCTTGTGGACGATCGTCACCCGCGGCCGGCCCTCGCGCCGGGCGAGCTCGAAGGCGGCGCGGGCGATGCGCTCCGACCCTTTGCGGGTAATCACCCGCTTGGCGGTGGCCACGTCGCCCAGGTCTTCCTCCTGGCCGGAGTAGAGGCCCTCGGTGTTTTCGCGCACGATGGTCAGATCGACGCCCTCCCGGTAGCCCGGCACGCCCAGGGAGCGGGTGGGGCGAAGGTTGGCGTAGAGGTCCAGCTCCTTGCGCAGGGTGATGATGGCGCTCTTGTAGCCCGGGATGTCGGGGGGCGTGGTCACGGCGCCGAAGAGCACGGCATCGGCCTCCCGGCAGGCGGCGACCGTGGCGGCGGGGATGGAATCGCCGCACTCCTGGTAGCAGCCATAGCCGGCCTTGGCCAAGGTGTAGTCGAAAGGCAGCCGCAGTGCCGCCAAGACCGAGAGCGCCGCCGGCACTACCTCACGGCCGATGCCGTCGCCCTCGATCACGCAGACGCGCTTGCTCATCAGCCCACCGCTACGTCCAGGTCGCCTCGTTCCTTGACCAGGTTGACGATGCCGCCCGCCTTGAGGATGGCCAGGGCGAAGGGCGGCAGCGGACGGACCGCGAACTCCAGCCCCTGCTCGGGCAGCCGAATCTGGCCGCTGGCCAAATCGACCTCGATTGCTTCTCCTTCCCGCGCCTGCTCCCACAGCTCGGGGCAGATCAGGATGGGCAGGCCAATGTTGATGCTGTTGCGGTAGAAGATACGGGCGAAGCTGCGAGCAACCACACAGCCGAGACCGGTCGCCTGCAGCGCCACCGGGGCGTGCTCCCGCGAGCTGCCACAGCCGAAGTTGTCGCCGCCCACGACTACATCGCCCGGTCGCACGCCAACCGGAAAGTCGGGCCGCGCTTCGCAGAGGCAGTGCTTAGCTAGAGAGGCCCGGTCGGTAGTCACGTTGTAGCGGCCGGGAATGATTACGTCGGTGTTGACGTTGTGGCCGAGCTTCCAGATTCGCGGCATTACAGGTACCTCCTGGGATCGGCGATGCGCCCCTCGATGGCCGAGACGGCGGCAACCGCCGGGCTGGCGATGAAGATCTCCGAAGTGGGATCGCCCATGCGGCCGGTGAAGTTGCGATTCATGGTCGTCAGCGCCCGCTCGCCGGCGCAGAGAGTGCCCTGGTGGCGACCGATGCAGGGTCCGCAGCCGGGATTGCCGACCATCGCCCCCGCCTCCATCAGGGTGCGGACGTAGCCCGCCTCCAGCGCCGCCAGGTAGATCTCAAAGCTGGCAGGGATGACGATGGTGCGGGTGTGAGTAGCCACCCGCTTGCCGGCCAGGAGGCGCGCGGCGACGGCGATGTCCTCGAGGCGGCCGTTGGTGCAGGTGCCGATGAAGACCTCGTCCAGCGGCATGCCCTCTACCGCCTCCACCGGCTTGACGTTGCCCACGTCGGGCGGGCAGGCCACCAGCGGACCCAGTTCGCCCACGTTCAGCTCCACCACCTGCTCGTAACGGGGGTTGGCCGGCGCCAGAGGGGCCAGCTTGGCCCGGCCGCGCGGTCCCAGGTAGGCGAGGGTGGTCGCGTCGGCTTCAATCAGGCCGGCCTTGGCGCCAAACTCAACCGCCATGTTGGAGAGAGTCATGCGGTCGCCCACGGGCATGGCCATGATCGTCTCGCCCGCGAACTCGATGGCCCGGTAGTTGCCGCCCTCCACGCCCAGGGCGCGCACGATCGCCAGGATCACGTCTTTGGCATAGCTGCCCTTGGGCAGGCGGCCGTTGACCTCTACCCGGATCGTCTCCGGCACGCGGAACCAGGCCTTGCCGGTGGCGTAGGCAAGGCCGACGTCGGTCGAGCCCATGCCGGTGGCGAAGGCGCCGACGGCTCCGTAGGTGCAGGTGTGGCTGTCGCCGCCGATGATCAGCGCGCCGGGCCAGGCCAGGCCCTTCTCCACGATCACCTGGTGGCAAACGCCCTCCTGGAAGAAGTTGGCGATGCCCTGCTCCTTGACGAACTTGCGCGTGATCTGGTGCAGGGCCGCCGTCGGGATCGAGGCCGGCGGCATAATGTGGTCGAGGACGATGGCAATACGATCGGGGTCCCAGACCCGCTCGCGCAGCTGCTGGAAGGCCTCGACGGCCAGCGGGGTGGTGGTATCGTGGCTCATCACCAGGTCGAGCGGTGCCACGACCAGCTCGCCGGCCTCGACGGGCCGGCCCACCTTGCGACTGAAGATCTCTTCAGCTAGTGTTCCCATTCCACTCTCCCAAGTTATTGGTGCGGTGCGGTTGCGCGGGCGAGGCCCGCCCCCTCTCCCTCTCAGGGTTCGCGACCAACGTGTAGCGCGGGCGGCTTGTCCCACGCCGTCCGGGCGTGCGGTCCTTGGCTCCTCGCCCGAAGGCTATCTCCATCTGCCGCGGGCCGCACCGCAGATTGCACCGCGGGGGACAAGCCCCCGCGCTACGTTCTAGAACGGCGAGCGCCCGCCGCTGAAGCAGCAGGCTGAAGAAACAAAGCTGGCTACAAGCCGGCCAGGCCGGCTCTCAGCCCCCTTCTAGGGGGCTTCGTTTGTTCAGCCCGGCCGTTCGCGGCTGGGCGGTAGGGTTCTACCCCGCTACGGCGGTCTGGCAGGCCGCGAGCGTGGCGTCCACGTCGGCTGTACTGATCGGTCGCTGCTCGGCGAGGCCCTTGATGCGGCGGGTGGCTTCCCGCAGAGCCGCATCGTCCAGTTGCAGACCCAGCTGATCGGCGCGGTGGCGGATGGCCGCCTTGCCGGTGATGCGCGAAGCCACCTCTATCCGCCGCTGCAGGCCGAAGTCGCTCGGATCGAGCACCTCGTAGGTCTGCGGTTGGCGGAGCACGGCGTTGGTGTGCACGCCGGCCTTATGTGTGAAGGCCGTCGGCCCGGTGATGGGAGCGTTGAAGGGTATGTCGACGCCCACCAGCTGGGCCACCATGTTGTCGAGCTTGGTCAGTTCGTCCAGCTTGTAGCCGGCCACCAGCTCTTTGTCGACGGAGTAGAGGCGGGCGATCAAGCCGCTGAGCGAGGTAATACCGTTGCGCTCGCCGATGCCGAGTACAGTCGTATCGATGACGTCGGCGCCGCCCTCGAAGGCGGCCAGGGCGTTGGCGATGGCACAGCCGGTGTCGTTGTGGCCGTGGAACTCCATAGACATGTGATAGCGGTCGCGAAAGTACTCCAGGCGGCGGAAGACCTGCATGGGCGTGGCGGCGCCGGTGGTGTCCGGCAAGCCCAGGCGCTGGACTCCAGCCTCGACGATTGGATCGAAGAGAGCGGCCAGGTCGACGGTGTCGGTACGGAACGCATCCTCGCCACTGAAGCGGACGAAGACGCCGCGCTCCCTGAGCATACGCACGATGCCCACGGCGTTCTCGGCGATCTGCGCCAGGCTGCGTCCGTGGCTGAACTCGCGCAGCTGGGGCGAGCTACCCTGGTAGAGGTTGATGCCCTGGGCGCCGCATTCGAGCGCCGCCACGACGTCGACCTCGGCGCAGCGGCAATGGGCCATAATCTTCGCCTTCAGCCCGAGGGCCCGCAGTTGGCGAATATCCTCGCCGGCGCTCTCCGAGACCACCGGAGACGAGACTTCGATGTAGTCCACGCCGAAGGAGTCCAGCTGTTTGGCCAGAGCGAGCCTGTCTTCGCGCCGGAAAAACGACGTGGCGAACTGCTCGCCCTCGCGCAGGGTGGTGTCGAGAATCGCGACCCCGCCCGCCATAGCCGCAACCTCCCTTCGTGAGTCTAGCGAAAGACAAGCCCCTCGTCCCTAGGGACGAGGGGCTACGCCATCGTGATCCCACCCTAATTCGCCGCCCCCTCGCGGGGACGACCTCAGCAGGTGCCAACACACCTCTGCTCTGTATCGGGAGCACCCGGACGGGTTCTAGTCCCGGCCGACGACCGGTTTCTTCCCGCGGCTCAGAGGCCTTCTTCGGGCGCGGACCCCTCACGGGCTCCCACCTACCCCCGCTCTCTGGGAGGAGTTGCTCGCGCCTACTGTGCCCTCTTCAGCACCACGCGCTATGCGATTGGCGCTAGGGTACCACGCGACAGGTAGTGTGTCAAGCAACGAGAACGCGACTAACCACCTACGGGGTCCTCCCGAGACCGTCTGTCCGCCTTAGCCCTCCTGCGCCTGGTCTTCTGGAAGGGCGCCAGGCTTAGCGTAGGGCCGACAGACGCGTGAATAGGCGAAGGACAGCTGAAACGCATCGGTGAGCGAGAGCTGCGACCGCTACGGGCACCCCCAGTACTTGGCGGTCGACCGCATGTCGCCATCGCCCTTGGCCACGGCTTGGGCAGCGTACGTGCATGCAGCCGTACGGTCTCCGCCTTGGTTCGCCGCAAACGCCGCCAGAGCATAATCGAGGGCTGCGTCCTCGCGGTCGGAGCGCAGGGACCCCGATTCCGCCCTTGCCCTCGCCTCGCCTCGGAAAAGCTCCATTTGCCGATCCACATCGGTGGTTGCCTCGGCCTCATGCATGTAGGTCGACCCTATACGCGAACAAATATCGGCGCGCTTCTCTCGCTGCGCGGGTGTGCCCTGGTCCTGCGGTCCCTTGTCCGCATTGCCGAGCAGGGCATCGGCGATTCCGCCAACCAGGTTACCGACCACTCCCACGTCGCCTCCCGGGGTCCACTTGAGCGCCTCTTCGTAGTTCCGTCTCGCCCCGGCGTACTTCTTGTCCAGCAAGAGGAGCCGGTCGCCCTTTTCCTCGTACTCTACCCGCCGCAGCGCGCGGTACACGTCGAGCCCGTCCGCCTTGTCTTGGTCGCCCAACTTCTGTGAACCAAGTGCCGCCGCGGTTACTTGCCCAGGCTCCCTGATGTCGAGGTTGTATGCCTCCTCCACGTCGTCCGCCACCAACGCCACCCAGTCCTCGCAGCCTGCCAACGCCAGCACTAAAACGACGAGCGCGGTCGCTGCCAGCCAACGCGCGGCCACTGCCGCAGGTATTCGTACAGCCCGTTTCATTGTTGCACCAGCTTCCACACGAGGTCCACAGCGGCCTCCTTGCTTTGAATCTGGGCGGCCGTCTTGGCCAGAAACTGCTTCTGGGTGATCTTCCCGCTGCGAAAAGCTTCGATGTCGGGCGTAGTGCCGGTCATGGCCACCACGACCCGGCCAGCGTCGTCGCGCACGGCCATCGTCACGTAGGTCATACCGGAGAAGTCGACCGACTTCGCCTGAACCGCGCTGGCAAACGCGCGAACTCCCTCCGCCAGCGCCCGGCCGGGATCCGAGCCGCTCCCCATGCGCTCGTAGTCCAGCCCTATCGTCATGTTCGGCTCCCCCTTGGCCGTCTCTACAATCCAGACCCCGGTGACGGGCAGGCCGGTGGCCTGGAGCTGCTTTAGCACCGCGGCTTCGCGCTCCCCGGACGGGCGGCTCCGCTTCTCGGCGGCGAGCAGGGTGTCCCGGTGGCTCTGCTGCTCGGGACTCAGCGGTAACGGCGCGCCATGGGTCGGACGGAGGAAGGGAATGTTGTCCCGAATGCCTTCCCACGAGACGGAGGGGAGGTACGTGGCGACGGCGCGCATTTCTGGGCCCTTCAGGTACAGGAAGCCTCCCCCCGCTACTACGGCAACGACTACCACGATGATGACCAACGTCGTCAGGCAACAGCGCATTCGCACCCTCCAAGAACGCAATTCGGGCGGTGTGGCGACAAGCTACCCCCAATCTTGTCAATAGTCAAGCGCTCTACCGCGCAACGTGTACGGCACGGACAGGAGGTGACGACTTGCGCCGTGGCAGAGCCGCGGCGACGGCGCAGGCAACGGGCAAGCCAACCATCGCGCCCGCGCACCGCGGGAACGTAGACCAGCCCCTAGCAGGCATACTCGCCCCAGGGGAGGCGGGCGACGTGCCCCTCGCACCAGGCACGGCGAATCGCCCTGCCACCGCGCCACGTCTGTACTGATGTCGTTACCGTGGGCTTGTTCGTCCGGTTGGGCACGCGCCGGTGAGACGCCCGAGCGGTCTTCGTCCGGCGTGAAGAACGGAAATCGCGCTCGATCTCCCGCTGGCGTGTCCACTTACGTTCACGGGGGGTGCTACGGTCCGCTGGGTGGGAGGGGGCAATGAGCTTGCCAGCGAACCGCCGACGGCCCGCGATGTCGCGGCTCCAGAGCCGTCGCCTCCGGCCAGACGCATCTACACAGCGCTGGGCCGTAGTGCTAGGATGGCCCTAGACCGACAGATTGGGGTATTCGGTAACGTAGCGGCAGCTTCGTGCGTCACGGCAGGGAGAATGGAAATGGGAGCCACGCTGCCGTGGAGTTCAGCCTGACCTTGAGCGAGAGCCAGTCTCAAGAACAGCCGACCGATTTCACCTCCGTTTTCGCCGCCTATCGCGGTCGCATCTGCCGCTACCTCTATTCGTTGGTGGGCGAGGCGGCGCAGGCCGAAGATCTAGCCCAGGACTGCTTTCTCAAAGCCTACCGGGCCTTGCAGCGCGGACAGCGCCCCGACAATCTCAGCGCCTGGCTGTACACCATCGCCACCAACGCCGCCATCTCTCACCTGCGGCGGCGCAAGCTGATCGCCTGGCTGCCACTCCTGCCCGGCGGCGAGGTGGAAACGGCGCGAACGGGCCGCGACCCGGCCGTAGTGGCGAGCGAGCGCGACCTGTTACGGCGCACGCTGGCCAAGTTGAGCCCGGCCGACGCCAGCTGCCTATTGTTGCGCTTCCAAGCCGATCTTACCTACGCGGAGCTGGCTAGCGTCCTGGGCACGAGCGAGGGCGCCGCCAAGACTCGCGTCTGTCGGGCCCGGGCTGCCTTCTGCGAGACCTACACGCGCCTGAGCCGGGAGGTGAGCCGATGAACTGCCAGGAAGTACGCGAACTGCTGCCACTCTATGCGGAGGGCGAGCTGGACGAGGGCCAAAGGGCGGCCGTGGCCCAGCATCTGGCGAGCTGCGGCGAGTGCCGCTGGCGCCTTGCCCTGCAGCAGCGCTTGCCGCGTTTGCTGGCGCGCCTGCCCACGCCCGAGCCCGCCCTCGAGGCCAACGTAGCCCGCCGGGTCGAGACTGCCATGGCGGGAGGACGCCGGCCCTGGCGGCGGGTGGCGCTGCTCACCGCCCGCGGCCTAGCGGCGGTGCTGACCATCGTGGTTCTCGGCTCGCTGGCAGCGCTCGTCTACTGGTTGGGCTTCTCTCCCGAGCAACGGGCCGGCCGGCCCACGACCGTGGCGGCGATTTCGCCCGCCGTTGTGAGCACGCCCAAGGCCAGCCCGGATTTGCCCAGGCCGCCCGCGGTGGCGCAGGCGCCCACGGCTGGCAGGTTGGCTTTCGTGCGTGAGGGCGATATCTATCTGAAGGACCTGCCCGACGGCCAGGAGCTCCGGCTCACCCAGGATGGCCAGAACTCGGAACCCAAGTGGTCGCCCTCGGGCGAGTGGCTGGCCTACCGCAAAGGCGAAGTCGTGCAGGTCTTGCGGATTCCACCGATTGAGTCCCGCTGGCCCTTCGAAATGAAGGCGTCCGCCTACGCTTGGGCGCCGGACCGCGACGCGCTGGCCTTCGTCTCGGATGGCGCGCTGTACGTCTTCGAGGCCGGACAGGCGGCGTCCCGGCAGCTGGTGGCGCCCCAGGAGCGCGGGCCCGGCAACGGCGTTTCCAGCTGCGCCTGGAGTCCCGACGGGCAATGGCTGGCCTACGCCAACGGCCGGGTGTTGCGGGCCGCCCAAGGCGGGGAACCGGCGCAGCGCTACGAATTCCTAGGCGCCATCCGGCCCGATGGCACGGAAGGCCATATGCTCTTGGACGCCGGCAATCCTTCCACGGGCAGCTTCGTCGTCGCCGGCTGGTCACCGGATAGACGCCAGGTTCTGTTCTGGAGCAACCCCTCGTTCTCAGCTTCCATTCAAGCCGACGGACTGAGCCTGAACGCCGTACCGGTGACCGCCCTCACGACGGACACGGTCAAGCAGCGCGTCACGCTCAACAAGCTGGTAGGGATGATGCTGACCCACCAGGACTTCCTCGCCGTCACGCCCCAGTACAACTCGCTGGCCGTGACGGCCGGCTCCGGCCGCGAGAGCTGGACTAAGAAGGGCATCGCGGTGATCGACTTGAACAGCGGGCAGAGCCGGCAACTTACCGATGCCAGCGTGGCGGCGCTCTCGCCCTCCTGGTCGCCCGACGGCCAGAGGATCGTCTACGTCTCTGGCCCTGACGTCGGGCCGGTAGGCGGCGGCGACCCAGCCAAACAGGCGGTGAACCAGCGGCACATCTGGACGATGAACCGCGACGGCTCGGACAAGCGCCAGCTCTCGGTGGAAGAGCAGTACCGCGACGAACGGCCCCTCTGGTCGAGCAACGGCGCCTACATCCTCTGGGGCCGCTGGGAGGGCGACGTGCAGCAGCTGTGGCTGATGCGCCAGGACGGCGGCGACGAGCGCAAGGTAGCCGACAACCTGGGGGCCGGCAAGACACCGAGCCCCGACATCTGGTTTGGCTTCTACGGCTACGTGGACTGGGGTCGGCTGTACGACTGGTGGCAGCCCAGCGGCAACCCGGTCCGCTCGGCAACGCCGACAACCGACAGCGTGCCGGTGCCGCCGACGACATCGCCGGCATTGGCTACATGCGCGGCGGCCGACTGCCCTGCGCCGGGGCCTACGCCGACGCCCTTGCCCACCGCCTTGCCTGCGGCGACGGCCAGGCCCTCGGCAGGCTTGGACAACTTCCACTTGGCTGCCTTCAAGCGGGTAGTCAAGGCGACCGGCAAGTTCGACCCGACCACGGCGCCCGACGTCTACGTGGTCGACGACGTCGCCAAGGTGCGGGCGCACGTCTGGGGTGTGAGCAGGGTGGACCTGGTCCTCGGCATCGGCGCCAGCGACAGGGCTGCCCAGGCCTCCGGCGTGCCGGACAAGGACGGCAACGCGGAGATCAGCCTGCGCCTGCCACAGGCCGGCGTGCTCTACGTTCTCCAGGCCACCGCCGTGCTGGCTGACCAACAAGCAGGCTTCCCGGCCTTCCAGGGCAGCCCCGACGGCAACGAGTGCGTGCTGCCCACCCCACAGGCGCTGCTGGTGGTAGGCGACCTGGTCGGGCCGTACGGCTCCTCCAACCTGCCCGAACCGCTGGCGGCGGTGCGGAACTATACTACGAACGGTGACCGGGGCTCCAGCTCGTCAGCCTCGCTTCCCGGTGGCCAAGTGCCTTACGCCGGCACAACCTCGAAGCGGTACTCCTCGATCACCGGGTTGGCGAGCAGCTGGGCGCACATGGCGCCGACTGCCTGCTCGGCCTCCGCCTTACCCCCCGCCTCGACCTTGATCTCGAAGTACTTGCCGGCCCGCACCGATTGCACGGCGCCGAACCCGAGGTTGTGCAGGGCTCCTCGAATGGTCAGCCCCTGGGGATCGTTGACCAGCGGCTTGAGCGTTACGTACACCTTGGCTAGATACACGATCTCCTCCCCACCTAGGCCCACTGCAGGCTCTGGCCGCTGAGCCGCTCGAACGCCTCGCGGTACTTCTCCGAGGTACGCGCCACCACTTCCGCCGGCAACACCGGGGCCGGCGGCTCTTTACTCCAACCAGTGCTCTCCAGCCAGTCGCGCACGTATTGCTTGTCGAAGCTGGGCGGCGAGCCCCCCGGCCGGTACTGGTCGGCCGGCCAGAAACGCGACGAGTCGGGCGTCAGTACCTCGTCGATCAGGATCGGCTCGCCGCCCAGCAGGCCGAACTCGAACTTGGTGTCGGCGATGATGATGCCCTTCTGGCAGGCCGCCTCCTCCGCCTGGCGGTAAATGCTGAGGCTGGCCTCGACCAGACGCTTGGCCAGACCGGCGCCGAGCAGGCGTCCGAACTCGTCCAGGTCGATGTTGCGGTCGTGGCCGCTCTCCTCTTTGGTCGCCGGGGTGAAGATGGGCTCAGGCAGCTTGTCGGCCTGGCGCAGGCCGCCGGGCAGCCCCTGGCCGCGGACCGTGCCCGAGCGCTGGTACTCGGCCCAGCCGGAGCCGGCCAGGTAGCCCCGCACCACGCACTCCACGTCCAAGCGCTGGGCCTTACGCACCAGCATCGAGCGGCCGCGTAGCTGCTCGGCGAACGGTTGCAAGTCAGCCGGGTACTCGCCCACGTCGTCGGTAAGGAAGTGGTTGGGCAGGATACCGGCCATCCGGCGGAACCAGTAGGCCGAGAGCTGGTTGAGCACGGCGCCCTTGGCCGGGATGCCATTGGGCAGCACCACGTCGAAGGCCGAAATGCGGTCCGTCGCCACCAGTAGAAGGCGGTCGCCCAGGTCGTAGGTATCGCGCACCTTGCCCCGGCCGAACAGATTCTGGCCCGGCAGGTCGGTTTGCAGCAAGACGTTGCCAGCCATCTCTAAGTGCCCCCTTTCGAATCCACGCCCTCAAACGAGGCCTCCTGCAGCCCCAGGCGCTCGAAGGCGGCGTCGATGTAGCGCAGGAAGTAGTTGTAGTCGAAGAGCTCGGCCAACTCCTCGCCGCTCAGCTGGGCCCCGACCTCGGCGTCGGCCTGCAGCAGGTCGAGGAACTCGCCCTCCCCCCGCCAGGCCTGCATGGCATTGCGCTGCACGAGCTCGTAGGCTTCCTGGCGGGCCAGGCCCTTTTCGATCAGGGCCAGCAGCACCCGCTGGGAGAAGACCAGACCGTGGGTGACTTCGATGTTGCGACGCATGTTCTGGGGATAGACCTGCAGCCCATCCATAACGCCGGTGAAGAGGTCGAGGATGTAATCCAGGGCCGTGCAGGCGTCGGGAATAACCACGCGCTCGGCCGAGGAGTGGCTGATGTCGCGCTCGTGCCAGAGGGCCACGTCCTCCAGGCCGGTGACGGCACAGCCGCGGATGACCCGGGCCAGACCGCTGACCCGCTCGCTGAGCACGGGGTTGCGCTTGTGCGGCATCGCCGACGAGCCCTGCTGGCCCTCGCCGAACGGTTCCTCGACCTCCAGAATCTCGGTCTTCTGCAGCCCGCGCACCTCAGTGGCCATCTTGTCCAGCGAGGAGGCGATGACGGCGATGGTGGTGAGGAAGAAGGCGTGGCGGTCGCGATGGACGATCTGGCTGGAGACCGGCTCGGCCTTGAGACCCAGCAACTGGCAGGCGTGCTCTTCGACGAAAGGAGGCACCGTGGCGTGGGTGCCGACGGCGCCGCTGATCTTGCCCACGGCTATTTGCTCGCCGGCGAACTCTAGCCGCGCCTGGTTGCGCCGCATCTCGTCCACCCAGCTGGCCAGCTTGAGGCCAAAGGTGATCGGCTCGGCGTGCACGCCATGAGTGCGGCCGATCATCAGCGTGGAGCGGTGCTCCACCGCCTGGCGCTCCAGCACCCGCAGCAGGTTGCGAACATCCTCCTTGAGCACCGCCGTGGCGTCAACCATCTGCAGACCGGTGCCGGTGTCCATGATGTCGGACGAAGTGAGGCCTAAGTGGATGTAGCGTGCCTCCGGCCCCACGCTGGGGGCGACGCTGCGCAGGAAGGCCGTGACCTCGTGCTGGGTTTCGACCTCCAACTCGGCCATGCGCGCCAGGTCGTAGCGGGCCTGGCGGATCTTGGGCAGGGCAGCGCGCGGCACCACGCCTAACTCGGCCCAGGCTTCGCAGACGGCGACCTCGATGGCGAGCCACTTGTCCAATCGGTTCTCGGCCGACCAGATGCGCGCCATGGCGGGTCGCGTGTATCTCGGAATCACTGCGGCCCTCCTCAGGGCAGGCCGGAGCGGGGTCCGGTCCGCCGCGATTACTTGCTTGCTCAGCCCGATTATAGCCGAAGCTACCAAGCCTCACAACCGCCGGCCCGCGGCCAGGGCGAGGACAGAGCCCATTGGTCCAACTAGCGGCTTCTGTGGCGGCTCGGTGACGCCTCTTGCGACCGTAGCGCGCGGGCTTGTCCCGCGCGGTCCGCCGGTGGCTTGTTCGAGCAGGACCGAAGGGCTGAAGCCCTCACTACAAACGCGGGCCTGTGCCGTTCGTAGTGCGGACTTGAGTCCGCTCCCCGTTCCCGCCCCATTCCCGACGAGAGGGAGGGCGATTGGCCTTCCGCAACCCCGAGGATTGCCCTTCGGTCGCTCCGGCAGCACATACTGACTTCCAGGCACGACGCAGCTGGAGCAAGAAGGCCTGCGAAGACCGACTCCGCCTCAAGTCCCCGGCCGGCCCAGCCAGAGGCGCTCCCAGGTCCGCCAATCGCCTTCGTCCATTTCCCAGTGAGCGTAGATGGCCACGCCCGCGAAGCGGTCGCCTCCAGACGGCCCGACCCGGGAGAGGGCATCCAAGACGCCGGTCAGGCCGACCGCCACGTTCTCGGCCAGGGGATTGTGGTTGGGTCGCGGCTCGTGGTAGGAGGGCAAGCCGACCAGCACCTCGGCCTGGGTGTCGGCCAGGGCCTGCAGTACGCCGAGGGTCTGCTCACGCACGAAGAGCCGGTAGACTACAGGCAGGGGCGAGTAGCTGTCGTAGGTCATCACCGCCACCTGGTCCACCAGGGCACCGACAGCGCGGTAGTAGTCGCTGAGCCAGTAGCTGCTGTAGTTCTCCGGCGAGGGCACGACGGCTGGGGCCCACTTGTGCCCGGCGACACCCAGCACCTTAGTGGACCCGATGGCGGCACGGGTCTCCCGCAGCAGCGCCAGATAGTTGCCGCTGTCGTTGGGCAGGGGCTCGACGTCGAGCTGGACGCCGTCGAAGCCCACGTCAGTCACCAGTTCTCGGCAGAAGGCGACGAGATTGTCTCGCACCGCCTGGTTCTCCAGATCGACGCTACCCTGCCCGCGCGCCTGGTTGACCACGCCGATCCAGGCGAGAAGCTGCAGGTCGGGCGCCGCCGCCTTGGCGGCTTGCACGAAGTCTCGGGCGTGAACATAGGTCGAGGTGGTCGGCTTGCCGCTCGCCTGCACTGAGTTAACGTAGACGTAGGCGTAGCGGAAGCCCTTATCGGCCAGGTCGGTGGCGAGAGCGGCAACTTCGGCGGGGCTGTGGCTCTGCGAGGCCCAGACCACGTCCAGCCAGATTCCGTTGCGGTTGCGGTTAAAGGCGGCCCCCTGGTCGATCCCGCGCGGCCAGAGCTGGCCGGCGACAAGCCCGGCCAGCAAGAAGAGGATGGCGAAGAAGCCGAACCAGCGGGACTTCACGGTGATAGTGGCCTTGGCTGTAGTCGACAGTGAGCTCCACCCTCTGCCCGGCAATGGGCAGAGATGGCCAACTCTCCGGTTTCTACTTGGCCCCCTCTCTAAGCCGGCGGCGGTGCTCCGCGTAGGCGGCGGCTACCGACGGGTGCTTGAGGCCAAGAATCTGCGCGGCCAGGAAGGCGGCGTTGCGGGCGCCGGCGTTGCCCACGGCCACCGTCGCCACCGGCACTCCCGCCGGCATCTGCACGATGGCCAACAGCGCATCGATGCCCTTGAGGTCTGTGGTCGGTAGCGGCACGCCGATGACGGGGACTGTCGTCCAGGAAGCAAGCACGCCGGGCAAATGGGCGGCGCCTCCCGCCCCGGCGATGATCACTTCGACCCCGCGCTCGCCGCAGCCGGTGGCAAACTCGCGCACCCGCTCCGGGTTGCGATGGGCCGACATCACGACGACCTCGGCCTCGACGCCCAGCGACTGCAGCACCTCGGCCGATTGCTGCATGTAGCCCATGTCCGATTGGCTGCCCATGACGACGGCGACTTTTGGCATTAGGGTGTTACCTCCCGCGCGCCAATGTCCTTGCGGTAATGAACGCCCCTGAACTGGACCCGCCCGACGTTGGCGTAGACCTTGGCGCGCGCCGCGCCGATGTCCGCCCCCCGGGCGACCAGCGCCAGCACTCGCCCGCCCGCGGTGACGAAGCGACCCTTCGCCAAGGCGGTGCCGGCGTGGAAAGCCAGAATGCCGTCGTCGAGCTCGTCCAGGCCCTCGATGGTGCAACCCTTGGCGTAGCCATCGGGGTAGCCGCCAGAGGCCAAGACGACACCGCAGGCGGCCGCGTCGTCCCACTCCACGGTGACGGCGTCCAGCCGCCCCCGAGCCACCTCCAGGCAAACCTCGAAGAGGTCGCTGCGCAAGCGGGGCAGGATGACTTGCGTCTCGGGATCGCCGAAGCGCACGTTGTACTCCAGTACCTTGGGGCCGTCCTCGGTCAGCATCAAGCCGGCGTAGAGCACGCCGCGGTAGTCGATGCCCTCGGCCTTGAGCGCCGCCACCGTGGGCTCCAGGATCGTCCGTTTGATAGTGTCCTGCAGCGCCGCGCCGACGAAACCGGGCGGCGAGTAGGAACCCATGCCTCCGGTGTTTGGTCCCTCGTCGCCGTCGTCCACGCGTTTGTAATCGCAGGCCGGCACCATGGGCACGACCGTCTGGCCATCGGTAAAGGCCAGGGCCGAGACTTCCAGCCCCGACAGGCACTCTTCGATGACCACGCTGTCGCCGGCTGCACCGAAGACCCGGCTCTCCATCGCCGCGCTCACCGCCGCCAGCGCCTCCTCTTGGGTCTGGGCCACGGTGACACCCTTGCCCTGCGCCAACCCATCGGCCTTGACGACGATAGGCAGCGCCTGTGACAGCACATAGTCTTTGGCCCGCGCCGCGTCGTCGAACGTCCGGCTGCAGGACACTATCAAAGCAGGGGATGCCGTACCGTTGCATCAGGTCCTTGGCCCAGGCCTTGCTGCCTTCCAAACGGGCAGCCGCTGCCACGGGACCGAAGACCAGCTTGCCAGCCCGGCGGAGACGGTCGGCTAGGCCGCCGATTAGGGGCGCTTCCGGACCGACGATGGTCAGGTCGATGCCGTTATCTAGCGCGAAGGTAACAAGCTTGTCGATCTGGCTGGCCGCGAGGGGGACGTTGTGCGCCATGAGGCCGATACCGGCGTTGCCGGGCGCGCAGAAGATCTGGCTGACCAGCGGGCTCTGGATCAGGCGCCAGACGATTGCGTGTTCGCGACCGCCGCCCCCGACGACCAGTACCTTCACGCTCGGCCTCCTATTCCCACTCGATGGTTGCCGGTGGCTTAGAGCTGACGTCGTAGACCACTCGGTTGACGCCGGGGACTTCGTTGACGATGCGGTTGCTGATGCGCGCCAGGAGGTCGTAGGGCAGACGGGCCCAGTCGGCCGTCATGCCGTCCTCGCTAGTGACCACCCGCAGCGCGACCACGTCGGCGTAGGTGCGGCCGTCGCCCATTACCCCCACGCTGCGCAGCGGCGTGAGAATGGCGAAGCTCTGCCAGACCTTGCGATAGTAGTCGGCCGCGCGTATCTCCTCGTGGACGATGGCGTCGCAGGCGCGCAGGGTTTCCAGCCGCTCTCGCGTAACCGAGCCAATGATGCGGATGGCCAGGCCGGGCCCCGGGAAGGGCTGGCGGTAGACCATCGCTTCCGGCAGGCCGAGCTCTAGACCGACCGCCCGTACCTCGTCCTTGAAGAGGTATTTCAAGGGCTCGACCAGGGAGAAACGCAGATCCTCCGGCAGGCCGCCGACGTTGTGGTGTGTCTTGATGCGCGCCGCCGACTTGGTGTCTTTGGTCGTGCTCTCGATGACGTCGGGATAGAGCGTACCCTGGGCCAGGAAATCGATGCGCCCCAGCCGGCGCGCCTCCTCTTCGAAGACGCGAATGAACTCGTTGCCGATCCGGTGGCGCTTCTCCTCGGGATCGACGATGCCCTCCAGCTTGGCCAGGAAGCGCTCGGTGGCGTCAACGTAAACCAACCGCAGCTGCAGGTGACGGCGGAAGGTGTCCAGCGTGCTTTCCGCCTCGCCGCGGCGGAGCACGCCGTTGTCGACGAAAACACAAGTGAGCTGGTCGCCAATAGCCCGGTGGACCAGGGTGGCGGCGACCGCCGAGTCCACGCCGCCGCTGAGGGCGCAGATGACCTTGCCGTCGCCCACGGTCGCGCGTATCTCCCGCACGGATTGGGCGATGAACGACTCCGCCGTCCAGGCACCCTGGCAGCCGCAGTAGCGCCTGAGGAAATTGTCGATGATCGCGCGCCCGTTGGGGGTGTGCACGACCTCCGGATGGAATTGCAGCCCCACGACCTGGCCGCGGGCCATCACCGCCACCGGGGCGTTATCGGTGTGGGCGATGGCCTCGAAGCCGGCCGGCAGCTCGGCCACGTGGTCGCCGTGGCTCATCCAGACCGGAAAGTGGGAGGGAAGGCCGGCGAAGAGTGGCGCCGTTGGCTGGTCGACGACCAGCTCGGCCCGGCCGTACTCGCGACGCCCAGCCGGCACCACCTTGCCGCCGAGCTGGTGGGCCATGCCCTGCATACCGTAGCAAATGCCCAGCACGGGCAGGCCGCTGGAGAAGACCCAGTCGGGCACCATAGGGGCGCCCGGCTCGTAGATGCTGGCGGGCCCACCGGAGAGGATCAGCCCCCGCGGGGCCAGAGCGCGCACGGTCTGCCAATCGGCGTCGCAGGGCACCAGTTCGCAGTAGACGTGACACTCGCGCACTCGCCGGGCGATGAGCTGGCTGTACTGAGAGCCGAAGTCGACGACGGCCACGGCCTCGCGCTGGCTGGGCCCGGCCGCGGCGGGCGGCAGTGCCTCCGCCGTGCCCTCGGGCTGACCGGCGGAGGCAGCAAGTGAGCTGGCAATGCCCCCCGCGCCTAGCTCGCTCACGTTAGGACTCGCCCTTCTCGGCCTCGGCCCTCACCAGGTCGGCTCCGAAGGCGGCGACCGGCGCCTCCACGGGCCGTTCCTCGGCCGGCTCGCTCGGCAGGCGTACCCAACTCACCTGGCCCTCGTAGCTGACTTGCACCGCCCCCGTGGCCTCGGCGGCACGAAGGAAGTCCTTGAACTTCGTGTAGCCTAGCTCGCGCTCGTCGAAGCCAGGGAAGACCCGGCCCAGCCGAAGTTTGAGGCTGGAGCCGGTGAGCCTGGCTTTGCCCAGGCTGGTCTGCTCGGACACGATGCGGCGTACGGCGGCGAACACCTCTTCCCTGGTCGGCTTGGGCAGAGGCGTAGGCACGAGCGCCGGCCCCGCGATCGCCGGTTGCTCTGCTGCCGGAGCGACCTCAGGTTCGGGTTCTGTGGCCGTGGGCATCTCTGCCTCGGCCTGAGCCACTGCCAGCTCAGCCGCCGGCGATCGCGGGGCCTCCACCTCAGCCGGCATCTCTAGCTGCGGCAGTGGCTCCAGAGACGTCTCTTGCCGTTCGGCTGCCGCTGCCTCGCTGACGGAAGCGGCCTCCTCGGCCTCGGACTGCTCGGCGCGCGCGGCAGCAGCGGACTTGCCCCGACGGCGACCGCGGCGCGTGCGGCTGCGCGGCCGCTCGGTCCACAGTTCTTCCCCGGCGGGAAGCTCGCTCTCCTCGGCCTCCGGCCGCAGCTCGGCGGCCTCGGCAGGGCCCTTGCCGTTGCCGCCGAACGCCTCTTCTCGGGCCACGTCGGCGGTAGCCAGCTCCAGACTGGGCTCACCGGCCGACGTTGGTCCCTGCTCGGGGGTCATCGCTTCAACGCGCGCCGGTTCGGCCTCCGGTTGGACCTCGGCGGCAGCCGCGGCCTGGAGTTCGCCGCGCAGCTCTGCCGGCAGCTCGTCCAGGGAGACGGCCCGTGCCTCGCGAACGAAGGGGTGATCCTCCACGAAGTGGCACATGCGCACCCGGTGCTTGATGCCGCCCACATCGACCTCCTGCGGCACCTTGTCGATGCGCAGGGCATCTTCCGCCACGAGCTGGCTCAGGATGGAGCGGGCCTCAGCCTCAGCCTCAGCCTCACCCGGCGAGACAATCCGCCCGATGAAGCCGATGACGTTGGTCAGAACGTAAGTATAGGTCAGCCAACGGCTGCGCTGACGCAATTCGTCGATGAAACGGACCACGGCCAGCCGGCGACCGCGCGCCTGCTCCGCAAGTTCAGCTTCGTTAATAGCGGGCGCCTGCTCTACGGAGGCGGGAGCCACCCGGGTCGCGATCGTCTCTTGCACCGGCTCTGGGGCAGGTTGCTCCACCGCCGGCAACGAAACCCAGTGCACTGGTCCGGCGGCGCTCACCGTCACCAGAGCACTTCGCTCGGCGGCCAAGAGTAGATCCTTGAACTTGCTGAAGCCGTACTTGCGCTCGGAAAAGCCCGGCATGCGCAGCAGCAGCTGGTCCTTGAGGTTGGTGGCGCGGACTTTCACCCGGCCGCTGTCGGCCAGGCCGTGGAGAATGTCCACTAGGGCCGAGAAGACCTCGGAGAGAGCGGGCATCTCGGGGGCAACAGCCTCGGCTTCCTTCTCGGCCTCGGGGACGCGGACAGGCGCGGGAGCGGTCACGGGCCGCGCGGGCGCAACCGGGCGGACCGGCGCGGGGGCGCGACCGGGCTGCGGCCGGCGATGCACGATTGCCGGCGGCTCGTGCTGCCGCGCGGGCGCGGGGGACCCCTCCGTCTGCACCAGGGTGCGATAAGAAATGAACTCGTCGGCCATCTCTCTGAGCACGCCCGCCACGAGGTCCGGGCCGATGATGACCACCTTCTTGCCACGCAGCTGCGCCAGGCGCACCACCGGAATCATGTCCTTGTCGCCGGTTACGACGACGTAGACAGACATCTGCGGCAGGATGTGAAGGGAATCGATACAGTCGGCCACCATCACCGGATCGGCCAGGCTCTTGCCCCGGGAGAGCTGGGTCACCGGGTCTGTCTCAAAGCGGAAGGTCGGTGCGTAGACCGGCTCAATCCCGGCCCGATAGACGGCGAGACGCTCGCTCATCGTGTTCCACTCGGCGTAGGCACGGGCGATTACTACTTGGCCGTACTCTTGAGCTTTGTGGACGATGCGCTTGATGTCGGGGGCGGCGCCGCCCAGGTCGGCGGCGGTGCTGATGGCGAGGTTGTCCCAGTCGATGAACAGGCCAACTTGGTTGCTGGAGCTCTCAGCCATTGGGGTTGCCATTCTCCTTCAGGTTCCCGGGCGCCCGTGGTCGAAAGCTGTAGACATGAGGGGTGCGCCTGCAAACCTGGCCGGCACCGTGGCCGGAGAAGGTAAGACAACGCTTGCCAGCGCACACCACTAGAGATAGGACGAGGCAGGAAGAGCCGGGGCGATGCAATAGGGACGAGTGGGGAGCGAGGCAATTCTCTTCCGCGGCGACGGTCGTTTCCGTGCTCGCCGCGGCAACGCCTCGCCATCTGACCCGTGCGTGCAAGTCGCGATTGCTAACCATGACCGGTTGCGGCCTTGCCGCCGTCACTTGGCCTTGCCAACCGACGCACACATTTCCAGAACCGGCCGTCCCAGACATCCACCCATCGCGTTCGACGGGCAACCGCGCCCTTCGCCTCTCAGCCTCGTCCCGCTCGCCAAACGGTGTCTCTACCGGCTGCCTTTCCGCCTCCCAGGTGAAGGGTCACCGCGCGCCTCCCTCCGGGCGGCAAAACCAGCCGACCAAAGCCCGAAGCGAGCCGGAACCCTCCAACCACTGCCAGCGAACCGTGCGCCTCGGCCCCGCCGTCCGAGAATTCGACCTCGCTCGCCTCGACTGCGCCCGCCGGCGCCCGGGATAGTGCGACTGCCGGGCGCGGCCAAGCCGAACAAGGTCACCGGTGCGCGTTCATCTGCTGCTCGCTGGCGGCCCGCCCAAGCCGGCCGTCAGTCACGAGCGTACGCGCACGGTCCGCTGCATAACAAGGTGATCAGGGCGCTCAACACGTTGCCGCATCGCGCGACCATCTCTGCCAGAGATATCTTAGCAGGGTGACACAGATGAAGTCAATCGGCCTGCTTTCTTGGCCGGCTACCGCTGCAGGGCGCCGGCAGCTTCCTCGGCCTCGGCACGCGTGTTGTAGACCTGCACCAGCTCGGCCGCCAGCCAACCACCGTCCTGCGTACGATACCAGAGTTTGCCGTCGGCATCCTGTTGATCACCGGCCAGTTCGACCACCGCCCCTTTAGTGAGGATTCGCAGCACGGGGGCACCGGTGCCGGGAGTGCGGCGCACGTTCAGGCCATCCGTCTGGTTGACCGCATAGACCACTGAGATAACCTGCGGGGTAGCCACTAACAGCGGCGTGGGCGTCGGCGCAGGCGCGACGAGGGCGGCCTGCACCGTCGGCGTCGGCGGCACCGGCGTTGGCTGCGGCCAGTAGCGCTGGTAGAAGAGCAAACCAGCAGAAAACAGCGCCAGCAGGGAGACCAGGAAAGCGCCCATCGCCGGCAGGAAATAGCGGCCTGCCTCCTCTGCCCGGGGCAAGGGCGTCGACTTGTGCGCCGCTCGCGGCTTGGCGGCCTGGCTGAGGGTGCGTTCCAGATGATGCAGGCGGTACTGGCAAAGAGCTAGCTCGCCGCGGAGTGCCCGCAACTGCATGTCGAGATAGTAGCGCGAGTAGCCGAGCCTCTCATGCAGCCGCTTCTGCTCCTCCAGACTGCGGAGGCGAGTCTGGAGGGCAGATTGCTCGCGCCGCAGGCTAGCCAGGGCGTGCTCGTCGTCCTCGTTCACTCCTCGCTCCCCTCGACCAACGCCGCCCCGGTGGCGTCTGCCACCCCGATGCCACAACGCTCCAGCAAAGCCCGGCAGCGGGCCGCCTCCCGTCCCCGCAGCGGTCGGGACGAGTTGGGCCCGTGAGAGTCGGAGCCGCTGCTAACCAACAATCCCAGCTCCTGGGCAAGCCGCCCGTACAGCGACTCCTCGGCCGGGCCGTGCGACCAGTGATAGACCTCCAGGCCGTCGAGGCCTGTCATCGCGGCCATGTCGGCTACGTCGCGCGGAGCTGCCACGGCGAAGCCGAATTCCGCCCTGCCGGGATGAGCCAGCACGGCTAGCCCGCCGGCCCGGTGGCCCACCTGCACGACCTCGGCCATGTCGGCAGCGGCAGCAAATCTGATGCCCAGATCCTCGACCACATAGCGCACGACCTCCGCGAAGGTCATGCCGAGCCCCGAACGCAGGGCGGCGAGAAGGACGTGGTATGGCAACGGCTCTTGCCCGCCGGCAATCCGTTCGAGGTCTGCCAGGGAATGGCCACGGGCGCGCAGCCGGTCGCGGGCGCGCGCCGCGGCCCCGGTGGCTTGCCCGCGAACGCCGTCCAGCAGCGCTGAAAGGGCAGGGTGAGTCGGGTCGATAGCGTAGAGCAGAACGTGGTAGATCGTGCCGTGCCACCAGCTGCTCATCTCGACCGCCGGTAGCGATACAAGGCCTACCAGCTGGGCAGCGCGAGCGAAGCCCTGCACCCCGGCCACGGTGTCGTGGTCCGTCAAGGCCACGACGCGCAAGCCTCTAGCAATGGCTTCGGCAGCCAGGGAAGCGGCCGTCCAGCGCCCGTCATTGGCCATGCTGTGCGTATGCAAATCGACGAGATCGGTGGGCAGAACCCGCGCACGCATCTGGACCGTTGTCCTATAGAGTCGTTGCTGGCGGGCAAGGCAACGGGCCGGGCGCTGAGGCCCGGCCCGCCCGCTTCTCACCCTAACGGCTGAGCTTGCCGCCTACTCCTCTTCCGGCTCCGGTTCGCTGCGCTTCTTCTTGCGCACTAGATCCGGCACCTGCAGTGGCTGAACCAGCGCCGTGCTAGCCAGCGGCTTGCTCTGGCGAGGGGTGACCTTCTTCGGCTTCTTGACGTCGCCTTTTTGTCGATCTCGGTTGCCCATCGTTCAACCCCCAATCACCAGTGCCTATTGGGCCCAGTGTAGCAGATGGCCTCCTGCCTGTAAAGCACGCTTCTGGCTCAATTCCTGCGATGAAGGGAGGTCGCAGGCTGTTTCGCTGTTGACGAGCGATTTGATTTGACCGGGCCGCCGGCCTGTGTTATAATGCTGCGCGGAAGTATCGCAACCCGGTACCTCTTTTGCGCGACTATCCCTCCAGTCTCGTTTGACCCTGACTCGGAGTCTATGGAATCCCCGGCCAAAGGTCGCGGGGTGGCGGTTCACCAAGCGTCCGTGCACTCTAGCCCACTTGCTAACACCAGCCAATTGCTGCCTTTGATTGCTGGCGGGCGGCGCTCTGCTGAGGAGTTGATCGCCGTGCAGGCAGGTGGCCGTGCCCCCCAACAAACCCCAAAGGAGTAGCTAGCATATGCTCAGTCTGGGAGAGCTCGAGGCGAAAAGACTCGACGATCTACAGGACCTCGCCAAAGAACTAAGCGTCACCGGTTACAGCAGCCTGCGCAAGCAGGACCTCATCATCCGCCTCCTCCAGGCACAAACCGAGCAGCAGGGCTACTTGTTTGGCGGCGGAGTCCTCGACGTGGTGGAGGATGGCTTCGGCTTCCTGCGCAAGGAGCGCTTCCTGCCCGGGCCGAATGACGTGTACGTTTCGCAGTCGCAGATTCGCCGTTTCGGCCTGCGCCAGGGCGACTACGTCAGCGGCCAGATCAGGCCGCCCAAGGAGAGCGAGAAATACTACGGTCTGCTGCGCGTCGAGGCCGTGAACGGCCTTGACCCCGAGGTTGCGAAGCGACGACCGCACTTCGACACCCTCACGGCCATCTTCCCTCAGCAGATTTTCAACCTCGAGACCACTTCTACTAACGTCACACAGCGCCTCATCAACCTGGTCTCCCCGATCGGCAAGGGCCAGCGCGGTCTGATCGTCTCGCCGCCTAAGGCCGGCAAGACCACCATCCTCAAGCACATCGCCAACGGCATCGCGGCCAATTATCCCGAGACGCACTTGATGGTGGTACTGATCGGCGAGCGCCCCGAAGAGGTGACCGACGTCAAACGCTCGGTGCGAGCGGAGGTCATCAGCTCGACGTTCGACGAGCCGGTGGAGGACAACGCCATCGTGGCGGAGATGGGGCTAAACCGCGCCAAGAGGCTGGTGGAAGGCGGCCGCGACGTGGTGGTGCTATTGGACAGCATCACCCGGCTCTCGCGCTCCTACAACCTGACGGTGATACCCAGCGGCCGCACCCTGTCCGGCGGCATCGACCCGGCCGCGCTCTATCCGCCCAAACGCTTCTTCGGCGCTGCCCGCAACGTGGAGGAAGGCGGCAGTCTGACGATCATCGCCACTTGCTTGGTCGACACCGGCTCCCGCATGGACGACGTCATCTATGAGGAGTTCAAGGGCACCGGCAACATGGAGCTGGTACTGGACAGGAAATTGTCCGAGAAGAGAGTCTTCCCGGCCATCGACATCCCGCGCTCCGGCACCCGCCGCGAGGAGCTGCTGCTCGACGAGGCCGTTCTGAAGCAGGTATGGACACTGCGGCGCATGATCAGCGCCGTCGGCGGCACCGAGGCCACGGAATTGGTTATCGGCCGCATACTCAAGTCGCAGGACAACCGCGAGTTTCTAGCCAAGCTGAACAAGGACGTCAGCTAGGACCCCGGCCCTAGCGCGTCTTGTAGTCCAAGACCATCACCTGAGTCTCCTCGGGCAGGTTGCTCCTGGTGACGCTCAGTTTGGGAAGCGGCTTGATTTCCTTCAGACCCATGGCACGAGCGAAGCGTTCCAGCGGGTCGATCTCCAGTTGCAGCCCCTCAGTGCGATAGTGCATTGGAATGACGATGCGCGGCTCGATAAGGCTGATGACCTCCGCCGCCTGCGTCGCGGTGATGGTGACGCTGCCGCCGACCGGCACCAGGAGAATGTCCACGTTGCTCATGTCCTCGACCTGTTGCGCCGTTAGCGCGTGGCCCAGGTCGCCCAGGTGGCAGGTCACTAGGTCGTCCATGTCAATCAAGTAGGCGGTATTGGGTCCTCGTTTGCCGCCCGACTCGGCATCGTGGAAGGTCTGCACGCCGGTGATGAAGATGCCGCCGATCTCATACTCGCCGGGACCCTTGATGACTCTGGGGTTGCCGCCGACGGCGCTGACGTTGTTGTGGTCGTAGTGGTTGTGGCTGACCGTGACGATGTCGGCCGACACCCGGCCCAGGCGGTAGCCGATCCTGTCCTCGTAGGGGTCGGTGACGATAGTAACGTTCTTGCCCCGGAGGCGGAAGCAAGAGTGACCAAGCCAAGTTATCTCCACAGGGTAGACCTCCTCATAGCCTCTGCCGGCATTGTAGCACAGCCCCTGACGGCGAGAGGCGGGTAAGTGGCACGCCTGGCGGTGCGAGTACAGCCACGTGCCAAAGCCAACGACATCGTCGGCTGGGAAGGCGGCGTCCTCAAGGTGCGCCTGACGGCGCCTCCCGTGGAGGGCAAGGCCAACAAGGCGTTGGTCGAGCTACTCGCCGACAAGCTGCGCATAAGCAAGAGTGCCGTGACGCTTGTGTCCGGCCTTGACCCCGAGGTTGCGAAGCGACGACCGCACTTCGACACCCTCACGGCCATCTTCCCTCAGCAGATTTTCAACCTCGAGACCACTTCTACTAACGTCACACAGCGCCTCATCAACCTGGTCTCCCCGATCGGCAAGGGCCAGCGCGGTCTGATCGTCTCGCCGCCTAAGGCCGGCAAGACCACCATCCTCAAGCACATCGCCAACGGCATCGCGGCCAATTATCCCGAGACGCACTTGATGGTGGTACTGATCGGCGAGCGCCCCGAAGAGGTGACCGACGTCAAACGCTCGGTGCGAGCGGAGGTCATCAGCTCGACGTTCGACGAGCCGGTGGAGGACAACGCCATCGTGGCGGAGATGGGGCTAAACCGCGCCAAGAGGCTGGTGGAAGGCGGCCGCGACGTGGTGGTGCTATTGGACAGCATCACCCGGCTCTCGCGCTCCTACAACCTGACGGTGATACCCAGCGGCCGCACCCTGTCCGGCGGCATCGACCCGGCCGCGCTCTATCCGCCCAAACGCTTCTTCGGCGCTGCCCGCAACGTGGAGGAAGGCGGCAGTCTGACGATCATCGCCACTTGCTTGGTCGACACCGGCTCCCGCATGGACGACGTCATCTATGAGGAGTTCAAGGGCACCGGCAACATGGAGCTGGTACTGGACAGGAAATTGTCCGAGAAGAGAGTCTTCCCGGCCATCGACATCCCGCGCTCCGGCACCCGCCGCGAGGAGCTGCTGCTCGACGAGGCCGTTCTGAAGCAGGTATGGACACTGCGGCGCATGATCAGCGCCGTCGGCGGCACCGAGGCCACGGAATTGGTTATCGGCCGCATACTCAAGTCGCAGGACAACCGCGAGTTTCTAGCCAAGCTGAACAAGGACGTCAGCTAGGACCCCGGCCCTAGCGCGTCTTGTAGTCCAAGACCATCACCTGAGTCTCCTCGGGCAGGTTGCTCCTGGTGACGCTCAGTTTGGGAAGCGGCTTGATTTCCTTCAGACCCATGGCACGAGCGAAGCGTTCCAGCGGGTCGATCTCCAGTTGCAGCCCCTCAGTGCGATAGTGCATTGGAATGACGATGCGCGGCTCGATAAGGCTGATGACCTCCGCCGCCTGCGTCGCGGTGATGGTGACGCTGCCGCCGACCGGCACCAGGAGAATGTCCACGTTGCTCATGTCCTCGACCTGTTGCGCCGTTAGCGCGTGGCCCAGGTCGCCCAGGTGGCAGGTCACTAGGTCGTCCATGTCAATCAAGTAGGCGGTATTGGGTCCTCGTTTGCCGCCCGACTCGGCATCGTGGAAGGTCTGCACGCCGGTGATGAAGATGCCGCCGATCTCATACTCGCCGGGACCCTTGATGACTCTGGGGTTGCCGCCGACGGCGCTGACGTTGTTGTGGTCGTAGTGGTTGTGGCTGACCGTGACGATGTCGGCCGACACCCGGCCCAGGCGGTAGCCGATCCTGTCCTCGTAGGGGTCGGTGACGATAGTAACGTTCTTGCCCCGGAGGCGGAAGCAAGAGTGACCAAGCCAAGTTATCTCCACAGGGTAGACCTCCTCATAGCCTCTGCCGGCATTGTAGCACAGCCCCTGACGGCGAGAGGCGGGTAAGTGGCACGCCTGGCGGTGCGAGTACAGCCACGTGCCAAAGCCAACGACATCGTCGGCTGGGAAGGCGGCGTCCTCAAGGTGCGCCTGACGGCGCCTCCCGTGGAGGGCAAGGCCAACAAGGCGTTGGTCGAGCTACTCGCCGACAAGCTGCGCATAAGCAAGAGTGCCGTGACGCTTGTGTCCGGTCACGGCGCTCGCAACAAGGTGCTCGAAATCGAGCAGATGGCCGAGGCTGAGGTTTTCCAACGCCTCGGGCTGCCGACCCCCCGCTAGGAAAGAATCTGCAACAGCAGAGACTGGATCACCTGCAGCAGGATGATCGCCACTAGGGGCGAAAGGTCCAGCATGCCCATCCGCGGCATAACGCGCCGGATGGGCGCGATGATTGGCTCGGTGATTTCCTCCAGGATGACGCTCAAGCGGTTACCGGGCGCCAGGTTGAACCAGGACAGCAGCGCCCGAGCTACGATGGCGATGATCAGGGCGGTGAAGAGCAGATTCACGAATTGATGAATAAAACCGTAAACCCAATAAGGCAAGGAAACCGCGCTCCTTCTCTCTGGCTTTTTCCGCCTTCAATTCTACCACAGTGACACCCCGGTTTCACCGGGGGGCTCGCGTCAGGCTCGCTCGCCGAACAGGGCGCGGCCGACGCGGATCGCGGTTGCGCCCTCTTCGATGGCCACGGCGTAGTCGTTGGTCATGCCCATCGAGAGCTCGGGCAGCGGCAGGCCCAGAGCCTGCTGGCACTCATCGCGCAGCTCGCGCAGACGGCGGAAGACGGGCCGCACTTCTTCGGGATCAGAGACGACGGGCGCCACGGTCATCAAGCCCAGCGGGCGCAGTGACGGCAGATCCTGAAGGTCGCGCAGAATCGGCAGCACCGCCTCCACGGCCAGGCCGAATTTGCTCTCCTCGCCCGCCACGTTGACTTCCAGCAGCACCGGCAGGGGCGTCGGCCGGACAGCGGCCTGTTTCGCGAGCAGACCGGCCAGGCCGAGGCTGTCCAGCGAGTCGACGCTGTCAAACAACGCCGCGGTCTGCCTGACTTTGTTACTCTGGAGATGGCCGATGAGGTGGAGCACGAGGTCGGCGGGGCGGAACTCGGAGAACTTGGCGGCCGCCTCTTGCACGCGGTTCTCGCCAAAGTGGCGCAGGCCAAGGTCGTAGGCCGCCTTGACGACGCTCGTCGGCCAGGTCTTGCAGACGGCGATCAGAGTGACATCTTCCGGCCGGCGGCCAGAGCGCCAGGCGGCAGCGGCAATCCGCCAAAGAACCTGCTCCAGGCGGTCGTGGAGGTCAACCTCGTCTACCATGTCATCCCACCCTCTCGCCCCGGTATCAATCCCACCACTAAGTCTGGATTTCGCATGGTGATAGAGCGATGGTAGACTCTCAGCGCAGATTGGTCGTCGCGGTGCTCCCACACGTCAGCAGACCAATCCATCCCTGGCCAGTGGAGTGTCTGTATGCCCCGTTGCCC
>JAMCYS010000155.1 GCA_023473795.1 Chloroflexota bacterium | reverse complement strand
TCCTGCCGAGTGCTGCCTCTTCTGCCCAATAAGCTAACCTGGTCCGCGCTTGTCTTCTGTCACCACAGTGACTGCCCCTTTTCCCGGTAGTCTGTTGCCGACCGCGAGGGGCGCCGCTCTGACGATAGGCGAGCGCCGAGGACTGATTACCGCTTCACCTCACCTCCCGCACGATTATCGCTGCCGCTGGACGACACCGCCCCCAGCGAGGCCCGCCGCGCGATGCGTCGGCTGCCTGGCGTCAGACAGTGCCCCGCCGCGCTTGCCCTTGCGAGCGCCGGCCGTCCACCGCCAGGCCGCTGGCGCGAATACGCAAGCATCCAGGAGAACCAGCAGTACACGCCCCGCCAATGCAAACGTGTGCGCATGCTAGCATGGGGGAGCGGCCCAGTCAAGGGGATAGAATCCCAGGACGAGTACAATGCCTTGACAGAGCGCTGAGCCGGTGCTAATATGCGCTCGATGCAAACGTGTGCGCACGCGGCGACGTTCAACGTCGGTAGGCAATCTTCTCGCCCCTGGCATACAAGAAGGGGTCGCAAAGTGGAAGCAGCAAGGTGAGAGTCGACGAGAGGCTGTTGTCAGTCTTCAAAGGCGAGCGCCCTGACGTCGTGCCCTGGTTTGCGGACCTCGTATACTGGTACAACGCGTCGGTGCGGCGCGGAACGCTACCGCAACGGTATCGAGCCGACCACGTGCTCGATCTTTATGGTAACCGGTTTCCTGCACCCAACGTACCTGCGCACGACAATTACGAGGGTGACGGCGTTGTCCAGCTGTACCGCGAGATGGGTTGCGGATGCCATGAACACGCTTTGACGATGCCTTGGTCGGCTGAGTACGAGGACGTGGCAATCTCAGCCGTCTACCAAACAGATGGGATCGGGGACCCTGCGCTTGAGGAAATTGAAATACGGACACCTGTGGGGACCTTGAGTCAAGTCAGAACCTACGGGCCAGGATCCTATTGCTGGGCGATCACGAAGCGGGCAGTGGCTTCGGTGGAGGACCTGCGCACGTTGCGCTTTGTCTACGAACACATGCACGTGAGTGCTGATTATCGGCAACAACGCCGTCAGATGGAACTGTGGGACGGCGTGGGCGTAGTCTCATCCTGTCCGCCAAAGACCCCCATGGCCAGCCTCATCACTCACTGGATGGGCATAGTGAACGCCTCCTACGCTTTGGCTGACGCCCGGGATGAGATGGAGAGGACGGAGCGGACCATGGAGCGGGCCATGGATCCGATATTTGAGATAGTGGAGGCGGCTCCGGCGCCGCTCGTCTACCTGGCGGACAACATCACCGGCCACGTGGTCAGTCCGTCCATCTTCAACACATACTACGCCCCTTACTATAGACGCCGTCTCCCCGGCCTGTGGGCAGCGGGTAAGCAGCTGTTCGTGCACGTCGACGGCACGTTTCGAGCCCTTCTGCGGCACATTGCGGCAACAGGCGTGGATTGTGCCCAGTCGCTGACTCCGTGGCCTCTGGGTGACGTGGCGGTCAGCGAGATGCGTGAGCTAGCTGGGCCTGACCTGATCCTGTGGAGCGGGGTACCCGGAGCGCTCTTCAGCCCGCTGTATGAAGAGGACATGGTTCGCGATGTGGTAATGGACTGCATCACCTATCACAAGGCGCACGGCCGGTTCATCATTGGCGTCTGTGATGAGGTGCCGCCCGACGGCCTCCTGGAACGCGTGCGCCTTGTAACCCAACTGGTCGATGAGTTTGGCCGCTACTGAATCCGCGCTGGGTGAAGCGGTGCAGTTGCGTCTAGACACCGGAGGAGTGATCTGTTGCTCGCCTATCCAGGTCCTTGCGCCTGTCCCGGACTGGAGATCGATAGCTATCAGTTCCGGTGATAGCCGGTTTAAACACTAATACGCCCACGTCCCTGTGCGATGCCTTCCCGCCGGCCGAGTCAAAGCGGCTGGCGCACAAGATTGAAATCCAGCACACGCGCAAGCGTGGCAGCTGGCTGAGCATCCCTGAGAACGGACGCTCCGTGCTCGGCCGCCAGTGACTCGACCGAGACGTCCCGGACTTCGCGACCTTGGCAGCCGAGGTCAAGGCCTGGCAGGAGCGCCGCAACGCGGCGGGTGGAAGGGTCAACTGGCGCTTTGCCGCGGAGCATGCGCGCATCAAGCGCAAGTTCCTCTGCGTGTCGATTGGTGACCAACGAAGCATTAGGTGGAAGCCAATACTAGATGGGAGGTTCTCTTCATGGATCCAGTTCGCATCGGCTTCATCGGCTGTGGAAGGCACGCCAGCCTCAACCGCTTGCCTTGCGTGTTCTACGCACCTGTCGAACTTGTCGGATTGTGCGACCTGGTAGAGGAGCGGGCGCGCAACCTCGGCCTCAAGATCGGCTGCGGCCACGTCTACACCGATCACCAACGCCTGCTCGCGGACGACCGTTTGGAGGCTGTGGTCGTCGCCGTGCGGCCGGAGGCGTTCCTGCGCGTGGTCCGAGACGCGCTGGCGGCCGGCAAGCACGTGTTTATGGAGAAGCCGCCAGGCGATACGCTCGAAGAAAGCAGGGAGATGGCGAGCCTAACGGAGAAGTCTGGGCTGGTCGTCCAGGTCGGGTTCAACAAACGATTTGCTCCCGCCTACCGGCGTGCACGGGCCATTGTCCGCGAGGGTGGGCTCGGGGAAGTCTCCCACTACTCCGGCAAGTTCTCCACGGGTCGGTTCCCTCCCAGCCCCGGCGGCTGGCAATTCCTGCGTGAGCAGGCCATCCATCAGCTGGATTTAGTCCGCTACCTCATGGGTGAGGTTGCAGAGTTGACCGCGCTGCGCAACAGCGCCGGAGGCCTGGAAACATACGACGCGCTCCTGCGCTTTGCCAGCGGCGCCATAGGCGTTCTGACGAGCGGTGAGCACTACAGCTGGAACAAGCCCAACGAGCGCGTGGAGATTGCCGGCCAGGGGCGCTGGTTGGCCATCGACGACGTTATACACCTCACCGAGCATCCCGCCATCCCCCTTGGCACCGAGCCGGTGAGCGGGGATGAGCCATCGCTGCTCTGGGAGCCCACCTTCGCTATGCCCGGGGCGCGCTCGCTGTTGCTGCAGGGCTACGCTTACGAGCTCGCGGCCTTCGCCGAGGCCGTCCGCGGCCAGCGCCAGGAGGGGGCATCGTACATCGAGGATGCCTGGAAGTCGATGCAGCTGGCGCGGGCTGTCCATGAGAGCAACGGCCGCACCGTTCGCCCCGCCGATTTCTAGATCACGGAGATAGCACGGTGTCTGAGGATTGGCTACTGTACACCCATCACACTTCCTTCACGGTGCACAGCCTGGAGCGCTCGCTCGCCTTCTACCGTGACCTTCTCGGCTTCCCAGTGGCGCGAGACGCCGACCTGCAAGGAGATGTCGTCGAGCGCATAACTGGTCTCCCTGGCACTCATATGATTTGGGCGCTGGTCAAGATGGGCGATCACCTGCTGGAGATCATGGAGTACCTCAGTCCGCAGGGCAAGGACTACAACACCGAGATGCGGACCTGCGACGTTGGCTCCGCGCACGTCTGCTTCCACGTGAGGGATCTCCCAGAGATATATCGCCGCTGGTCAGAGCGGGGAGTAAAGTTCGTTTCCGAGCCGGTTCGGCTCGTGGATGGCCCCAACAAGGGCGGATACGTGGTCTATTTGCACGATCCTGACAGGTATACTCTGGAACTGATTCAGCGCCCGAAGCATCTGCAGATTGAGCGCCAACTCTAGACCGGCCCGGAGGTTCCCTGGCCGGCCGAACGGCGCCGGCCAGGGAATGGCTATACTGGGCCGGCTCTCGTATTACACGCGGGAGGGCAAGTACGGACGCGGCATATCTCACCGATCTGTTAGGACTGGAGGGCCAGGTCGCCTTGGTCACCGGGGGCGCAAGCGGGCTGGGCCGGGAGATTGCGCTTGGTCTGTCTCGGTTGGGTGCCGCCATCGCCGTGGCCGATGTGAACGGCCAGGGCGCACGGGAGGTGTCCGAGGCCATCCTGCAGCGCGGCGGGCGCGGGCTGGCGGTGGCGGTTGATGTCACAGATCGAGTGCAGGTCGACGCGGCGGTTCAGGCCACGGTTGATCGCTTCGGCTCCCTGGACATCCTCGTCAACTGCGCCGCCATCGGCAGGCCCGGCTTCGCCATTGACTACCCCGAGGAGGCCTGGCAGACCGTTCTGGACGTGAATCTGAAGGGAACGCTGCTGGCCTGCCAGGCTGCCGGGCAGGTAATGACCCAACGCGGCTTCGGCCGCATTGTCAACTTCGCCTCTACCGCCGGGACGTTCGGCCAGCCGAAGGCGCTGGCCTATTCCGTAAGCAAGGCCGGAGTGGTTCAACTCACCCGCACTATGGCGGTCGAATGGGGACCTTACGGCGTCCGCGTCAACGCCATCGCGCCCGGCGTGTTCCTGACCCCGATGCACGAGCGTGCCAAGGCAGCCAATCCGGCTTTCTTCGCCCGTTTTCTCAGCGGCTCGCCACTGGGCCGCTTTGGGCGCCCAGACGAGATCGTCGGCGTGGTCGCGTTCCTAGCCGCCAGGGCGTCGGACATGATTACCGGGCAGCTGATCGTCGTCGACGGGGGCTTCAGCGCTGGCGGCTATACAGCAGGCTAGGAAGCGAAGTCAGTACGTCAGGTCACGAACTGGGCGAGGAACATGGGCTTTGTGCTGTACGGTTAGCTGGCAAGTCACGGGGTAGAAGCACGCTAAGAGGACTGTCTGACGATCAACTCGGTTGGCAGCAGGACATTGGAACCTCGGGAGCCCCTACCCTCGATCAGGTCGATCAGCATACTTGCCGCAGCACGCCCTGTGGCCCGGAAATCGGCACGGACAGTGGTCAGTGGCGGGTGCTGGTAGGCGCTGGCCGGGTCATCGTCAAAGCCGACCACGGCGATGTCGCCCGGCACGCGCAGGCCGGCCTCCTCGATGGCCCGTAGCGCCCCGAAGGCCAGCTGGTCCCGGTAGCACATCACCGCCGTGGGGGGCTCCGGAAACGCCAGCAGCTGCTTCATCGCCTCGGCGCCCTGCGAAGCCAGAAGCGGGCCGCGCGCGGACACGACGAACTCCGACCTAACCTGGAGTCCGTTCCGTTCCAAAGCTTCACGGTAGCCGCGGAGGCGCAAAGCGGCAACCATGAAGCCCGGCTCGCTGGTGATGCAGCCGATGCGGCGGTGGTCTCGCTCGATGAGGTGCTGCACGGCAGCACGGGTGGCTCCGACGTTGTCGAAATCAACCCAATTGACTTCTCGCCCATTCATTGGCTGGTTCATCAGCACGACCGGGGCGCCGTTTCGCAGCAGTTCGTCCAAACAGGCGTCCAGTTCGCGCGGGTGGGTGATGAGCACGCCGTCGATCTGCCTATTGCGGAACATCTGCACCGTTCGCTCCGGCGAACTGGCCGGGCTGACCAGCAGGCTGTAGCCTGCCTTGTCGCTGACCTCAGTGATGCTATTGAGGAACTGGGCGAACGCGTGAGTGCCGGGAAAGCGCTGCGACATTGGCGGCAGGATCAGTCCTAGAGTATTGGCTCGCCGCAGGCGTAGCTGCCGAGCAGCAGCGTGGGGAGTGTAACCCATTTCGGTGGCCAGACGAAGCACACGTGCCTGCGTCTCGGCGCTGATCCGGTCTGCAGCCACTCCACTGAGCACCCGAGAGACCGTGGAGCGCGAAACCCCGGCCGCTGCGGCGACATCGCGACTGGTGACGAGCCTGACTGTCGGGTCCATTCTTCCCCCACCGCGCAAACGTGTGCATCAAGTTGGGGACAATCTAGCACGCGCGTGGCCTTTTGTCAAAGTAGACCATCGATAGTAGACCATCGATAGGCTCGTGTCTCTGTAGGTCGCCAATCCGATCCAGCGCCTCTCGCTTGACCCCGGACAGGACGTGCGAGTGGTGTCGGTTGTGTCCCCGCCAGGTGCTCCAGGATTCCGTTGCCATTTCGTTGCCAAGAATGTCACGACACGACCAGAGAAGGCGAGAACGACACACGGTCTCGGCGTCCAACACAACATATAGGAGTCTGGATTAGTCCAGACCCCTATATTTGGTACCCCTGGGCCGACTCGAACGGCCGACACACGGTTTAGGAATCAGACAAGCGCCGTCTAATGGATCTACTGTATCCAGCAAGTGCCTCTGACTTGACCAATAATGCGCGTTATCGTCTCGTATGAACACATTACGGTCAAGTAATGTCCATCAGGTGCATGGTATCTGCTCATTCCGGTGCCATTTCGGTGCCAAGCGGTACCGTCGCCCTGAGGTCGGTGTGGGAGTGCTATACCTTTCTCGCAAGCGCGACTAAGGAACCGTGCGGGCCGGGCCGACCTCAGCGTGCGCGGGCTCTGCAATCTCTGCCCGACTCGTTGCCGCGAGCCGGAGTAACTAGACCAGTCGGTGCCTCCACAAGTCTCTATTAGTTGTCAGCCCGACCCAACTCATAACCGTTGGCTATCCAAGTACCGACACCGCTTTTCAGCTGTCTTGACTAACGCCTGCACCCTGGCTAGTATACCCAACAGCCACTGGTTTGAGGCGCCTGATTGAAACCTACCATTGCGCTCTTCGAACACGAGGTCAGGCCGTGGGGCTGGAATGACCGCGACCTGGCCGCTCTAAGTAGGTCATAGAAAGTACATTGAACGTTCAGGCGGCGCCCCAAACGAGCGCCTTCGCGGGTGTCATCTCGGTGAAGAACGACTCCACCGTGTCGAGTAGGGCATTGATCGAACCATATAGCCGATTGGCGGCCACCTTCTCTTTGAGGCGCCCCCAGATCGGCTCCACGGGGTTCAGATGCGAACAGTACTTGGGCAGGTAGTACAGCCGCAGCCGCGGGTGATCCACCAGCCAATGCCTCACCACGTGGGCGGTGTGGCTGCTGTAATTGTCGACGATCAGAATGATCGGGGCCTCGGGATAGGTCACCAAGAGGTGTTCAAGAAAGGCGATGAAGTCCTCCTTGCGCATCCGCTCGCGAACCGTGTAGACCCAGCCCCCGGTGTCGATGTCCAGCGCCCCGAAGACAGCACGGCTGACGTTGCTGCCGGGCGTGGGGACGCGCACCTGCTGGCCCACCCAGTGCCACATGGCCCGGATCAGGGGCAGCAACTGGATACGCGACTCGTCCGCATAGAGGATCGCCGTTCCGGGGCTGGCAGCGACGACGGCCTCAGCGATCGCCCACTGCTTGGTGGCCTTCTGGGGGTCGACTTTGCACGGCATCGCCAGCCGGGGACGCCCCCAGCGCAAGTCGAGCCGATGCGGGAGCGCCCGCATCGAGCCGACGCTGAGGTGCACGGCCAGGGTCTTGGCTATCGCCAGCACCAGCATACCGACCGTCCAGAAGGTGGCCAGATAGCCGACCTCCTTGGGGTCGGCGCAGAGCAGACGGCTGACGTTCTGCTCTACCCGCCTGTTGGCCTTGCGCGGGCGCCCGCTGCGTGGTTCATCGTACAGCCCAGACGGACCGGCGGCGTCGAAGCGGCGCAGCCAAGAACGAACGGTGGCACGGCAGACGCCGAAGAGCTCGGCGATCTCAGGCACTGTGTGCCGTTCCACCGACAGCAAGACCATGTGGGCACGCTGGCTGATGCGGCCCACCTCTTGTCGCTTCATGTGTCGCTTGAGTTCTCGCATTTCGTCGTCGGTCGGTTGTCGAACGTGGATCATCTCGTACCTCCGCTACAAGACCATTCTAGCGGAAGTACAAAGGACTTACTGTTAGATACTTAGAGCGGCTACGGCGCGCTATGGGCGCGGAGATCCTGCGGCCAACCGTACGGCAGGGCGAGCGGGCGCTGCAGTCGACGCAGTTCGTGGGCGTTGTCCGCCTTGGGACCCGCACAATCCAAGTGCTGCCGAAGACCTACCGATCCGAAGATACAGGCGACAGAACAGCGCACATTCGCGACGCGACTCGCAACCTGCTGTATATGCTGGCCTACGTAGGAAGCCTGTCGGTTCGCGAGCAAGAGCTCGTCCCACTTCTGCAGCGAGACTTAGATTGGTTCGAAATACTTACTCACCTGTTCGCATCGCACCTTGCGGAGGAGTGGAAGCGTGGTGCCCACCGGACCTATCAGTCGAACGACGACGAGCTGCCTATCCTTCGTGGAAAATGGCGGGTAGGCGAGCAGCTCCGCCGCCTGGAGCGACAGCACACTCTCTGTGTTACGTATGACGAGTTCACGACCGACAACCCCCTGAACCAGGTATTCCGTTTCGTGACCGAGCGGCTGTGGCATCTAACCCGGGACGCCGGCAACCGCGAGCTATTGGCCGACTTGCGGCAGTGGATGGACGATGTCGCACTGGCTCCGGCTATGAATGTGACGGCCGCCAGCCCCACCCTCATCACGCGGCTAAACCAACGCTTTGCCCCGCTGCTGAACCTGGCTCGCCTCTTCCTAGATGGCAGTTCCCTGCAGATGGCTGCCGGCGACGTTGCCAATTTCTCACTGATGTTCGATATGAACAGCCTCTTCGAAGCCTTCGCCGTAGCGTTCATCAGTCGGCACCGCCTGGATGTCTTGCCAGATTCCCTGCAAACGGGAGACCTCCTGCCGCAGTCCCGCGGTGTGGCACGATGGCTTGCCCGACGCGAAGACACGCAGGTCTTCAAGCTGAGACCGGACTTGGTTGTCCGCAGTCAGGGAAGCTGCCCATTGCTTCTTGACGCCAAGTACAAGCAGCTGAATCCTCGCGACGTCGCGCTAGGAGTAGGGCAAGATGACTTCTATCAGATGCATGCGTATGCGCAATGCTATGACTGCTCCCGGATCGTGATGCTATATCCCCAGACTGCAGAGATGACTGAGGCTTTGCACGCCGAGTTTACGTTCGAGCGAGGCCAAACTTCCGTTGCTATCGGCACATTAGACTTGCGAGTAGACCTCGGTAGTCGCCAAGAGTGCGCTAAGATCGCCCACTACTTGAAGGCCCTGCTGGGCCGGGAGGAACCAGGTGGATAGTCAGAGCAGAGACTGGCGGGCCGAGCTGGCCAAATGGTCCACGCACAACGACAAGGTAATGAGCGACGAGCTCCAGCGGCTCCGAGATAGTTTTGTCCAGAAGTTCCCGATCGATAGGTTGAGCGAACTGACCCTCGATCAGTATGCGATCGGCAAGACCGACAGCTTCTGCTATTGGTTGGAACACGAGACGGTGGAACTAGGCAGCATAAGGGGGGGAAGCTCAGCCAAGTTCGGCGTCTGGTGGAGCTCCGGGGGCGGGACGTGGCGCTGGAACAAATGGTACCAGAGCCCGGAAGATGCCCTGACTCGGATCAAGCAAGGGCTGTTGGCGCTTATTAGCGAAGTGCAGGCAGGCAACTTCGACAGGCTTGACGCCCTGGGCAGCTCTAAGCTCGGGCAGAATCGGTACTCGCTGCGCAGCAAACCTCTCTATCTGTACTTCCCGGAGGAGTTCCTGCCGATCAACAACCCGGCGCACCTAAGCCATTTCCTCACATGCTTCGGTGAGAAGCCGACCGGTGATTTCCATAGCCAGAATCGTCAGCTGCTGAGATTCCTCCGTAGCCAGCCGGAGTTCGCAGACTTCGACACCAAGCAGATGGAGAAGTTCCTCTATGACCGAATGCCGCCACTAGGCAGAGTGTGGAAGGTAGCGCCGGGCGAGAGCGCCAAGATCTGGCCTATGTGCCGGGATAAGGGCTGCATTGCGATTGGCTGGCTTGAAAATGTCGACTACTCAACTTTCGTCGACACCGCCGCCTTGAGGCAAGCACTCCAGGCGGCCGGGCAGGGCGTCGGTGGGGCGAGCTCCATTTGGCCCTTCGTCAATAGCATCGAGCGGGACCACATCGTGGTCGCCAACAAGGGCAAGGATGAAGTAGTGGGCGTCGGCATCATCGTGAGCGATTACATTCCCGCAGGGGAGGCAGACAACCCTAGCACCGATGCTCACTACGCCCACTCTCGCCGTGTGGATTGGCGAATTAAGCAGTCGGTCAAGGTGCCGTTCCAATTTGCCCAGAGCACTGTGACCACCTTGTCGATAGAACAATGGAACCAAGTCCGCAATGCCTACCTCAGTGTGCCTATCCGGACTTGGATGACGAAATCGGTACCCTGAATAAGATGGTCAGAGGTGTAATACCTCCTCCACCTCCGCCACTACCACGGCCGGTGCCGCAGCCGCTAGCCCCCCTCGTGGGGGTCGCCGACGCGACCAGGAACATCTTGCTCTACGGCCCGCCAGGTACAGGCAAGACGTGGCTCGTAAACCATTTTGCCCACTACTTCCTGCTACACAAGAACGTGTCGCCCGTCAAGGCAGATGCCTACTGGCAGGCCGTTGCCAACAAGGACAGGGACGCGGCTGCCGCCTTGCGGGCGCTGGTGCGCCCATCCGACGAGACGGCGGTCGGCACACCCTCGTTCTGGTGGATCACCGCCAACCCGGCCAAATGGAGCTGGGATACGCTGTTCAAGAGTGGTGAGGAGTTCTTCAGCAAAGGGCGAATCGCGCGCAACTTCGATCAGGCCAAGGCCGGCGACCTCGTGTTCGGCTACGTCGCCTATCCCCAGAAGCAGATGGTGGCCATCGCCCGGGTGAAGGAGGGCCCGCACACACGGATGGAGAACGACAAGGAGGTAGAGGGCATCCTCATTCAGCCGGAGAAGAGACTCGCTCATCCGCTTGATTGGCAGGCCATCGTCGACAACGAGTTGTTGAAGCAGTCCGAGCCCATTACCAATAACGCACGCGGTACCTTGTTCCACCTTTCACCCGACGAGGTCGTGGAACTGAGCCATCTGCTGACTGCGGCCGGCAACGACGTGCCCAAGCCCAGTCTGCCGCGACACGATTTCCTCGAATTCGTTACCTTCCACCAGTCTTTCTCCTACGAGGAGTTCGTGGAAGGTCTTAGGCCCTTGAGCGATGGCATCGGTGGCGTGCGCTACGAAGTCGTGGACGGCGCGTTCAAACGCATCTGCCGGCGGGCAGAGCGCGACCGAGAACACACGTATTTGCTGGTAGTCGACGAGATCAACCGTGCCAACATCGCCAAAGTGCTTGGTGAGTTGATCACATTGATAGAAGACGACAAGCGGCTCGGACAGATGAACGAGGTCACGGTCACCCTGCCCTATTCCCAGGAGAGGTTCGGCGTCCCGCCAAACCTCTACATCATCGGGACGTTGAACACCGCCGACCGTTCTATCGCGCTGCTCAACCTCGCCCTCCGCCGTCGACTCACGTTCGTCGAACTGATGCCTGATCCCACCCTCCTGGGGAAGGTTGCAGAAGTGGACGTCCGAGCCCTGTTGGAGCGGCTTAACGAGAGGATCGCCGTCTTACTCGACAAGGACCACCAGCTCGGCCACAGCTACTTCTTGGATGACGGGGATACTCAGCGCCTGCGCTTTGTCTGGTACCATCGCGTCCTGCCCCTGCTGCAGGAGTACTTCTACAACGACGGCGCTCGTCTTCGCGCGGTGTTGGGCGACAAGTTCGTGCGGCCGCTGGTGCCCGACAAGCCGACGCAGGCTGCCCTAGGCGATCTGTATGAACCGGACTCGCCCCGCTACGAGGTCGTACAGTTGCCGGATGACGAATTCCTGGCCGCGTTACGGGCCATAGCAGAAACACCGATAATGACAGGAGTTGCTTCCGCCTAGGAAGACCAGAGGGACCTGTGGATTGTGAGCCGCTGCAGCAGATCAGCCGCGCGGGTATTCCATCTACAGACTCAGTGTGGGCTTCCCCAATCCGCAAGGAGGTCGCCCCCAGAGACGAATCGGTGGTCTACACTGAGTGCCCGAACTAGCCAACCAGTTGTAGGTACTCTAGTGCGCAATGCATCTGCTGCTGCAGCTCTAACAGCGAGATCGTCAAGCGACCACCCGTCACGGTACACGCTGAGCGTAAGCCGCACCTTGTCCCAAAGGTCCAAGAGTGACTGCTTGGTGACGACCCTAATACCACCTGCGGCAGATTCAGCATCGGGGGTGAGTGCCTGTAGATGACTGACTAGCACGCTGCGAACGGTGTATCCGCTGGATCCGTACTCGGTGACTGCGCGGTTGAACTGACTGTGCACCTGCCCAACGTCCGCAGAACTGAGCTGACCACGCTGCTGCTGCTCGATCTTGGCTTCAAACGTGATGACCTCTCGACTGTTCCCAAACACTCCTCGCCAAAGGCAATCGCACACACCAGTTCCTGTTGGTATCGTCGCAGTGTAACCTAGAGTCCGGCCTAGTTCCCGGAGCCCACGTTGATAAGTCTTGTGGTCATCTGCTCCAAGTTGTGCAGTTACGGACTGACACCACTCCTCGAACCTATTGCCGCGCGTGCCCGTAGTCTCTAAGAGACTATCAAACGTTCGAACTATGGTCTCTGCGTACTCCTGTCTCGCTATCTCCGCTGAAACATTGCCTGTTCTCCAGGCTCTGTTGAGAGATGCTCGCATTCGGTTAAACCATGAGCTTCTGCCACCGCGCTGGATAGCTTGCTCCATCACGGCAAGTGCCTTTTCACGTGCTGAAGGTTCACCAAGCCGAGACGCGAGATACAGGGCCTTAGCCAGGTGGTAACCGTGCAACGCGGCCATTTCCCGCAGATTAGCTGCACGGGATGTCTGCCAGCACTTGTCAAAGGACTGCGCCGCCACTTTGTAGTTCTGGCTTGCGAATAGCGCGTTCCACGCCACGACCTCATCGCTTGCAGTGTCAACGATCTCGTTCTGCTGCGGTGCTGATCCTACGGCAGCCCGATAGTCTTGCAAGTCTTGGTCATACTCCCGAAACTCGGCCCTGAGGAACTTCTCCAATCGAGGAACGCAGCTAGTGGGATCGTCGGCAACGTCCTGCGCCATATCAATCTCGGCAACCATATTCCCCGGCAAATGTGCTTTGTTTGACTCCCGACCGAAGTACGCGGCGATTCTTCTGTCGGCGAGCACATATACCCCGAAATCGTCATCAGATCGATTGCATCTACCAAGAGCCTGGACAATTCGCTGGTTCAACCGGTTGGTCATGAACCCGGAGTCGCGCAGGTAGGCAGAAATGAACTCCTCTTGGAGGTTGATGGCACGAGGAAGTGTCATCAACACAACGAGTCGGCACTCATCGCCGCTGAAGTCCATACCGTCGAACCGGCCAGCCACTAACAGGTGGCCCTTGGAAGAATGTTTGAACTCATCGATTTCGTTGCCCAATGAGGTCAGCAGCCAAGTCGTATGTCCTACCAGCCCGTTAGAAGCGAGCCACTTCGGCAGAGCAGACTGTAGCTTCAGCGCCTCTGCTTGACTGAGGCACAGCCAAACGCACTTCGGGTGAGCGCGAAGAGCGGTTACCACGGCCGCACCGACGTTGCCCAGCCCCCCGTCCTCCTCCTCACGTGGCATGATTATGAGGCGTCGACCGAAGGTCTTCTCCGCATATTCATCCGGAACGGGGATCTTGACCACCCTTCGAACACCAAGTCGACGGCTGAGATCGGCGGGTTCTCCGATAGTCGCACTCAAGTATAGCCGTTGGTTTGCCGTATCGTAGTGCGGGTTGGAGGTCAGCGGGTATATGTACGGCCTTATCCAGATCGAGTTAAGTCCCAGGTAGATATTTGCTTCGGAAATCGAGTTCCTTGCCCTTGCCCAGCGAAATGAAAGGTCCTTGTCGCTATGGAGGAGCGGTGACTCATCGATTATTGACTTCAACTGCGGAGCGAAGGCGATTTGATCAACGAAGGAGAGAAGCTCGGGCGGGGTTGTTGGCGATGGATCGTCCGTCAAAGCATCCGCCAGCACAGCGTACTCAGGAAAGCGACTTGCCAGCTCAGCCACGAGTCTCGCGAATAGATCCTTATGCTCGAATCTGCTTATCTCCACCGAATAAAGCGAGTGAAGGCAGTGCTCCGCTAAGTGCGCATCATCCATCACGACAAGATTCGCGGGATCAATCACCGGGTGTTGGTTGAAGTACACCCAATAATTCATGATGGCTACGCTCTGAGCCCGTTGGAAGGAACGCTTGTCTTGAGAGGGTATGTCGTACCTACTGCCCTCCATCAAGACTGCCGGTATCCCAAGTGCCTGCGCTTCAGAACGCATCTGTCGGGCAAGGGTCTTGTTCGCTGACAAAATGGCCACCTTCCGGTTTGACCTGCGCCATTGCTCAGCGACAAGAAGGGAGATTAGGGTCTTCCCTCCGCCCGTAGGTAGCTCCACCGCCACGTCAGCGTGTGAAGTGAATGACTGCGCGTATGAATTCAAGACGTAAGACTGCGCTGGCCAAAGCTCCTTGAACTTGTCCGAATGGAACAAAGCAAGGAACTTCGTGTAATCTATTGAACCTATCACGCCTCAACTCCTCCGCGCTGGAGTTCATTTTGTGGAATCCTAGAGACTAGTTCTAGTTTGGCATTATCCGTAGTCTGTTGGCCATATAACCAACGAGACAGCTGCCCCGGTCTACCTCACGATCTCAGGCACGGACGGTTTGAGATCTAGCTCGCGGCAACCCAGAAGGGCTACTGCAACCCCATCGCCCGGATGGCGGCGTTGATGGGGTCGGTGTAGAAGATGGGCTGCAGCTTGTTCAGGACCTCGTCCGGCACGTCGGCTAGGTCGCGCTTGTTCTCGCTGGGGATCAGGATGCGCTTGGCGCCGGCTTCCAGGGCCATCTGGAGACGCTCTGGTAGGTTGCTCACCTTCTGCAGCATCCCCTTGACGCTCATCTCGCCCATAATCACCGTCGTCGGGTCGGTGGGCCGTTCGAGGAGGGCCGAGACCATCGAGATGAAGAAGGCGATGGCCGTCTCCGCGCCCTCCTTGGCCTGATTGAGGTTCACCGCCTGCACGGTGAAATCGTACTGCTTGGGATCGCGGTCGATGCCCAGGTCGCGGATGTGCGCCCTGAGGTAGGCATCGGCTGCCTTGAGGGCCTCCTTCATCACCGGCGAGAGGCTGCCCAAGGGGATCATCCGCCCACTGCCGGGGTTGATCTGGGTCTGCAAGAGATAGATCGCCAGCCTGCGGTCGCTCGGATCGCTGCCGATTGTATAGACCGACCCCGGCGGCAACGGATCGCCCGAGATGACAGTGCCGCCCCCACTCTCCGGCAATGGCACGAAGGTCTGCTGGCTCGTTTCCCGATCGACGTAGCTGAAGTTGACGTCCCAGTACTCCAGTCCGCCCATCTTCTTCAGCTGCTCCTTGACCCGGCGGCGCAGCTCTAGCGCTAACTCGATGTACTCGGCCAACTCACCTTTCGTCACGTCGCCGTTCGGATGCAGCAGCTTCACCAGACCGCTCACGGTCTTGCGCACAGCCTTGGCGTCACGGCCGCCCACGTGGCTGCCGAAAGCGAAGAGCTTCTCCGGCAGGTCCACGTAACTGGTCTTGCGCAGATGGCGCAGTATCTCGGCCAGGTAGTCAGAGACGAAGCCGAAGTGGCTAGTGTAGTACTCGTCGCGCGTCTTGCCCAGCTCCCAGCCTGGCAGGTAGGCGTGGATGCGGTCGAAGAAGGCGGTGTCCATTTCCTTGGGCAGCGGGTAGAAAAGGTTGGAGGTGCGCAGTATCGTCTGGATGTCGCCATCCAGGTTGCCGACGAACACGATGGAGCCCTCGGCGCTGATGATCTCGCGCCCGCGGCTGAAGGTGCCGTCTTCCATATAGTTCTTCATTATGCTAATGCCGTTCTTGTCCTGGAAGCGGACGCCGGCCGCCTCGTCGAAGGCGACGGTATCCCACAGGCAGACCAGGCCGCGCTGGCCGCTGGCAAGGTTGACGAACATCTGCGGCACGCTGGTCTGTCCGCCCGAGACCAGGTGGCAGTAGGGACTGATCTGCTGGTAGACGAAGCTCTTGCCGGTGCCGCGCGGGCCCAGTTCGATCAGGTTGTAGTTGCGCTCGACGAGGGGAATGAGCCGGGTCAAATAGAGCAACTTGCGCCGTGGTGAGAAGTACTCGTGGTTGGGCTCCATCCCCAAGGAGCGGATCAGTAGGTCTATCCACTCGTCCCGACTGAAGGCGGCGCGCGCCTCCTGCACCGGGCCGATGCCGCGGGTGGAGAGTTGAATGGGCTTGAGCTTCTCGATGAAGAAGGGCCGGGTGGCATTGTGGAACTTGAGGCTGGGGTCGTAGCCCAGCGAGACCTCGGCCCAGACTCCGCCCATCAAGAGTCTGTCGTGCTCCTCGATCAGCTGCTGGTCGACATTCACGAAGTCGATCAGCGCGTTGTGCAGCCGTGCCCAATACTTGTCGTCGGTCTCGCGCAGGGTGGCGGAGACCTTGTCGATGATCTGGTCGCTGCCGCGCAGCTGGATGCGCGACTTGATCGCCTCCGACTCGTCCGGCTTGACGTACTTCTCGGAGAGGTTGCGATGCACGAAGGCCAGTCCCTGTTCGATGACCAAGGGATCGGTGGCGGCGCAGTACTTGCCGAGGAGGAACTCGATGACAAAGATGGGCACGCTGTAAGCCGAGCGCAGTCGGCGCACCAGGTCCTTGCGCACCACCAGGCCGGGAAACGCCTCCGCCGCTTTCTCGTCCAGCCCATCCAGGGCAATTGCCTCTATGGTCATCTCTCCCCCTCCCTAGTCCCAGTCCACGCGCAGGGTCAGGAATATCTTGCCCTTGTCGGCGCCGGTCTCGTCGTCGACGGCCTGCAACATCAGCTCCTGGCCCGCCCGCAAGCCTAGCCCCTCCTTGAGGTAGATCGGCGGCCGTAGTTCCTCTACGTCCGGCTTCAGCTCCAAGGTGACGGGTTCGGCAACCTCCACTGACGACTGTCCGGGTGCGGCGAGCGTCGCGACAGTCAGACGCAGACTAATCGGCTCGACACCACCCAGCAGGGTCTGGCCCTCGGCGAGCGCCGGACGAATGATCAAGGGCACCGTTCCGCCCGAGAGGTGGGTGGTGCTTACTTGGAGAGCAACACCCACACGCACGCGGGGCAGGCTGCGGACCGACACCAGGTGGGGAATGACGCACTCCTGCAGCGACAGCCCGCCGTGCAAGTACGCCACGGCCTTGACCAGGGTGCGCAGGCCCCTTGGCAAACCCAACGTGTGGGACTTTGGCGCCAAAGAAAGCGGCAGACGGATTACCTCGGTGGTCGGGGCATCCGGTTTGAGCGCCGCCCAGCGGTAGTCACGGTGGTAAACTTCGCCCACAGAGACCGATGGAGTGCCCAGGGCATCGACCTGCTCCGGTGGCACGAGCAGGAAGCCGTGATCGGTGACGACGTGCACCTTCTCGATGCCGGCGGCGTGCAGCACCTCCACCGTGCGCTTGAGATTGCCGATGAGCTGCCCCAGCAGAGCCGGCAGCTCTTCGGTGCCCTTGTGGCCCTGCTCGTCGATGTTGTTGTCGAAGACGACCACGGTCTGGGCTGCCGGCACCTTCGCCCCCTGCAGCAGCGCCTCCATCTCCAGGAACTCGACGGCCGTCTTGCCGGCGGGCGCCGAGAGGTTCGCCTTGAGGAAGTCGCGTCGGCCTTCGCGGGTCGCCAGGTTGGGTCCGTCGCCTTGCCGGATCGCCAACTTGTCCGGCCCCTCGCCGAACTCCACTGTGACCGGCTCCTTGCCCAGCGGCAGCAGGACCGACATGCCGAAAGCAGTCTCGGCGGGCAGAGTCGCCAGCACCGGGGTCGGCGAGCAGCCGTCGTCCAACCGCTCCTGGAGCGTCTGCGCCAAGTCCCAGCGCAGGGCGTCGCTCACCACCACTGCCCGGCGCCCGCCGCCCGCCCACAGCGCCGACCGCAGCCCGGCGACGCTCGCCGCCCCCTGCGGCGGCCAGATGCCCTCACCCTCGACCAACTCGGCGAAATGCGCGTTGACCTGGGAAGTGTACTCGAAGTAGGCGCGGTCGACCACCTGCCGCACCGCCGTGAGCCCGGTGGCTGTGGAGCAGGCCGCGCGGAGCCGCAGGTGCAGGCGGTCTATCTGCCACCAGCGGTCCGCGTAGGCCGCTACCAGCTCGGCGGCGTTCTTGAGCGAGCCCGCTCCTTCCATCGCCTCCTCGGCTGCCGCGGCCAGCTCGGCCAGATCGGCCAGCACCAACCAGTGCGTGTCCCACTCCCCCGGCGCGCCGGCCAGGCCGCTCATTCGCTCCCAGGGCCCCTTGGCGGCAGCGTCTATCGCCTGCCGCTGTTCCAGGATGAGGTCGCGCGCCTGCCTCCAGCCGATCTCTGCGGCCTCCTTCAGATTGGCCAGGAAGTGCTGCCAGCGGGCGCGGGCGAGCAGGGGCAGCCCGACCGGTTGGCCGGAGTGACCTTGTGCCCAGGCGGCCAAGCTGTAGTCAACCTCCAGCCGCGTCATACGCCGCAGGAAGGTTGGACCCAGCTCGGTGTGGCGGACCACCTCCTCGCGCAGAAAACGCGCCAGTCGCTCTCGCTGCTCGCCCTTGGCAGGCAGGCGCGAAAGGAAGGGGAAATCGGACGGGCGGCCGAAGGCGTCCCAGGCTTCGGTCAGCGCCATCTGGATGGCAAAGGCGTCGGCCAGCACCTCCGGCGGGGCCTCGCCCGCTGGTATGGCCAGGCCATACTCATCGGCCAGGCGCTGCAGCACCAAGGGCCGCTGGTCGTCCCAGCGTTTCACCTCATTATTGGGCGCCGCAAGTAGACGGCGGAGCGCGTCGCGCGGGTCACCGGCCAGCGCCTCCTCCGCGTCGGAAAGGCGCAGTGGTCGAGGCCAATGCTCGGGAGCGAGGTCGCGCTGTCGTTCGGCGTAGCGCGCCAGCAGCGCGTCCCTGCCGCCCACCGTGAGCACCTTGGCCGTCTTGTCGTCCGCCATGCCCAGCCCGTGGCCGAGCAGCCAGTGCAGCAGCGTCGGCGGCTCGGGGATTTCGCCGGCCTGCCAGTGCTCGCCCAGCCCCCAGATGGCCCCCTTGAAGCGGTACTCGTAGAGGCCCCAAAGCGCCGGCACGCCGTTCTGCTTGGGCGCCAGCGCCTCGCGGCCCTGGCCCGGTAAGTAGACCACGGCGCGCTCTTCGGCAGAGCTTTCGAGCCCCAGCAGAGCCAGCTTGAGAGCGAGCTGGCCTTGGCCCTCCCCCGGCTCGCAGAGCAGCAACTGCACCCCGCGCTGAGCAAGGGGCGCGGCCAGCCGCCGCGCCAGCCGGGCAAACTGCGCCTCGGGGTCGAGCCAGAGCAGCACCCGCCGCGGCACGCCGTCGGCGGCGCTCTGCAGTCTGCCTACCAGGTCGTCGGCGAGCAACTCCATAAGGCTCACGCTCGGCCCTCGCTTTCCGGCAGTGTGGCGGCGGCCGGCCCGGTCGCCTGGGCGGGCTCCGGGCGCGGCTCGAACAACCGCAGGTAGGGTGAATAGACGAAGACCCGGTTGCGAGCAGCGCCTGTAGTCTCGTCGAGCAGCCCCAGGTCGGCCAGGCGGAGCATAAGACCGTTGGCCGTCGGATAAGTCACTTGCAGCAGCTCTGCCGCGCGTCTGGCCGAAAGAATCGGCTGTTGGTAGAGATGCTCCATTAGTCGTAGGGCGTTACCAGCGGCTCGCCCTTCCCGGCTGACCGCCTCGCGGTGCTGTTCCCGCAGACGCAGGATTTGGCGCGCCGTGTCGGTGGCTCCCTCGGCCACTTCGGCGACGCCACGCAGGAAGAACCTTAGCCAGCTCTCCCAATCACCCTTCGTCCTCACCGCCTGCAGGAGGTCATAGTATTCGTCGCGGTGCTGCTTGAGGTAGTAGGACAGGTAGAGTAGAGGGCGCCGCAGCACTCCCTGCTGCACCAACAAAAAGGTAATCAGCAGTCTGCCCACGCGGCCGTTGCCGTCGAGGAAGGGATGAATGGTCTCAAACTGGCCGTGCACCAGTCCGGCCTTGATCAGGGTCGGCAGCGGCGCTGGGTCGTGCAGAAACAGCTCCAGATCTCCGAGCGCCTTCAGCATCTCGGCCGGTGGCGGCGGGACGAAGATCGCCCGTTCCAGAGGGGCGTTGGCCGAGCCGATCCAGTTCTGCGAGGTCCGGAATTCCCCCGGGCTCCGCTGGGCGCCCCGCACGCCCTGCAGCAATTCGGCGTGAATCTCCCGCAAGAGGCGCAGAGAGAGCGGCATTGCTGCCAGCCGGCCGAGGCCGTAGTTCATCGCCGAGACGTAGTTCACCACCTCGGCCACGTCCGCGGGTAGCCCCTTGCGAGCCGCGTCCGCCTCGTACTCCAGGATGTCCACCAGCGACGCCTGCGTGCCCTCGATCTGCGAGGAGAGCACGGCCTCCTGGCGCACGTACATCGCCAGGAAGAGATCGGGGTTGGGCAGCACCTCGGTCGCGCCATCCAGGCGTCCCAGAGCGCGGTCGGCCGCCGAGAGCAGCGACCACAGCTCGCCGTCCATCTGGATTGGCGGGTCGGGGGGCAGCGGCGCCGGAATGAAGGCCGTGTAACCGGCCGGTTGGCGCACGAACTGGCCGCTCCGCTCGATCACCTGTCCCTCCTTGACGCCCAGTTTCGCTTCCCGTTCCTCGATCACCGGGGCTGTATTAAAGCATAACCCATTATCCTTTAACAACCCCCGGCGCTATGCAAGGATGCTTTAATAACACACTGCCCTCCCCTGTCACCGGAGGAGCCAACCGACGGCGAAGCAACCAGCCTCGGCAGAACTGACTGCTACTGCTCAGCACGTGGATTCTCAATACCTCGTCGGCAACCTGGCTAGGGACGATCCAGTAGGTCAGCCATTGTGACAAATACTCGTCCTTCTTCCGTCAGTCGGCGCAACTTGAGGCGCAGCATCTCGGGCAATCCCACACGGCCCTGGAGCACGGTCAGCAGATCAAAGCCATCGACCAAGAAGAAGTTAGGTTGTTTGCCTCGCGTAATGGCCTCCTGTGCTTGTTGTGTGAAGCCGTGGATTGAGACGAACACGCCACGTGTGAAAGCGGATTTCCCCTCGATCTTTCCCCGAAACACCAAGAGGTCGCTCTCCGAGATCTGCTCGCGCACCCACTTGGCCTCGACCAAGTAGATTTCGTGATCAAGCTCGAACGAACCGTCGATCTGTTCCCCAGTGACGCGAAACGGCGGTCGCGGCTCCAGATCGAACAGACGAAACAGGTCGTTCAGCAAGCCTTCCAGCGCCAAGCCAGCGGACTGACGATTGTGATCTTCGTATAGTGCATAGAAGCGCGCGTGCATATCGGGCAGAGCGGCGGATACGGCTTTGGCTGCACTAGTCTCGGCAGCGTCGCGCGCACCCTCATCCGGTCCCGCGGTGTCGCTGCCTCCGCGCTCAATACCCGCAGGAAGCGATGACAGGAACTTCTCGTCCCACAGATCAGGAAACTTGAAGCTCACATTGAGCAGGAGGGCGTTCAGTGTTACGATTTCCGCACGCCGGATCGCTTGGCGGGTGAGTCCACGGCTGACGATGGCAAGCACCAGACGCTGGAACAGTTGACGTCGTTTGTCCAGCGTCTGACCGAGCAATGTCTCTATCGCGCGCTGCTTGCTGCCGCCCGTCCAGAATTCGTCCACGCCCACATCTTGGGCGACAGCTGCGAAACCGGAGCCGGGCATGAACGAGTACATCATTCTGGCCATCTCACTCACTGCATGCGACTCTCTGAGCGTCAGTGACACAACCAGCCTCCTCGCAGAACTGAGCTATACGGCTGCAGCCAATCCCACTGCCAGCGCTACTTCCCCGCCAGTCGCGGCAGCGGAATGTCGTCTCCTTCTTCATAGGCTACCGTTAGCCAGCCCAGCTTGGCGTCCTCGATCATCTCGTACAGCTTCACCCAGGGCGCCTGCGTGAAGCGGCCCGGCAGGTCCGGCACCTCGGCTACGAACACGCCGTCCTCGTCCTCAGGCGGGTAGACCAGAAATGGATAGCGCAGACTCAGGTAGTACTCCAGTGACGGGCGAGTAACGTCCTTGCCCACTTTCACCTCTCCTCGCGCTGGCGCCGCAGTGGCGCCCTGGCAGGCGAGTCTACCACTTCTTGATGACTTCTTTCACCGCCAGCAGGCCGGCCTCCTGGAAGGGGCGGATGTTCACCTTGACGCCGTCGTCGATGTCCGGCGCATAGGGACCGGGGCGGCCGGTCTCGGTCTCACCCTTCCAGCGGCAGCGGATGCGGTACTTCCGCTCGTCGCCGCGCTCGATCTTCTCCAGCCGGCTGCGAAACTCCTCCACGTCCTCGATCTGCAGCTGCAGCTCGCGGGCGCGTGCCGTCTCGCCCTTGGCGCGTGCTCGCTCCTGCTCTGCCCGCAGCTGCGCCAGCAGGCCGCCCGCGTACTGGGCCCGCAGCTTCTGTAGGGTCTCGCGGCTCAGCTTGTGGTAGAGGACGAAGGCTTCAAAGGTGCGCTCGGGCGAGACCAGGTGCCAGGCGATGGGCCGCTGCTTGAACTGAGTGACGTGCCGCTTGAAGAAGTCCTTCTTCAGCCAGTCGTCCAGGTCGCGCCCCACCCACTGGCGGAACTCCTGCAGGGACTTCTCGGCGCCCTCCTCGCCGAAGTCGTCGACCAGCCTCGACCGAAGAAGCTGCACGGCCAGAGGTTCATTGCCGCCACAAGGGTCAAGCGGAATGATGCCGTCGTCGTCCACCAGCCGTGGGTCGAGAATCGGTCCGTGCTCCTGCTCGTAGGCGTCTTGCTCCGGCCAGCGGTAGCCGAGTAAGCGCAGTACACTGACGGAGGCGTAGTCTTCAATCTGCCGCTTCAGCTCCGGGGGGCTGACCAGGCCCTCCTGCTCGCGCATTTCCTTCAGGAGCCAATAGACGGAGACTGGATGAACTTGAACGGTTTCTGCTATGGCCTCTATCCTCGACTCAGGTGGCACGCGGATGCGCCCGCCGTGTACGATTGGTTTTGCCTTCGCAAGCGCGACTTCCGCGTCGTCGCCCGAAGAATCACCATTGGTGGGTTGTTGGGCGTATGAGATCCTAACGATGTCGCGGACGGCGAAGGCTTCTCCAGGCTGAACAGAAGAGCAATTCTGTAAAGAGGCGTCAACGACGCGTTGAACCATCGTGTCGTCCCCCAACTGCGGGGGCATATGGTACCCAGGTATCAACGGTTGGCTAGCAGCGGGGGAACCCGTTTCGCCCCAAACCGACTCTATGTCTTCAGCCGAAAGCCCGAACAGGGAGCAAACCAGATTCTCATTCCATCCCTCCACTGAGTGAAGGGCGGCCTGTACGTCTAGCAACCCTAGCTCGTCACCGAGCAGAGCAGCAACCAAGGACTGGGACCTGAGTTTCGCTCTTGAGCTGAGCCGACCGGAAGACTGGGATTTTGCCTCCCGCGTCCCCTCGCCCAGCACGGCCAGGAATGACCTTTCCAGAGGATCCCACCGGACCAATTCAGTCTTCATTTGGATGCACGCCCTGGCGGGCTCATCCAACATCTTGTAGTCGGCGCCTGGAGGCAAAGGAAACTCACGGACGTATCCGCTCTCAAACTTCAGATCCTGAGTGACTGTACGCAGAAGGTAGCTCGCCAGTCTGTTGGATAAGAGAGCACAAATGGCGTACCGATCGTCAGGGCATTTCGGGAATATCCCATCGGAAACATTACTGAATACAGAGTCGTCCAGTAGGCGTGCGCCCATACTGCCCCGGGCCATTACCGAGTAGCACAATCCAGGTTTGAAGTAGTATCCCTCGTTGCGGACTGCCGCGCCCGGATAGTCTCTGATCCGCCTGCCGTTCTCCTCCCAGTCCACGAGTACCCAATCGAGACCACGCCACTTGTGATAGCCACCAGCTCTGGCGTATCGGAACCAGGTTGTCGCTGTCCCTGCCTTCCGGGACTGTCCGTTGCGGTAGGCAACCTCCCAAAATGCGCGCGTGAACCGGTCTTGGTCTGCGGTCGAGAGGCCCTGCCGAACATCCGCGATCCCGCCTAGGCGGTCTTCGGTGCGCAGTAGTTCGAAGAACCTTGGCCTCAGCCAGTAGACGAACGGTGTCTCTGGAATCGGCGTGAAGTCGCTTTGGCTGGGGGTAGACACCACGCCGGCCGCAGCGCCGCCAACAGCTTTGCTCAATAAGTCGTTCTTCTCTCCCGCCGACTTTGGCCCCACCAGCCTGAAGCCAACGAGCCGGTGCCCTCGGGGCGGCGGCCCGGCGCGCAGCGTGAACAGAGCACAGTTGACCACCTCGCCACCGATCTCCCCGAAGGCGTGCGGCCCGAGGTGAGCAATCGTCTTCAGACTCGTGTTCTCCAGCGTGTCTTTGCGCAGGCCGGCGAAGGAGCGCAGGAACATCCACGACTGCTGGGCCACCATGCCCACCAGCCCGCGGTGGGCGCAGAAGCCCCGACAGCGCAGAATGAAGGCGGCGTAGAGATCCTCCTTGCCTCCCTTATACTCGCGCTTGAGGTAGTCCTTCAGCTCTGGTGGCAGGCTGTCACTGCCTTGATAGGGTGGGTTGGCGACAACTACATCGTACCTGCCGCCCAGCACCTCCACCAGGCTGACGCCTTTGGCCGCCTCCTGGCCGAAGAGGCGTTGGCCGAGGTCAGCGCTCTGCGCCTGGCGCTCGAACTCCTCCTGCAGGCCGGCCAGCAGGTCGCGCTTCCACTGGTGCCAGTGCTCGTCGCCCCGCTGCAACAGCGGGTACTTGCGCTGATCTTCATCCCGTCGACGGCGGATTACTTCGTCTACCGCCCGCTCGGGGTGCAGCAGCGAGCCAAATACGCGAACATTCCTAAGGCCGCTCCAGATGGCCTTGACCAGGTCGAGGAGTTCGCGGTCGCCCTTGAATCGGGCCAGGTACGCCTGCGGTGGTTCGGCGCCCGGCAGCAACACGTCCGCCGGCACCAGGTTCAAGCGTCGTGGCCGAAAGCCCGGTCCCGCGAGCGCACAGCCCTTGAGGTAGAGCGCCAGGGCGGCGATCTGCACGGCGCGCAGGTCGATGTCGAGGCCGTGCAGGTTGCGCTCGAGGATCAGGTGCGGTATCTCCGCCTCGGCCTCCCGCCCTTCCTCGCGGTACATCGCCACCAGCAGGTCGAAGGCGCGCACGAGGAAGTGGCCGCTGCCGCAGGCGGGGTCAAGCAGCGTTACCTCGCGTAGTGGCTTGGCCGGGCGTGCCACTCCCCCTTCCCGTGTCGGCCGCAGTCCCGAGAGCGGCAGCGAACGGGAGATGGGGGCAGGGGGGTTAGGACGGTCGGAATCCGCCGCTGTGGCGGCCGGGCCGGCAGAGGCGCCGGCCCCTACATCAGCGGCGGGCGGCTTCACGTAGTAGGGCCACTGCTTCGGCAACTGGCTCCGCGGGTGCATCTCTACCCAGAGGGCACCCAGCGTGTTCTGCAGGAGGTAGTCGACCATGTAGCGCTCGGTGTAGAGGCAGGTCGCCGCCGCCAGCTCCTCCGGCCTCTCGATCTTGCCGCCCTTGCCCAGCTTGTCGTAGACCTTCTGCTTCTCCTGAGTGTTGTAGTACTGGTACACCCAGCCCAGGAGCTCGTCCTGGGCGTAGGCCGTCGCCGGCACCTCGGGCGCATTAAGCGCCTCGGCTACCTTCTGCACCGTCGCCTGCTGGGGAAACAGGGCCGCGTACTCGGACTCGGGGTCGAAGAGCACCTTCACCTGCTGGGAGATGGCGGCGCACGCACGGCGCAGCGCCTCGCGCCAGACCTCACGCGGGCTGGTGGCGGGGGGCAGCTGGTTGCGCACCCGCCAGTAGAGCGAGGAGGCGCCCAGGGCGGTATCGGCCGCGAAGACCGTCTCGGCCTGGCCGTCGACGAGCAGCAGTCCGCGCGCCTCCAGGCAGCGCAGGCCGAAGGCGCGGTTGAGGAAGGTGAAGGCCGAGTCGCGCACGAAGGTATCCGCCGCCTCGGCGGGCTTGGCGCCGCCCGCCACCTCGCGCTTGATAACGGCCGCCGCCACCTCGCGCGCCCGCTGGTCGGGCTCGCTCAGAACCCTTCCGGCCGGCAGCGCCTGCCCGACGCCGTCGCGGAAGCCCAGGGACACCAGCTGCTTGCGGTAGTCCTCCTCCAGGAGAGCCCGGAGGTCTAGAACCATCTTCTTGAGCGCGTTGCGCACCGGCTGGGTCAGTACCTCGGCGTTTTCAGTCGCGTTCGTCGCCATCAGACTACCTGCACCCTCTTCCCCTCGTGGATGAGCTTCTTGATCTTCTCCATTTCAGATCTGAAGGCGTCGTCCACATCGGCTTCGCTGACGAATGTCTTGCCGGCGAAGGCGGCCGCGGGCTTCCAGGTGGCGGTCGTGGCGGCCTCGCCCTTGCGGCGCAGGTCGTCGTCATATAGCTGGATCACCCGCGCCTTGGCCGCGCTTAGCTGGGGGTCCAGAGCGACCAAGGCGCTGCGCAGGTGGGCGATGCTGAATTCGGCGTTGGCGTTCAGCAGCTGCTGCTCGTCGCGCAGCTCGGGTAGCGAGACCTCGTGCAACGGCTTGCCCTCGCCGAGGAACTCCACCCGCACCAGCGCCGCGTCGCCTATCGTCAGGGCCTTGTACTCGGGCATATCCGTCACGGCGCGCGCCGCTGCCGCCGAGCGCCGCTGCAGCTCGGCGCGCAGTGGTGCGTAGGCGGCCTTGAAGGCATCCAGCACGTCTTGCCGATAGGTCTGGAAGGAGCCGTTCCACTCGTCGAGCACGCGCCGTTGGTCGCGCAGCGCCTGCATCTCGTCGCTGGCGGTCTGCACCTTGGCCCCCCACTGAGGATCGTCGGCCAGCCCGGCCTGCAGAGCCGCCTCCAGGAGCTGCTGCGAGCGGCGGTACTGGTTGAAGCCGTGGTGGTGTTCGAAGTCCTCCAGCCGCTGCAGGGCGGCGGTGGCGTCGCGCAGCTCCTGAGCGTGGGCGAGGAGGGCGCGTACGATCTTCACCCGCGAACCCGCGCCGGTGATCTCGTCCACCAGCGCTCCGACCCCCTCATAGCTGCTCGGCAGCGGCAATTCCACCGCCCGGGCCTTGTCTAGCACGCCCAGCCGCTTGCCGAGGTCGTTGCCGAGGAGGAGCGTGGCCTCCTTCAGCTCGATCTCGCCGCCGTCGGCGGGCGGGTGCTTAAGATCGCTCAAGAGTGGCCGGGCGTCGCTCGACTCCTTGGGTGTGAGCGAGTCCTCCTCCACCTCCAGGCGCGTTGTCTTGAAGGCGCCGGTGCCGAAGAGGGCGCGCGCGGCCGCGGCCTTGGGATCGTCATAGCGCCTGCCGGGCCTGTCTATCGCCGACAGCTTGCCGTCCGCGAACATCGCCGCCGCCACGTAGCGCAGCAGGTCGGCCTGCCAACCGTAAGGCGTGCCCGCGAAGCGATCGGCTACGTCCTGGCCGGCGTTCTTCGTGCTGCTCTTGAAGTAAGCGGAGAGTTCTTCCACCAGCACGTTGTTGCCGTGCACGTGCCCGTCGGGCGCGAAGAGACCCAGGTCGGGGTCCAAGGCGGCGCGCCCGCCCGCCGGCACGGTGAAGAGTCTGTCGACGTTGGCGGCGTTGAACTGCTTGTCGCCCTCGGCGAAGCGGTGGTACAGGACGGCGATGCGGTCGCGCAGCGCCTCCTCCACCTTCGTCTTCGCCGTCGCCTGCTGGCCGCCCAGCCTATGCCTGCCATTCGGCGGGGGCACCAGGGCGAGGGCGTTGCCGGCCCAGTGCAGGCTGCCGCTCTGGAGGGCTCGCTCCACGTCTGCTTCGATGTCGCGGCGCAGCTCGCCGGCCTCGATCCCCAGCTTCTCCGCCTCGATCTTCATGCGCTCGGTGGCGACGCGGCGGTACTCCTCGTCGTTGGGCAGGCGCTCGATGGCCAGAGCGCGGCGCAGCCGTTCCTCCAGGCGCGCCACCACGTCCACCACCCAGTAGACTGTGGGGTCGTCGAGGTTCGCCGCGCTGTCCGTCACGGCGCGCTGGGCGGCGGTCGTGCCCGCCAACGACGCCTTTAGCTTCACCGGCGCGGCGTCGTTCTTGAGGGCAACGTCGTTGAGGTAGACGCCGTACTCGAAGGTAGTGTTGCTCTTGCCCGCGGTGAGACGACCGCCAAGTTGCGATTGCAGCTGTTTGGCGTAGAGGTCGGCCGTCTCTTTGCGCAGCTCGTGCTGCTTCACATCCTCGCCGAG
>JAMCYS010000166.1 GCA_023473795.1 Chloroflexota bacterium | reverse complement strand
ACTAGACGGGCATCGACCCAGACAGTGGCCAGCACTACTACCCCTCCTAGCCAGTAGACCCCGGTAGCGAGCCTCAGCGGTGGTTGGCGTCGCCCGAGCGGGACCAGTAGCCCACGTATTAGCACGGGCAGCAACAGGTAGAAGAAAGCCTCGTTGCATAGACTCCAGGCGGGGGTGTTCCAGATCTGAAAGCCGTACACCGGCACGTAGGCTTGTACCAGGAAGAGGTTGGACAGCCACGAAACGGCCGCTGTTGTTGGGGACACGAGGTGGTTAGATGCGAGAACGAGCAAGGTGAACGGAGTAATCGCCAGGTGAGTTAGCAGATGCATCGGGCCAATGCGCGCCATGCGGGCCCAGAGGAAGTCCCCATAGCCGGACAGACCACTGGAGAAACGGTCATAGTAGTTGTACGTGAGCACGAAGCCGCTCAAGACGAAGAAGAACGTCACGCCGGCGACGCCGTGGCGAAGCAGTAGGGCGAGCCAGTACGGATAATCGATCAGCTGGCCGAAGTGATGGAGGGCAACAAAAAGGGCGGCAAAGAACCGCAGACCCGTCAAGGCCTGGATCGCTGGCTTCGCGGGCACACCAGCCGAAGTGGACGCGATTGCCCTGGATACTTTCGCCTGCTCTCTCGTTGGCCCGGTCCTCTTCTAGCCTAGCATCGGCTACTTGCTGGTGTGCCTGCCTCACACCAGTCTAGCCAAAGCTATTGCCAGGTCAATGAGAAGGTTCTCGGGGCTGAGTGATAGTGTGGTTTAGATTCATGTTTGGCGGCCGCAGTTTAGTTAGACTGAGGCGAAGGGAGGCACAGAGGGCTGCAATTCTCAACCCTCTGTGATCAAGATCGGGAGGAGAGCGGGGACTCCGCCCACCCTCCACTCCTTAGCGCCTAGCCGGCCCCCAGCCGCACCAGAATCTTGCAGAACGCCAGCTGGCCGCGCTCGAAGCTGGCCACGCGGTAGAACTCGTCTGGGGCGTGCACCCTCTCGTCGGGCAGGCTGAAGCCAAAGGGTATAGCGTACGCTCCCAGCTCGCGCAGGAATATGTCGAGAATGGGCACGCTGCCCCCCATCCTGATGTAGTAGGGCTCCTTGCCATACATCTCCAGCAGCACGTCGCGCGCCGCCCGGGTGCCCGGGTGATCGACCGGCACCAGGTAGGCCTGGACCATGCCCTCCTCGTGGCGGGTCGTCACTTTCGCTCCCCGGGACACGTGCGCCGCCAGGTGCGCGTCCAGTAGGTCGAGAATCTTAGCCGGGTCCTGGTTGGGCACCAGCCGGCAGCTCAATTTGGCGTGGGCCTCCTTCGGGATAACCGTCTTGATGCCCTCGCCGATGAACCCGCCCCAGAGGCCGCTCACGTCCAGCGTCGGCCGTGCCCACTCCCGCTCCAGTGTGCTGTAGCCCGGCTCGCCGACCGCTTCCGCCAGGCCGAGATCGCGGCGGAACTCCTCCTCGTCGAAAGGCACGGCGGCGATGCGCTCGCGCTCCTGCCGGCTGAGCGGCGCCACGTCGTCATAGAAGCCCGCCACGGCTACGCTGCCGTCCGGCCGGTGCAGCGAGGCCACGAGTTCGGACAAGATGTGGTTCGCGTTGGGCACGGCGCCACCGTAGAGCCCGGAGTGCATGTCGGTGTTGGCCGACACCACCGTGCATTCCATGGCGCAGATGCCTCGCAGACCCACCAGCAAGGCCGGCTCGTTCTCTCCCCACTGGCTGCTGTCGGCGTTGAGAATCAGGTCGCAGGCCAGCAGCTCCTTGTTCGCGGCCACGAAGGCCGGCGCCTGCGGGCTGCCCATCTCCTCCTGGCCTTCGAAGAAGAACTTGACGTTGATCGGCAGCCGGCCAGTCGTCCGCAGCAGCGCCTCCACGGCGTCGACCGCCTGGACGATGCCCGATTTCATGTCGCTGGCGCCGCGCGCGTAGATCCTGCCCGCGCGAATCGTCGGCTGGAAGGGCGGGGTGGTCCAGAGATCGAGCGGGTCCGCCGGCTGCACGTCGTAGTGGCCGTAGATCAGGGCCGTCGGCTTGCACGGGGCCTGCAGCCACTCCGCATATATGACCGGCTGTGCCCTCGTGTCGAGCAAGCGCGCTCCGGCGACGCCGGCCGCCTCCAGGCGGCGCACCAGCCATTCCGCCGCCCGCCGCACGTCGCCCTGGTTCTGGGGCAACGCCGAGATACTGGGAATGCCCAGGAAACCCAGGAACTCCTGCTGCAGTCGCTGCCGGTTCTCCCGCAAGTATTTTTCGCAATCAGTCACGCAATCGACCTCCCGTGTAGTCCCGTGTAATCGCTCCCCGGCCCGCGGCCCGGCATACTAGAGGTCGCGGGCTGTGTAACATGTTACACCCTTCTGGCACGGCTTGGCGACTACCTTTCCGCTGGCAGTATGGCCCTTTGGCGTCGGCAGCACCAGGTCGACATAATGGCCCAAGACGACATAACACTTGGAGTGGGCCACGCCGCCGCGCGCCGGGCCACGGGCCTGACAGCCCCAAGGAAAAGCCCCCCTTGCCTGGAAGGCAAGGGGGGCTAGCGACTGGCGCGGCGGCGACTAGCCCTTGACCGCTCCGGCGGTCAATCCGCGCACCAGGTAGTTGCGCACCAGAAGCGAGAAGACCACCACCGGCAGCATCACCAAAGTGCCGCCCGCGGCGATCTTGCCCCACTCCCAACCCTCGTATTGCATGAAGTTGACGATGGCCACCGGGGCGGTCATCGCCTGCGACTTCGTCAGAATCAGGGCATAAAAGAAGTCGTTCCAGGCGAAGAGGAAGCAGAAAACTGCCGTCGCTCCCAGGCCGGGGGCGGAGAGCGGCAGCGTCACCCTCAGGAACGTGCCCCAGACGGAGGCGCCGTCGATGTAGGCGGCTTCCTCCATCGCCCTGGGCACGCTGTCGAAGAACACCCTCATCATCCAGATGACCAGCGCCAGGTTGAAGGTGAGATAGATCAGCACCAGGCCGTAGACCGTGTCGCTCCACTCCAGGTAGCGGTAGGCCAGGAAGAACGGGATGGTGAAGGCGATGGGCGGCGCCATGCGCGTGGCCAGGATCCAGAGCGAGATCTGCCTATCGGCACTGAACCTGGCGCGCGAGAGGGCATAGGCACAGGGCACGCCCAACAGCATCGAGAGGGCAGTGGTCGAAACGGCCGCGATGGAACTGTTGGTGAACGACTTGGGGAACTGCCCGACGCGCAACACGTTGTAGTGCTCCAGCGTCGGCGAGAAGAACAGCTTCGGCGGCCAGGCGTTGATATCTAGTGTCTGGCGGAAGGACATCTGCAGCAACCAGAGAAACGGGAACATGACCGCGATGATCAACACGATTAGCCCGGCGTAGCCGAGCACGCTGCGCAGCTTGGTGCCGCGCCGGTGTGCTACCAGCGTCCCGGCGGCGATATTCGCGTCACTCAATCTCGACCTCCGTGCCCACGATGCGCATGACTGCCCAGCTGAGTAAGAACACGGCGGCGACCATGATCACCGTGATCGCGCTGGCGTAGCCCAGGTAGGAGAAGTTGAACGCCTCTAAATAGCCGTAGTAATTAGTGACTTCGGTGGCGGTGCCCGGCCCGCCCTGAGTGATGATGAAGATCAGCGGGAAGGCCTTGATGCTGTCGATCAAGCGGAACAGGCAGGCGACCACGATGGTCGGGCGCAGCAAGGGCAGCACCACGTGGCGGAAAACCTGCCAGTTGGAAGCGCCGTCGATTTTGGCCGCCTCCAGCGGCTCCTCGGGCATCATCTGTAGAGCTGCCAGGATCATCAGCATCGAGAACGGGAACCACTCCCACACGTCGGCGATGATGATCGCCCACAGCGCCAGGCTGGCGGTGGAGATCATCACCGGCACTTCCCACCCGAGCGAGCGAAACAGCCAGTAGAAGGGGCTGATGTCCGGGGTGTAGAGCACCTTCCAGATGATGGCCACCACGATGGGCGGCAGCACCATGGGCACGAGGAAGGTCGTCCGCACCGCCTCCACGAAACGGGAGCGCGAGTTGAGCATTACCGCCACCGCCAGGCCGATCAGCAGCTGCAGGCCGACGGTAAAGAACGAGAGGATGGCCTGCTTCTGCAGCGATTCGGTGAAGCGTTTGTCCACCACCAGGCCCGAGTAGTTGACCAGCGGCTGGGAGAAGTTCCACATGGTGGCGTCGGCCCTGGTCAGGTCGAGCGGCGTGAAGCTGGTGGTCAGCAGGTAGAGCGCCGGCAGAACGGTGACGATAATGAGCACCACCATCGCCGGGATGGTGCCGTAAACGAACTGCCGCCGCTTCTGGCTTTCCCAGCTCCCGGCGGTGGCACGCGGGTAGGCAACCGCGCTGGGAGTGCTGTTGCTCATCAAGAATTGCCCTCCACGGGTCACTAATAGACACGGCGGACGTCGCCGCCCGCCGTGCGCTCAACCCTGGAATATCCAGCGGTTCCGCCTAGCCGACGTTGACGCCGGCCTTCTTCATCTCGGCGATCGAGTTCGCCTGCGCCGTCTTGCAGGCATCCTTGACCGACATAGCGCCCGAGGCCACGTTCGTGATCATCTTGTCGATCTGCCCGTCCACCTGCGGGTAGACGTGAATCGTGCGGTAGGTCATGTAGCCCTCGGCCGCCTTGTTGATCGTGTCCACGTACAGCTTGGCCACGTCCTGGCCGTTGAACGTGTTGGCTTTCTTGAAGGTGTCGCTGTTGATGATCGACTGGCGGGTCTGCGAGCCGTAGCCCTTCTCCGTCAGAGTTCGCCCCATGAGCTCCTTGCCCATGGCCCACTTGATGAACTCCCAGGCGGCGTCCTTCTTCTTGGAGCCGACCGGGATGGCCAGGCCGTGGGAGGCGACGCCGGGGAAGCTGCCCTTCGGGCCGCCCGGGCACATGGCGAACTTCACGGTCTTGGTTACCTTGCTGTTCTTCTCGTCGCCCAACTGTATCACGAACATGTGATTGAAGGTGATGTAGTTGATGCGCGACTGCTGGCCCTGCTGTACTACCTGGTCGTAGGTGTAGGAGATGGCGCCCGGAGGCGACCACTTCTTTATGGCATCGCAGAACCAGCCCACGGCCGCCTCTGACTCCGGCGAATCGAGCATCGGCATCAAGTCGTCGGGCGGGTTGCGGAAGATCTTGGCCCCGAAGCCCTGGTAGAAGGGGATGAATGCCCAACCGTAGTGGTTCTCAGTCGCCCAGGCGTAGACGTCTTCCTTCTTGTTGATGGCGTCGCACATCTTGGTCATGTCGTCGGACCCGTCGGCGGCGCCGAAGGTCTTGGGCAGCTCCTTGAAGCCGGCCTTTTCGATGATATCGAAGCGGCCCGCACACGCCATGTAGGAGTCAGCGGTCCAGGGCAGCGCGTAGATCTTGCCCGCCTTGTCCTGGTGCGGCTTGACGACGCCCGGCAGGAAGTCCTTGACGTCAAAGTCGGCCGGCGTCTTGTTCGGGTCGTTGAAGTAGGGATCCAGCGGCTCCAGCCAGCCGGCGCCGATCCAGCGGCTGGTGTAGATGAACGTGTTGTTGATCACGTCGTAGGCGGCGCCCTTGGTGGAGAGCTCCATGTCCACTTGCTGGTTGTGGACGGCGAAGGCCGGCGTCGTGTAGTTGACCTTCATGCCCGTCTTTTGCTCGAACTCGGGAATGTAGTCGGCCAGCCACTTGGGGAAGGGGGCGCTCCAGCAGGTAGCGTTGATCGTCTGCCCGGCGAAGGGCTTGGCGCCGGCAGTTACCGGCGCGGTGGTGGCGGCCGGCTTCGGCGCCTGCGTGGCTGCCGGCGCGGGGGCTGTGGTCGCGGCCGGCTTAGGAGCCTCGGTCGCCTTAGGCGCCGCCGTCGGTGAAGGGGCGGCCGCCTGCTGGCAAGCTGCTAGCACGGGCAGGGCCGCGGCGGCGAGCGTGCCGCGCAGTATGTCGCGGCGGGTCAACCTGCGGGTGAAATTGGTCGCCATTTCTTGAGTTCTCCTTCGTCATGCGATACCTAGGCAGTCGATTGGTGCCGGAGTCCGGCACCCCCAAGCCGCGTCGAAGCACGGGCGAACCCTGGAACTTGCTAGCCCACCCTGGGCTCAGGCTGACGGTGCGCGGTGGAGAACGGCGGTCGCCCTGGTGGCGAAGGAACGGACCCGTCGCGGCGTGGCAGGCGACGCCGCCGCTTGCACTGGCCAGCCGTCGAGTTCCCTCTCTGCTCTTCTCACCCACCTCCCTTGCCCGGCTGCTCCGCCGGTTCGGCGCAGGTCTGGCCGGCAAGCAGGCGCGCCGACCCCGGTCTAAGGGAAAGCCACCATTAGCGCACCGATTATACGCAGTCGTCGGGGCCTTGTCAATCGTCCCGCGCCTTGCTTGCCGGCTTGGCCAGGCGTGACGAGCCCCTCTGCGCTGCCGGTGAGGGCCTCTAGAGCCAGAACGGCGGGCGCTGCCGCCCGCCGCTCCAGATCGCTCCTA
>JAMCYS010000101.1 GCA_023473795.1 Chloroflexota bacterium | reverse complement strand
AGGCTGGTGCCCCGGCTGGAGACCGCGCTCCAGGTGGCCAGCACAGCTATGATGATGCCCATGATTATGTCGTTGACCATTGCGGCTTGCACAGGTGAGTAGCCCAGTACAAACGGGGCGATGATCAGCCACAGTCCGAGCAGGGCGTTAATCCAGCTTAGCCAGGCCTGAATGTAGGCGCCGAAGAAGCGGATGGCCGCGAGGACTAGCACCACGAAACCAACGACGACGTCATTGGTCTTAGCCACGCCCGTGACAACCGAATAGCCGAGCACGAACGGGGCGATGATCACCCAAATGCCCGCGAGGGCATTTAGCCCGCTCGCCCAGCGCACGGTGTTCGCTGCAGGCTGAGTTTGCATCACTGTACCTCCTTTCACAGGACTCGGGACGCACGCTGCGCCCACTCTTTTTGTTCTGTCGCACAAATGATGCCAGGACCCAGTGACCGGGCTAGGATTAGACGCTCAGGTGCGCAAACTCGCCGACTTCAGCGCGCCGGCCTAGCGTCCCAGCAGGAACGGCAGGGTCAGACCTATCGCCCTGGCAACGCCGAGAATGCCGAAGGGATGCCACTGGAGGAATTAGCTGAGGATAACCGTGACAACGAACTCTACTAAAGACTCAGGGAGTGGATGGTCTTCTCCACCCTGCCGAGGGCGGTCGCCAGAATCAGCCCCCGCGGAAGTGGCGGTGAGGCCCCGAGTCTCCGGGCCGGCAGGACGCCGAGCTAGATTCCTCCACGCTGCCGGCAAAGTCGACGCCGGGAATCATTGGGTAGGTGCGGATGATGTTGCCCTTGCCCGTCAGCGCCAAGGCGTCCTTGTAGTTGAGGTCCGAGTAGGCAATAGCCACGGTTACGTCGCCCTCGGGGAGAGCCTGGCGGTCCAGCCGCCGCAGGGCCACATTCACGCCCTTCTCGGCGCGGTCGACCACCAGTGCCCGGAACCCGTCTGCCGACATCGGAGTCCTCCTTACTACTGGACAGCCGTTCAACTAAGGAAAGGCCAGCCCTCTCGCTCCCCCAATCGAGCAACGGACGACTCGCGCTCCCTGGGCCTGCGGAGCCCACGGCTGGCCAGCCGTTGCTCCCTCTCCCAATCGTAGCATCTTCGGCCGAGCGGTTCCAGCGGCACTCCGCCGCGCCCTGGTTCTACCCGTGGCCGTTCCTTCCTGGCCGCTGAGTCGGTAATGTGGCGGCCGACAGGGTGGCGCCCTCCCGGGAAACAGTTCAGGAAGTAGGTAGGATTGGCTATGGACAAGAGCAAACGGCAAGAGCGTACTCTGCCACCAAGCGCTATGCGAGTGACGTAGGGCGCCGGCGAAACGTATTGCGGCCAGGAGTAGTGGAGGAGGGGACGAGGTGAGCGTGGACGCAGGGCTGGCGGCTAAGACCGGGCCAGCAGCAGTTGATCCGGCGGTGGGCCAGAAGGCGACCAGCAACCGACGCATAGCGGCGGATGACATCTCGCTCTACGCCGCGCTCAGCGGCGACTGCAACCCTGTACACTTGGCCGAGGAGTACGCCTCAGGCACCCGGTTTGGCCGGCGCATTGCCCATGGCATGCTCGTCGCCAGTCTGATCAGCGCCACGATCGCCAATAGAAATGGTGGCAGTCCCCGACTTCTCCCGGCTTGTTCCCGCTCTTGGCCTCGTGCCCGATCTGGCAGTAGTGCCGCACTTCGACGAGATTCCCCGGCGCGTCGGGGACATCGGGGAACGCCTAGCTGCTCTCGTCGCCGGGAAGACTCTGACCGTCGCCGGCATCGACGGCGGCACCGCGCTGGTAGTTGCGCCCGCGGGTTGGGAGGTGACCGGCAACGGGGGAGTCACCCTGTTCGGCTCGGCTCAGACCCGGCGTTACCTCGCCCAACAAGAAGTCGCGCTGCCTCACCAAGCCAGCGGCACCGCTAGGTCATAGAGCGGTCTTGCCCTGTGAGCCCGCGTCTGCCTCTATCCACGCCAGGTGCCGGGACCTCCGCGCACTGCGCTCGGGCTTCAGGCACGCCATCTGTCCACGATTCCCCGCCGACGGGCAAACCCCGCCGGAGAACGGCCAAGGAGGGCATATGGCAGACAGAGGCGATCAGCAGCGCATCCGGCGCGACGAAGACGAAGGCAAGGTGAAGAACCCTCCCGACTACGCCCACAAGGGTGGCCAGAAGGTCAAACGCCTGGCCGAGGAAGGCAAAGAGCTGGAGCGCGAGAGACAGCAAGAGAACGAGCAGCACAAGTAGCCGGCAGACCACCGGCCGCGGGCGGAGCGCCCGGGGCCGGTGGTCATGGCAGGTCCAGTGTTGAATCAGCGGCTCGCCTGCGCCAAGAAGCGCCTGGCCACCCCGGCCAGTACGGCGGCGCCGATAGGCAACGCGGCTTCGTCGACGTCGAACGTCGGGCTATGGATGACGCGCGGCGTTTCGCCCGGCGTGCCGACCCCTAAACGAAGGAAGCAGCCCGGCGTCTTGCTCTGGAGGAAACTGAAATCCTCGGAGGCCATGACGGGGTCACACGGGACGGCTCCCGCCGGCCCGAGTAGGTCCTCGACCACCTGGGTCGCCAAAGAGGTCAGAGCCTTGTCGTTGACGACGGCCGGCAGGCCGTAATCGAAACGCAGCTCGTAGTCGCCGCCTCCCAGGCGAGCGATGTGGAAGGCATTCTCCACTTCGGCTTTGAGCAGGCTGCGCGTTTCTTGCTTGGCGCTGCGTATGGTGCCGCTCAGCTCCACCCGACTGGCCACTATGTTGAGCCGAGTGCCGCCGTTGATCGTCCCCACGGTCACGGCGGCGCTGTCGAGCGGCGCCACGCGCCGAGAAACGATTTGGTTCAGCGCCACAACAACTTGCGCCGCCAGGGCGATCGCGTCGATTCCTTCGTGGGGTCGGGCACCGTGCGAGGATCGCCCCAACACGGCGCCGTAGAAGCTATCTGAGGCAAAAGTCAGCGTGCCCTCGCGCAGGCCGATGGTGCCGACCGGCAGCTTCGGTTCCGAGTGCATGCCGAAAATCGCGTCGAGGTCGTCGACGTGACCCTCCTCCATCACGCGCATGCCGCCGTGCTTGCCCGCGTCGTCCGCGCCCTCTTCCGAAGGCTGGAAGAGAAAACGCACTTGACCTGGCGGAGGATCCTGGGCCAGCAGCTTTGCCGCCCCGAGCAACACGGCGACGTGAGCGTCGTGGCCGCAGGCGTGCATCACCCCCTCGGTCTGCGAGGCGTAGGGCACATCGTTCAACTCCTGCATTTGTAGGGCATCCATGTCCGCGCGCAGCATCACCACCGGCCTGCCTTCACCCAAATAGCCGATGACTCCTGTCTTGGCTATGCCGGTCTTGAAGGGGATGCCCAGAGTACGCAGGTAGTCCGCCACCAAGGCGGCGGTCGCCGTCTCCCGGTAGCCCAGTTCGGGGCGACGATGCAAGCTCCTCCGCACATCCGACAGTTCGGCCTGCAAAGAACGAGCGCGTTCGAGCATGGTGGTGTTCACTCCTTAGTCGCTTACGTCCGCCCGCCGCCCGCGGGGCTCCCGGCGGCTGTTTCTCTGCCGCGTGACTAGCAGTTTTCTAGTATGCGCTTGATTGCCATACTATCTATCACTTCATCGCTGGTCAGGGGCTTCGCAGCTCCTACCAGCGACATCTCATCGTAGCTCAGCAGGGGATGCCCGTGGCGTCGTTCGTGAGCCCGCACCAGTTTGGCGGCTGGAGATCGCTCGCTCAGCTCCACGCCTTGGCAGTGCCGCAGAGCCAAAGCCAAGAGCACCGGCTTGGCCAGCTCGAAGCCCCACTCCTCGCTGCCCCGCGGCGGCTGCTCTGGCGCGCCGAGTGAGTAGACCGGGCCGCCCACATACTTCAAGGCGTTGCCCTGCTCACCCAGCAGCAGATCGAGCCGGAAGAGAGGGCCGCGAGCGACCCGTCGGGCCGCCTGCTCAAACAGCGTCGCCCGCACTTCCCATTTCTGGTCGGCGGGATAGTAGATGGGCCTGCCCGCGTCTACGTCCGCGAGTTCCTCGCGCATATCGAAGTAGTGCCACAACCGCGGCGGCAAGTGCTGCCGCGCGTTCTCCCCGTGCGCGGCCAGCACGCGTTCGATCTCGTCGCCATAAACGGCCAGGCTGGCCTGCAGAGAGCGGCGCACGTCCTCCACTTCCGCCGGTGTTACTTCGCGTCGCTTGCCGGCCAGGTGGCCTATATCGTGTGATTCAATTAGCCAGCCCCAGGCTTCCGGCAGCGGCAAATCGTCTGCCGCTCGCGCCGGCGTCGCCGCGCTGGCCGGTCGACGACTCTCCAACCAGCACGTTGGCTCAAGTGGGGCCAGGTTGGCGAAGTCCTGTCCGATCTCCCACCGTGCACTCCCGCCCGCTGCGAAATAGAGCGCTGCCATTCGATCCACCACCAGACGCCGGGACGCCGTGATGGCCCTGGCGATAGATTCCCGCCAGGCATTGATCTCCTTGGCGTCGATGATCAGCCAGCGTGGCGGTTGAACCTCGCCCGCTGCGAGTAGGTCGGCTAGTTTGGCCACTTGTGCAGTCACCCCCTTGCGGCCGGATTATAAGCTCCTGCCCGCCCGGTTACCACCAAGCAGAGCGGCGCGCCTCGCCCCGCTCGCTCCCTGAGCAAACGGTGCCGTCGACCACCACTTATGAAAAGGCGGCAGCGCGCATGGTTTCAGGTTATAATTGGGCGGCGCCAACCAGGCAGGAAAAATGGTCTCGCCAGACCTATGGCCGCAAGGCGCCTGGCCAAACCGCGAGGCAGGGCCGTGAGAAGGAGTAACCACAGCAGTGGAGCTGCGCAACGTCGCTATCATTGCCCACGTCGACCACGGTAAGACGACCCTGGTCGATGGGCTGCTGAAACAATCCAAGACCTTCCGAGACAACGAAGCGGCAATGAGCCAAACGCTCATCATGGACTCGAACGAGCAGGAGCGCGAGCGCGGCATCACCATCCTTGCTAAGAACACGGCTGTTGTCTACAAAGGCGTCAAGATCAACATCATAGACACGCCCGGCCACGCCGACTTTGGCGGGGAGGTGGAGCGCACCCTCAACATGGCCGACGGCGCTCTGCTGGTAATCGACGCTCAGGAAGGCCCGATGCCGCAGACCCGCTTCGTCTTGCAGAAGGCCCTGGCATTGGGCTTGAAGCCAATTGTGGTGGTCAACAAGATCGAGAAACGCGACGCACGTATCGCGGCCGTTCTGGAAGAGACCTACGATCTGTTCTTGGATCTGGCCACAGAGGACGAGCATCTTGACTTCCCTATCTACTACGCGGTGAGCAGAGAAGGCAAGGCCTGGCTGGAGGCGCCTTCTGATCCGGCGGCACCGGCTGACCTTACTCCCCTCTTCGATGCCATCCTCGAGCACGTGCCGCCCCCGGAGGCTGACCCAGAGGGCCCGCTGCAACTTCTAGTGGCCGCGCTGGACTGGGACAGTTACCAGGGCAAGTACGCCATCGGTCGCATTCGCCGCGGGGTCGCCCGGCCGGGCCTGCCCGTCGCCCTGCTACGCCCGGACGGAACCATGGAGTCCGGCCACATCGACAAGGTCTACGTCAGCCAGGGGCTGAAGCGGCTCGAGGTAGCCGAGGCCCAGGCGGGCGATATTGTGGCCCTCACAGGAATTCGAGGCGCAGGCATCGGCGACACAGTGGCCGACCTGCAAGCGCCCGAGGCTCTGCCTACGATAGAGATCGGCGAGCCGACTCTGAAGATCGCGATTTCAGCCAACACGTCCCCCTTCGCCGGTCGCGAGGGCCAGTACGTCACCGGCCGACAGCTGTTGGACCGTATCCTCCGCGAACTGGAAACCAACGTCTCATTGCGCCTGGACGTCAGCGAGGGTGGCGAGTACGTCGTCTCGGGACGCGGCGAGCTGCACCTCTCCGTCTTCATCGAGACGCTGCGACGCGAGGGCTTCGAACTGCAGGTTGGCAAGCCACAGGTCGTGACCAAAACAGTGAACGGCGAGGTCCTGGAGCCGGTGGAGGAGCTAACCATCGACGTCGCCGTCGAGCATGCCGGGGCGGTGACGGGCGAGCTGGGCCGCCGCAAAGGGATGCTCATGGCACAACTGCCGAACGCGGACGGCAGCGTACGCCTGGTCTGTGAAATCACCACCCGTGGCATCTTAGGTCTGCGCAACCAGCTCCTCAATATGTCACGGGGCACTTCCGTCATGAACTCGGTCTTCGCTCACCATCAACCGCTAGGCCAACCGCTGCCCAGGCTGCGTAACGGTGTCCTGGTGGCTTCCGAAACCGGCAAGGCTCTGACCTACGGCTTGGACATCGCCCAGGGCAGGGGCGCCACCTTCATCGTTCCCGGCACCGAGGTCTACGAAGGCATGATCGTCGGCCTCAACAGCAGGGAGAACGACATAGTGATCAACGTCTGCAAGCAGAAGAAACTGACCAACGTGCGATCGTCCACGTCCGACATCGCCACAATCCTCTCGCCGCCGGTGGCCCTCAGTCTGGAGCAGTGCCTCGATTTTCTCGAGGACGACGAGCTGCTCGAAGTAACGCCCCATAGCCTGCGGTTGCGCAAACGCATCCTCGACGAAGGGCTGCGCGCCAAAGCTCGCGCGCGCGACTGAGGCACATTCCCGTGGGCCGCCGCCTCCTCGACGAGGCCAGCTGCCCGGAAGGAAGGCGATGCACCCCGATTCCGGGACCACGACGACAATCGATACTCCGGCAGCAACGACGGGCGAGCGCAAGCCGCTGCTGCGCGGCTGGTTGCACGCAGGGGCGGCAGTGGGCGCGCTGGTCGCTACCGTGGCCTTCGGCATTGCCACGTACGGTGACCTGCCTCGTTTGCTCTCGTTCCTGGTGTTCGGCCTCAGCATGCTCGAACTTTACGGCGTCAGTGCCGCCTATCACATAGGTCGCTGGCCTGCCAGGGCACGCAAAGCCCTCCGGGCGTTGGACCACGCCAACATCTTCGTCTTCATCGCCGGCACGTACACGCCGATTTGCGTCAACGTCTTGTCCGGCTGGTGGCGAGTGGGCGTCATGGCCACGGTATGGGGTCTGGCCTTGGTTGGAGTGGCTGGGGCGGTTCTCACTCTACGGCTTCCCCGCTGGGTGGTGTCGGGACTGTACGTCGGCTTGGGCTGGGTGGCACTCGTTTCACTGCCGGAACTGCTGCGAATCTGGGCTTGGCAACCCATAGCGCTGATGGCAACCGGCGGTATTCTCTACACCATCGGCGCGATTATTTACGCCTTGCGCAGGCCGAATCCTCTGCCCGGCATCTTCGGTTTCCACGAGGTATTTCATCTGTTTGTCGTCGCGGGCAGCGCGGTCTTCGTAGCGGCGATTTGGCTCTGGGTTCTACCCTTCCCTCGGGCTTAGACTCGCTGGCGAGGCAAGCTGGCGGCTCAAGAGCAGGCTGAGCCGGGTCGGAATAACCTGTCGTCGGGGAATCTGGGCTCGGCAAGTGGATCATCGCTCGCAAGCATGGCCTGCACGATGCTCGCCAGGGCAGGGTGGCTCAACGAACGCGGCCCGGACAATGGTTTGATCGTCAGGCAGGCCCTTCCCCACAATATCGGCCAGTACGAGCGAGCGTAGTCGGGCGCCCGCACCGGCCAATTCTGCTATGATTGGCGGCGACCACAGCAGCGGTTGGGAGGAATAGCGTGGGCATACTGGACCTCTTCAAGTTAGACGGCAAGGTCGGACTGGTCACAGGCGCGGGCCAGGGCATCGGTCGCGCCTACGCCCTGGCTCTGGCAGAGGCAGGGGCGGACGTGGCCGTAGTCGACATCAACGACAAGACCGGGCGCAGCGTCGCCGATGAGATCGCCTCGCTCGGCCGCGGAGCCTTGTACGTTCGCGCCGACGTGAGCAAACCGGAAGAGATCGAGGCCATGGTGGCGGCGACCGAAGCACGGTTCGGCGGGCTGGACATCGCCGTGAACAATGCCTGGGCCGGCGGCAGATTCATCACCCCACCTCCGCCCGAGGAGTTCCCGCTCGACGCCTGGGATTTTACGATGAGCCTACTCCTCCGGGCGGCGTTTGTCGGCTGCCAGGTCGAAGCCCGCGCCATGCGGAAGCGCGGCCGGGGCAAGATCATAAACGCCGCCTCCATCTCGTCTTACGTCGCGAACACAGGCGTGGCTTACTCCACCGCCAAGGCCGGCGTGGTTATGTTGACTCGCTGTCTGGCCGCGGCCTGGGGCAAATTCAACGTCAACGTCAATTGCATCAGCCCATCTTACACGCTCTCGCCGGCCCGGCGCACCGACTCGCGGGCGGACCGCGACTACATGCGCTCCCTACACCCGGCGGGCTGGTACGAGCGACCCGAAGATCTGGCCGGCACGCTGGTTTACTTGGCCTCCGACGCCTCCAACTACGTGACCGGCCGGGAGATCGTCGTCGACGGCGGCCACACGCTAAACGTTTGGCTCAAGCCCCTGGAGAGGGAGTTTCCACCACTCGTGAGCCCCCGCGATGAGGCCGCCGCGCTCAACCACGACCTCGATTTGTTGGGCATCCCCCACGACGAAGACGGGTTGCTGCTCGACTGACGGCTGTGCCAACGTGGCCTGGGCCGTGGACCAAGTCGATAACGGCCCAGGTCTGCCCCTCCGCCCCATCGACGCATCTGGGCCTAGCTCTTGTCTATATCCTAACCGGCGCCAGATTCGGCTTCGCGCCACTCGGTCTGGCCTTCGTCTCCGTGCATTTGGCCGACAGCCTCGGGGTGCAGGCCGCTACCTTGCTCGGGGCCCTGGCTTTTTCGATAGGGTTCGTCTTCGTGGTTCTCGGCCGCAGTCAGCTGTTCACGGAGAGCACCCTGGTGCCATTCGTAGGTGTCCTTTCCGGCCGCACCAACCTCCGCTTTCATTTGACAGCAAGCAGCTCAGCCAGTAACATCCCGCCCAGCGAAGGACCGGCAGGAAGGACAAATGGAGATAGTGCGCCTCGATTTGGAGAACCGCGCCCAGGTGAAAGAGTGGCTAGAGCTACCCTTCCGCATATACAGGGACTCGCCAGAATGGGTGCCGACTATGGATTCGGACGCGCGCTTGGTTCTCGACCGGCGCCGCTACCCCTTCTACGAGCACTCCGAAGCGGCCTTCTTCCTCGCTCGCGCCGGCGACCGCGTCGTCGGGCGCGTCGCCGCCATCGACCATCGACCCTTCAACACGGTCCACAAGGAGCGAACGGCCTTCTTCTACCTCTTCGAAAGCGAGAACGATCGCGAGGTGGCGGGGGTCCTCTTGAACGCAGCGGCGGCCTGGGCCAAAGAGCGTGGCTTAGAGCGACTGATCGGGCCCAAGGGATTCACGTCGCTGGACGGCATGGGGCTGCTGGTTAAGGGGTTCGAGCACCGGCCCGCAGTCGGCATACCCTATAACCATCCGTACTACGAGGACCTGGTGCTGGCGGCCGGCTTCGATGCGCTTGACGACGACGTCTCCGGATTCCTATCCTCCCAAGCCAAGGTGCCCGCGCGGTTGCACGAACTGGCCGAGCGCGTGAAGAACAGGCGCGGCCTCTCGGTGCCACTCTTCACCCGCAAGAGTGAACTGCGAACCTGGATCCCCCGTATCCGCGACCTTTACAACAACTCGCTCGGCCTCAACTGGGACCAGGCGCCGGTCAGCGAGGCGGAGATAAAGCTGCTCGGCGAGCAGCTTCTGGCGATCGCCGATCCACGTCTGATCAAGCTGGTGCTCAAGGGCGATGAACCGGTCGGTTTCATCTTCGCCTATCCCGACCCGTCGGCGGCGATTCAGCGCACCAAAGGTCGCCTCTGGCCGTTTGGCTGGATCGATCTCCTGCTGGAGCTGCGGCGTACGCGCTGGCTCAACGTCAATGGGATGGGGATTCTGCCTGAGTACCAGGGTCTTGGCGGCACCGTACTCCTGATGAGCGAGCTGGCGAAAGCCATTAGCGGCGGCCGCTGGGAGCACGTCGAGGCGGTTCAGATAAGCGTACACAACACAAAGATGCAGCGGGCTATGGAAGACCTGGGCATCGATTTCTGTAAGGTGCACCGGCTCTACCAGCGCCCCCTCTAGCCTGGCCGGCAAGCCGCCTATCGACCCTGGCTTAGCCGACGAAGAACCCCGCCGCGGTGACACCGGGACCGGCGTGGGTCGCAATGGCCGCGCCCACCTCGTAGATTGACGGCAGGGGGCCTCCCAACCGCCGGCGCAGGTCCTCGGCCAGGCTCAGCGCCTCGGAGGGAACGTCGGCATGCATCACGCAGCGACGGGGGGCTAGCGAGCGCCGGCAGTGATCCACCGTTAACTCGAGCATCCGTTCCCGCGCCCTGCTCAACACGCGCACGCGCTCCAGCACCTGCACGCGGCCGTCGTGGATCTCCAGAATGGGCTTGACCTGCAGTACGCTACCCAACAACGCCGCCGCGCCGCCGATCCGGCCGCCCCGTTGCAGGTACTCCAGAGTGGGCACCAGGAAGTAGGAGCGCGCCCGGCCAGCCATACGCTGCACCTCGGCGACTAGCGTACGCGCTGGCTCAACGTCAATGGGATGGGGATTCTGCCTGAGTACCAGGGTCTTGGCGGCACCGTACTCCTGATGAGCGAGCTGGCGAAAGCCATTAGCGGCGGCCGCTGGGAGCACGTCGAGGCGGTTCAGATAAGCGTACACAACACAAAGATGCAGCGGGCTATGGAAGACCTGGGCATCGATTTCTGTAAGGTGCACCGGCTCTACCAGCGCCCCCTCTAGCCTGGCCGGCAAGCCGCCTATCGACCCTGGCTTAGCCGACGAAGAACCCCGCCGCGGTGACACCGGGACCGGCGTGGGTCGCAATGGCCGCGCCCACCTCGTAGATTGACGGCAGGGGGCCTCCCAACCGCCGGCGCAGGTCCTCGGCCAGGCTCAGCGCCTCGGAGGGAACGTCGGCATGCATCACGCAGCGACGGGGGGCTAGCGAGCGCCGGCAGTGATCCACCGTTAACTCGAGCATCCGTTCCCGCGCCCTGCTCAACACGCGCACGCGCTCCAGCACCTGCACGCGGCCGTCGTGGATCTCCAGAATGGGCTTGACCTGCAGTACGCTACCCAACAACGCCGCCGCGCCGCCGATCCGGCCGCCCCGTTGCAGGTACTCCAGAGTGGGCACCAGGAAGTAGGAGCGCGCCCGGCCAGCCATACGCTGCACCTCGGCGACTATGGCGTCGGCCGCCATACCCTGGTCCGCCCAGGCTACCGCCTGGCGGACCAGATCTCCCAGGCAACCAGCCACAGTTCTCGTGTCGATGATACGGATATCGGCGCCGGCAAACCATTGTTGGCGCGCCGTCTCAGCCGAGCGGACCGTGCCGCTCAGCTCGGCCGTGGGGTGGATGGAGACGACAGTCTCAGCTCGAGCCAGTTCCGTCTCGTACGCTTTGACGAACTCGCCAGGTGGTGGGGCGGATGTCTTGGGCGACGTGCGCGACGAACGCAGTCGGCGGTAGAACTCCTCGCTAGAGATGGTGACATTCTCCAAGAAGCTGTCTTCGCCGAACAGGATGACCTGGGGCGCTACCCGGAGGTCGTGTTCTGCCACATAGTCCAGGGGTAGGATGGCCGTACTGTCGGTGACGATGCGAACCGAACCCTTCTTAGCTGCCACTATGCCCCACCCTCCGACGAGCCAAAGCCCGCATTTGTACGTGGCGCAGAGCATAGCGTTTGTGGCCATTCCGGTCAAGTGCTTACCGAGATAGCAAACCCAACGCCAGGCAGATCCAGCCTGGGAGTGGCCCTTTGTCGAGTCCACTCCCAGGCTCGGGCGCAAACGATATTCCCAGGCGGCCCGGCCCACAGACGGCGAGGACGGCTTTGCCTCCGGCTGGTCCCGTTCGGAGAGGGCCGCCGGCTCTGGTAGGAGGCCAGTTGCCATAGCCAGACCCGCGCCAACGGCCAGTACCGCCACGGCTACCATCCAAGCGGGCACCCTGATGCGCAACAACCTGTCCAGAGAGAAGCGACCGGGACCAGAGAGCAACAACCCGGTGGCTACCGAGAGGAATGGTGGTCGTCTAGGGCTGAGCGAACTCGCCCTGGAACTTGCCGTCCTTGACTATTAGTTGCCCATCAAGGTACACCGTCGGGGCGCTGATGATGCCGTCGAGGTGGATCTTGGCGCGCACGGTGCCGCCGGGGAAGGTGGCATTGCTGCCGGTGCTGACGTGCGTCCAGCCATAGGCTCGCTCGCCTTCGAAGCTAGGGTCGTCGCCAACCAGAGCGGCGCCGGGATTGCAGCCAATGCCCCAGGCGGCGAAGGCGTAGGCGTTGGGGTCATCCAGCGCAGCGAGCATCTTCTCCAGTCGCGCCGCCTCGCCGCCGCCTTCGATCTTGATCAGCCTGCCGGCGTTGAAGGTCATCGTCACCGGAGTCGCCAACCTGCCAATCTGGGTAATGGAGCCGTCCACTACCGCGTGGCCGGTGACACCACCCTCCCGGGGTACGCTCAGGAAGAGGCCCGGCGGGAAGAAGTCAATCTCACCCCGCCGTTCGCAGACGCCGTCCATCGCCGTCACCGGGTTCCCCAGCAGGTACGAGATGTCGGTGCCCAGCGCCGTCGTCACGCGGGCCGAACGCGAGGCCGCCACCCGCTCCGCCAGCAGGTTTGTGAGGCTGGCCAACGCAGCCATATCCACGGATAAGGTGCGCAGGAAGCCGTCTTCGGTGACGCCAGGCATCGAGATGACCCTGGCGCCCGCGCGTTGAGCGGCGACGCGGGCCTGCGAGTGGGAAAGGGAGTACGTAGTGTACAGGAATACGATGTCCGTCGCCTGCATCGCCGCCAATACCGCGGCGGGTGGCTCTTGGGGGGTTAGGCGGCGGGTAGGCATCACCAGCAACACGCCCTCGCTACCGGCGGCCACGGCCGCCCCCACCAGCGCCTCTGCCACGCTCTGGTCACGCATGGTATCGGTGACCACCAGCACCCTCTCGCCGGGACGCAGGCGGGCGCACTGCTCGAGGGCAATCCGCGCGCAGCGTTCGACTTCTATTGACTTGACGCTCATCTATCTGCCTCCAGTTGCCATAGAGAGAGCGCGGTCCTACCCAGGATCCAGGCCCGCTCTTCATCGCTAAGAAAGGGCAGCTCCGTGCGCACGGCGTCCAGGCGCTGCTGGTAGGGCGGGTTGGGCATCAGCATTGGGTAGTTGCTGCCCCACATCAGACGTCGCGCACCGAAGGCGTCCAGGGTCAGCTTCTGAAAATCGTGCAGGTCGGCCCACGGGTAGTTCTGGGACGACAGCTCGCAGTGGAGCGAGACTTTCGCGTAGCAGTTGGCCAGCCGGCCACAGTCGAAGAACGCCCGCGACGAGGGATACGGGTAGCCCTCGGCCAGTCGCGGATAGCCAAGATGATCGGTGATGAACTTGACGTCGGGAAAACGGCGAGCCAGTCCGAGAACAACCGGCTGGCGGTCGGCGTCGTACGTCAGAATCTGCACCGGCACCCCCAGCTCGCCGGCTCGCTTAATTAGCGGATCCGCCTTGCCTGCTGTCACGCCCTCCGCTTTGTAGTCTTCCTTGATGCGGATGCGTACGCCGCGTATGCCTTCCTCGGCGTACTGCCGGCTGAGTTTCTCCGGCGCGTCCGGCGCGAAGGGGTCGGGCAGGTGCCCCAAACACACGAAACGCCCTGGGAAGCGGTGCACGGCCTCATGGAAGTAGCGGTTATCCTCGCCGTACCAGAGGGCCTGGACGAGAAGCGCCCCGGAGACGCCCGCTGCGTCCATCAACTCGACCAGCCAGTCGGCCGTGCCGCTGAATCCCTCCGGTAAGGCCCATTCTGGCACCATCGGATACTTCTGACGGTCGTCGCTGACGACGTGCACGTGGGCATCGAAGATCGTGGGCTCGGTCATGACGGTTGCTCCTTGAGAGAGGTTGAGCGACGTTCCTCATCGTAGCCCGACGGACAAGGCCCTGTCAAGGCAAGCGCCGGCCGGCCGACGGCTGCCACGTTTCCGCTCGCCGGCTCGTGCGCTATAATGGTCGAGAGGTAAGAAGATCTCGTGACTCGCACTACGAAGACGGCGGCCGTCACCGCGGCCGTGATGCTCGCCACCTCCCTGGCGGCGCTGGACACGACCGTGGTAGGTACGGCCATGCCCACGATCATCGGTTCGCTCGGCGGGCTCTCGCTTTACGGCTGGGTATTCTCAGCCTACCTGCTCACCTCCACCACCACAGTGCCGCTCTACGGCCGGCTGACGGACGTATATGGCCGCAAACCGGTCCTGCTGGTCGGCACAATCATGTTCTTGTGCGGCTCGGCCCTCTCCGGCGCCGCCGGTTCCATGGAGCAATTGATCATCTTTCGGGCCCTGCAGGGACTCGGCGCCGGGGCCGTCCTACCCGTGGCGACCACGGTGGTCGGCGACATCTTCACCATAGAGAAGAGGGCCAAGATCCAGGGCCTCCTCAGCAGCGTCTGGGGCATCTCGGCCATCGTCGGGCCGGCACTTGGCGGACTGATAGTCGACAATGTGGGTTGGCGCTGGGTCTTTTACGTCAACTTGCCTTTCGGCCTACTGGCGATCGTCGCGTTCTGGCTGTTCCTTCACGAAACGGCGCCGCGCGGGCGACGGTCCATTGACTACGCGGGCGCCTTTGGACTCACGGTAGCCCTGACCCTGGTGCTTCTGGGGACGCTCGCCAGTGGCGAGAGCGCGGGTAGTCTGGTGGTCTCGCCTTGGGCCCTGCTAGGCAGCGGAGGCCTACTTACCGGGCTGGTAATCTGGGGCCAGACTCGCGCCGCCGAGCCGCTGCTGCCACTGCCGCTCCTGCGCCGGCCGGTGCTGGCGGTCTCCTACGCCGCCAGTCTGCTCAGCGGCGCCACGATGCTCTGCTTTTCTTCTTACATACCGCCTTTTGTGCAAGGCGTGCTGGGCGGCAGCGCCATCAGCGCCGGGGCAGCGCTGGCGCCGATGTCGATCGGCTGGCCCGTCGGCAGTATTCTCAGCGGGCGCCTCATTCTGCGTTACGGCTACCGGCCGATAGTGCTACTGGGAACGGCCTGCATCTTCGTCGGGGCGCTGGGCGCGACGGTACTTGGTCTGAGTTCGACCCAGGCCTACGTGATGGCGGTGATGGCCATCGTGGGTCTGGGCATGGGTCTCACGGCCACTTCCTTCATCGTCGCCGTGCAGTCGTCGGTCGGCTGGAGCGAGCGGGGCATCGGCACCGCCTTCGTCCAGTTCTCCCGCAGCATCGGCGGCGCCCTGGGTGTGGCGGCAGTGGGCGCCATTCTCAATAGCCATCTGAACGACGGTCTGAGCGCCCTCGGGCTGAGCACGATCGGTTCGCTCAGCTCCATCCTAGAACCGGCGGCGCGTGCCTCCCTCTCCCCTGAAGCCCTGGCCGCGATGAGCGCCCTCTTCGCCGATTCTCTGCACGCGGCCTACCTGGCCGTGGCGATTGGCGCCGCCGCGACGGTCGTTCTGGCCGGGTTCTTCCCCGGCGGCTCCGTGGCCGACCACGCCCGGGAGGCAAGGCGGCTCAATCCAGACGGATAGCGACCGGTGCAGGGCGCGACCCAAGGCACTATAATGGCCGGGCGTCCGATCCCGTTGGCCGCCGTCGACATTCACTGGAGGTCCAACTTATGCCGAGAATCTCGGGCTCGCGCTTCCTGGCCGAGGCGCTGCGGGCCTATGGGTTGAGCCACGTCTTCTTCGTGCCTATGATCGCCGCCAGGAGCCTGGCGGAGATGGAGGACATGGAGATCGTGCGCGTGTCCGCCCACAGCGAGCTGGCAGCGGTCTACATGGCCGACGGCTACGCCCGCGCCAGCCACAAGGTGGGCGTCTGCCTGGCGCAAGCCGTCGGGGCAGCCAACGCCGCCGCCGGCCTGCGCGACCCCTTCCTGGGCTGTTCGCCGGTAGTGGTACTCACCGGCGGGCCACACCCCGATTCCCGCTATCGCTACCTCTACCAGCAGGTCGAGGACTTCCCGATGTTTGAGCCGGTGACGAAGTTCAACGCGCGCCTGGACAAGCTGGAACGCCTGCCCGACTTGTTGCGCCAGGCCTTTCGTGTCGCCGCCTCGGGCACGCCCGGCCCGGTTCACCTCGAGATCCCCGGGCGCACGGGCGAATTCATCGAGCGGGAGGGCGAGCTCGATCTGGTGGCCGAGCCTCGTTTTGCCGGTTTTCCGGCCTTCCGACCGCAAGCAGACCCGGAGGATGTCGCCGCCGCGCTGAGGGAACTGTCCGCGGCCGAGCGCCCCGTCATCCTGGCGGGCGGAGGCGTTGCCGCCTCCGAGGCCGGCGAGGAGCTGGTCCGCCTGGCGGAAATGTTGCGGATTCCGGTGGCCACCTCGCTGGACGGCAAGGACTGCATCCCGGATTCGCACCCCCTAGCGATGGGCATTTCAGGCACCTACGGGCGGTGGTGCGCCAACCAGTTGCTGGGCGAAGCGGACCTCGTCTTCTGGGTCGGTTCCCGGGCCGGCGGTTTGGTTAGCGACAACTGGAAAGCGCCCAAGGAAGGTACTCCGGCCATCCAGCTGGATATCGACCCGGCGGAGATAGGACGCAATTACCCCGCCCGCGTGGGGCTGGTCGGCGACGCCAAGGCAGTGTTGGGACAGCTCTTGGCGGCGGCCCGGCCGGGAGAGGCACGGCAGGAGTGGCTGAGTTGGGCCTGCGAGCTCAAGGAGGCCTGGGATGCTTCGCTAGCCCGCCACAAGAGCTCGGCTGCCGTTCCCCCGCGTCCGGAGCGACTCTGCCACGAAATCTCGCAGGCTCTGCCCGACGGGGGAGTCGTCGTTTCGGACACCGGGCACTCGGCCCAGTGGACCGGCACGATGCTGACCCTGGACAAACCTGGCCAGCGCTATATCCGTTGCTCGGGGACGCTAGGTTGGGGCCTGCCCGGAGCCATCGGCGTCAAATGCGCCCTGCCTGACCGCCCCGTGATCTGCTACACGGGCGACGGCGGCCTGTACTACCACATCAGCGAACTGGAGACCGCCGCGCGCTTGGGCATCAACGTCGTGGTCGTGGTGAACGACAACGCCTCCCTCAGCCAGACCCAAAAGGGCTTTGGCGCCGCCTACGGGGGCGTGCAGCGGGGCAAGGCGCACCAGTTGTGGCGCTACAACAACGTCGATTTCGCTGCCATCGCCGAGAGTATGGGGTGTCTCGGTCTTCGCGTCGAGCGCCCGGAGCAGATTGCGCCCAGCCTGCGCCAGGCTCTCGCCGCGGGCCGGCCGGCGCTCGTGGACGTGGTGACCGATTTGACCGCGTTGCCCCCGAACGCCTGGGGCTAGGCCGCGACACGGTCGCTCAAGGAGGACTGAATTGAAGGGTGTCGTCAAGTTCGCCCCAGGTGTGGGCAACGTCGAATTGCGGGACGTGCCGGAGCCTGTGGCGGGCCCTGGACAGGTCGTGATCGAGGTCAAGGCAGCCGGGGTCTGTGGCACCGACATTCACATATATCACGACGAGTACTCTTCTCGGCCACCAGTGGTCCTGGGCCACGAGCTGTCAGGCGTGGTAGCGGAGCGCGGCCCCAGCGCCACGACCTTCCAACTGGGGGACCGAGTCACTAGTCGCACCTATTTCAGCACCTGTGGCCAATGCCGCTACTGTTTGACTGGCCGGCCGAACCTCTGCAATAGCCGCCTCTCGATTGGCAGCGGCGTCAACGGGGCGATGGCCAAGTACCTGCTGGTGCCAGAGGGCAACCTGCACCGCCTGCCGGACAACGTAAGCTTCCTTGGCGGGACGCTGAGCGAGCCTCTGGCCTGCAACGTGCACGCCGTGCTCATGGTGAACAAGCCGCTGCCAGGCGAGGAGGTGCTGGTGGTCGGCCCCGGCGCTATCGGTCTGCTCGCCCTGCAACTGGTGAAAGCCTGCGGGGCGCGTGCCACGCTCCTGGGCATGCCGGCCGATGAATCCCGGCTGGCCCTGGCCAAGCGACTCGGCGCCGACGAGATCGTCCTCACCACCCAGGTCGAGGAGCTGTCAGAGAGCCTGGCCGGAAGCGGCTTCGATGCGGTGCTGGAGTGCTCAGGCTCGGCGGGCGGGGTGGAGACGGCTCTACAACTGGTCCGCAAGGGTGGACGCTACACGCAGGTGGGACTGGCCGGCAAGAAGGTCAGCTTCGACATCGACCAGATCGTTTACAAAGAGGTCCAGTTCAGCGGCACCTTCGCCCATGTGTGGCAGGCTTGGGACCCGGCCCTCAGATTGATGGCGAGCGGCGCCGTACAGACTGAGCCGCTAGTTACCCACCGCTTCCCACTCGCCGACTGGCGAGAGGCCTTCGCGACCTTCCAGCGCCACGAGGGCATCAAGATAGTCCTCGAACCGTAGGCAGCACGATCTAGTCTGGGGATTGGGGCCTGCCCGGAGCCATCGGCGTCAAATGCGCCCTGCCTGACCGCCCCGTGATCTGCTACACGGGCGACGGCGGCCTGTACTACCACATCAGCGAACTGGAGACCGCCGCGCGCTTGGGCATCAACGTCGTGGTCGTGGTGAACGACAACGCCTCCCTCAGCCAGACCCAAAAGGGCTTTGGCGCCGCCTACGGGGGCGTGCAGCGGGGCAAGGCGCACCAGTTGTGGCGCTACAACAACGTCGATTTCGCTGCCATCGCCGAGAGTATGGGGTGTCTCGGTCTTCGCGTCGAGCGCCCGGAGCAGATTGCGCCCAGCCTGCGCCAGGCTCTCGCCGCGGGCCGGCCGGCGCTCGTGGACGTGGTGACCGATTTGACCGCGTTGCCCCCGAACGCCTGGGGCTAGGCCGCGACACGGTCGCTCAAGGAGGACTGAATTGAAGGGTGTCGTCAAGTTCGCCCCAGGTGTGGGCAACGTCGAATTGCGGGACGTGCCGGAGCCTGTGGCGGGCCCTGGACAGGTCGTGATCGAGGTCAAGGCAGCCGGGGTCTGTGGCACCGACATTCACATATATCACGACGAGTACTCTTCTCGGCCACCAGTGGTCCTGGGCCACGAGCTGTCAGGCGTGGTAGCGGAGCGCGGCCCCAGCGCCACGACCTTCCAACTGGGGGACCGAGTCACTAGTCGCACCTATTTCAGCACCTGTGGCCAATGCCGCTACTGTTTGACTGGCCGGCCGAACCTCTGCAATAGCCGCCTCTCGATTGGCAGCGGCGTCAACGGGGCGATGGCCAAGTACCTGCTGGTGCCAGAGGGCAACCTGCACCGCCTGCCGGACAACGTAAGCTTCCTTGGCGGGACGCTGAGCGAGCCTCTGGCCTGCAACGTGCACGCCGTGCTCATGGTGAACAAGCCGCTGCCAGGCGAGGAGGTGCTGGTGGTCGGCCCCGGCGCTATCGGTCTGCTCGCCCTGCAACTGGTGAAAGCCTGCGGGGCGCGTGCCACGCTCCTGGGCATGCCGGCCGATGAATCCCGGCTGGCCCTGGCCAAGCGACTCGGCGCCGACGAGATCGTCCTCACCACCCAGGTCGAGGAGCTGTCAGAGAGCCTGGCCGGAAGCGGCTTCGATGCGGTGCTGGAGTGCTCAGGCTCGGCGGGCGGGGTGGAGACGGCTCTACAACTGGTCCGCAAGGGTGGACGCTACACGCAGGTGGGACTGGCCGGCAAGAAGGTCAGCTTCGACATCGACCAGATCGTTTACAAAGAGGTCCAGTTCAGCGGCACCTTCGCCCATGTGTGGCAGGCTTGGGACCCGGCCCTCAGATTGATGGCGAGCGGCGCCGTACAGACTGAGCCGCTAGTTACCCACCGCTTCCCACTCGCCGACTGGCGAGAGGCCTTCGCGACCTTCCAGCGCCACGAGGGCATCAAGATAGTCCTCGAACCGTAGGCAGCACGATCTAGTCTGGGGACGAGGGCCGAACGGGGCGCTGACCGTTCGGCCTCTTGCTTATCGTGCGCTTGCCGGCGCGGGTGCTGGCAGACCCAGGACGCGGCGGAGGGCCGCGACGACCTTGGCCCGGCTCGGCAGGACTTCCTCTTCCAGAGCGCGCGCGTAGCCGATGGGGGCGTCGGCGGCCGTGACCCGTTCGGGCGGCGCGTCCAAGTCGTAGAACGCTTTCTCAACGACCGCCGTCACCACTTCCGCCGCCCAGCCGCACGTGCGGTGGCCCTCGTCCACGACGACCAGGCGACCGGTCTTGCTCAGCGAAGCGAGGACCGTGGGCAAATCGAACGGTCGCAGGCTGCGCGGATCGATCACCTCGACAGCAATCCCCTCGGCGGCCAGCTCGTCGGCCGCGGCCAGGGCGTGCTCGACCATGAACGAAGTCGCCACCAGAGTGACATCTCCCCCCGTCCGCAGCACCGCCGCCTTGCCCAGCGGCGCCAGGTGCTCCCCTTCGGGCACCGGTCCGGTGCGGTTGTACAGGCCCTTGTGCTCGAGGAACACGACCGGGTTGGGGTCGCGAATCGCCACCTTGAGCAGACCCTTGGCGTCGGCGGCGTTGGCGGGCAACACTACTTTCAGGCCGGGGATGTGAGCGAACCAGGCCTGCAGCGACTGCATGTGCTGCGGCCCCATCCCCAGGCCGCCACCGGTCGGCGCCCGCACGACAATGGGGACGCTGACCTGCCCGCCGGTCATGAAGCGCAACTTCGCCGCCTGGTTGACGATCTGGTCCATGGCGATGGTGATCCAGTCCGAGTACATCAGCTCGGCCACCACCGGCACCCCCGTCAGAGCCGCCCCCACCGCCGCGCCGACTATCGCCAATTCGGAGATGGGCGTATCCACCACCCGCTGGGGACCAAACTCCGCCAGCAGGCCCTGTGTCACCTTGAACATGCCGCCGGGGCCGCCGATGTCCTCGCCGATGAGGAAGAGATGGGGATCACGCAGCATCTCCTCGCGCAGCGCCTCGTTCAAGGCCTGGGAGACCGTCAGCTCGCGCATCGCCTTCGTCCACCCCCTAGGCGTAGATGTCCTCATAGGCCCTAGCGGCCTCCGGCTCCGCGCCGGCGGCGGCAAAAGCCAACGCGGCGGCAATGGCGCTGCGCGCCTTTGGCTCGGCGGCCAGGACCTCTTCGGCCCACTCGCCACTCTGACGAAGGGTCGCGCCGAGCCGCACAACCGGGTCACGGGCCTGCCACTCCTCGATCTCGGCCGCCGGACGGGTGTCGAGTGGGGTCATCACGGAGTGCTTAAGCCAGCGGTACGTCTTACACTCCACTAGCGCCGGGCCGGCGCCACGTCGCGCTCGAGCCACCGCCTCGCCCACCGCCTCGAACACCGCCAAGACGTCGTTGCCGTCCACGGCCAGCCCGGGCATACCGTAGGCCGCTGCCCGGTCGGAGACGTTCTCGACCGCCAGTGAGGAACGGAAGGGCGTGTTGATGGCGTAGAGGTTGTTCTCGCAGAGAAAGACGACCGGCGCTTTCGTGGTAGACGCCAGGTTGGCGGCTTCATGGAAGGAGCCGGTATTCGCGGCGCCGTCGCCGAAGAAGCAAAGCACAACCTGCTGGGTACCCCGCAGGCGTGCCGCCAGGGCGGCGCCGACGGCGATTGGTAAACCGGCGCCCACGATGCCGTTGGCCCCCAGCACGCCCAGCTGCACGTCGGCGATGTGCATGCTGCCACCGTTGCCCCGGCAGTAGCCTGTGGTCTTGGCCATGATCTCGGCCATCATGCGGCCGGGATCCATGCCCTTGGCCAGGCAATGGCCGTGGCCTCGATGGTTGCTAACTATGTAGTCGTCGGTCCGTAGGGCAAAACAGGCCCCCACAGCCACCGCTTCCTGGCCGATGCAGGTGTGGGCCGAACCCCGCGCCTTGCCACGACGGTACAGGTCAGCCACCGCCTCCTCGAAGGCGCGGATCAGGCACATTCGCTCGTACATTTGGACCAACAACGATTCCGCGACTGGCATGGTTCCCTCCCCTGGTCCCAAACCTAGGGCAGCCAGGCCGGGCGCCAGTGATAGGTGCGCCCGTCATCGCTGAGGCGACGCTCTGGCCCGCCGGCGGCCGGGACGACGTAGACGTTGCCATGATCGCCGTCCACACCCTTGCCAATGTCGCCCACGTACGACAGCAGACTGCCATCGCGTGACCAGGCGGGACAGCAGAGCCAGGCGCCGGCGCCTGGCGCCACCAAATGACGAAGCCCGCTGCCATCGGGCGCCATCACAAACAGGCCAACCTGCCCGTCGGCCAGAAGCCCGACAAACGCGATCGCTTTGCCGTCGGGAGAGAAGGCGGGCGTGTAGCAGGCGCCACCCTCGGGGGAAACGGCGCGCGCCGGTCCGCCAGGCGGCGTAACAAAGATGCGGGAGAGCCCGCGCAGATTGCCGGAGAAGGCCAGCAGATCTCCCTGCCAGGGCGCGGTGGGAATGCGCACGTCCGCCACGACCCCTGTCAACTGTGTCAGCGGCGCGATCTGACCGCCGTCGCGAGGTACAGAGTAGAGGTCGTCTTTGCCGGCACCGCTGCCGGCGAAGACTAGGCGCCCGTCCGCCAACCACCAGGGAGAGCTCCAGCTGACATCCCCTGCCGGCACGACCGTGCGCCGCTGTGAGCCGTCGCGGTTCGCCACCTCCAGGGCCGGGCGGTTAGGATCGCCACTGCTGTAGGCCAGCCGCTCGCCGTCGGGCGAGACCGCGGGCGCCCAGCGCCAGCCACTCTCCGGGGGCCAGAGGGCCACAGCCGGGCCGCCGACCACGGGCTGAACGAACAGGTCGTTGCCCCGCTGGTCGTTAAGGCGCACCACTACCAAAGTGCCGGGCCCGGCGGGGGTGGAAGTAGCCGTGGCAGTTGACAAGGGCAGCGGCGTGCGGCTCGGCGTGGGGGCGGCGGGCGTAGGAGAAGCCGTGCTGACAGGTTGCGGCAGGAACGTCGGCGTTGGGCTGGTCGCGGTTGTGATAGGCGCCGTGGTAGCCGAGGCTAGAGCGATCGACAGCACCGTCGTCGGAGTGGCCGAGGGTTGGCCCCGGCCGGGAATTTCGACAAAGACGAAGGCCGCCGAAGCCACCAGTGCGATCAGCCCGAGCAGCAGAGCGAAGATGCCGCGCGGGCCAGTGCCCGGGCCGTCCGCCTCTGGCTTAGGCGGCTCGCCCGACGGCAACGCCCCGCCGCCAATGGGCCGCAGAACACTCTGCGCCTCCACCGAAGCGGTAGGCGCAGGCTCACCGGGGGTGGCTGGAGTACCAGCCAATTGCCGCTGACCATCGTACGGGCCAAGAGAAGAGAAGGCGCACACTCCCCCCGGCCGACAGCCAGATCAGTTGGAACGCGAACCGGTTCGCCGATACCAGCACCGGCGGAGTTCGCTCTCCCTGTGGTCCGCGCCCGCGGCGCGAGCGCTCGGCCGGTGGGCACATTATACCGGGCGATCCGCTCGCTGGCAAGGCTCTGTCCAAAGCAAGCAAGCGTTTCGCCCTAAAATAGGCCGCGGACGACCAGCGCGATGCCCAGCGCGATCAACGGCACGCCCACCACGGCGCCGACGATGGTGATCGTCAAGACGATGCCCGCTACGATCAGTGCCAGGCCCAGGATAACCGCCAGCAGGCGCCCGGTGAGCGCCACAACACCAGTCAGGAGGCGCCAGAGTAGCTCGAACGGTGCTGTCAAACAGCCCATGTGCCAACTCCTTTGTAAAATAGCCCTCGCCCAGGGGGAGCACGGCGACCGTCACCGGCTGCCGGAAAGTAGGTAGGCTAGCAGACCAGCGGGCTTGTTGGTCACCACGCCGTCCACAGCCAGCGCCACGAGCTCGCCCCAGCGCGCGCGCTCGTCGACAGTCCAAACGTTCACCGCCAGGCCACGCGCGTGCGCCTCCGACACCCGCGGCGCATCGACCAGGCTATGCTTGGGGTGGAGCGCGGCCAAGGCAAGCCTCTCGTACTGCTCCCCGCCGGGCCAGGCGCCGGCAAAGAGGTAGGCCAGCTGGACTACTGGCGAAAGCCGGCGCAACTCGACCAACACCGGCAGCGAAAACGCTGAGATCAAAGCCGAGTTCAGGTGATCGTGAGCTGCCAGCTCGGACAAGAACGAGCCGGCCAACGGCGCAAATTCACCCGGCTGGCACTTGACCTCCAGGTTGAGGGCAATGCGCCCAGAAGCAAAGCGGCAAACGTCGCCTAGCGTGGGGATGCGCTCGGCCGTGTAGCGGGAGGCGAACCAGCCACCGGCGTCCAATTGCCGCAGTTCCGCCAACGAGTACCCGCGCACGGCGCCGCTGCCGTTGGTGGTACGATCCACCGTTGCGTCGTGAATCACCACCAGTTGCCCGTCGCGGCTTGCTTGCACGTCCAGCTCGACCATATCCGCTCCCTGCTCGGCCGCCAGGGCGAACGCCGCCAGGGTGTTCTCGGGCGCCTCGGCCGAGGCGCCACGGTGGGCAATTACCCTGGGGAGCGCATTGTCCGGCCTCCCGGCCATCAGCGCTCTCTCGGAGGCAATGCCTCGGCCCCTGCCTCCCCAGCGTCGCCCGGCGTACTGGGCCAGGCCGGCACCGAAGCGGGTGCCGGCGGCTCGTGTGGTGGACCGGCAGGCGGTGGTGGCCCGGCAGGCGCCTGGTTCCCGCGGCCATGGAACAGGTTGCCCATCAGCATAAGCAGACCGAGAAGGATTAGGGCACCAGAGAACACGTACCCAGCAACGGTACCGACGGAGCGGCCGCTGATGCCCAGGCCCACCTCAAAGAAAGCGCCGAAGACCAGGAAAAGCGCCAGGCCAACCGAGGCCACGCGGGTGCTGTTGCTCACCAGCTGGCGCCGGCCAGTCAAAGCCCCGTAGATCAGCTGGCCGAGGCCGACGGATGTCGGAGCGATGAGAGCCCAGGCGTACGCCCAGCTCTCCCAGTGCCGAGCGTAGTTCTGATAGAGGAGAATCAGCCCAGTCGCGGTTACCATGCTGCCCAGGATGAACAGCCCCTCGCCGCCGGCGCGCACGCCCAGGGCGACGGCGCACAAGACGAGCCCGGGCACGACAACGAACAGCGGCCACCCCAAGCGACCCAGATTGAGGCCAAGCAACTGCCCGGCGAGGAAGACGACTCCCAGCATGATAAGGATCGCACCCAGCGCCCGACCGGCGTTGCCGTTCCTGCTCTCAGCCACCATTTCATTGCCCTCCTTTGATCTGAGGCCAAACCCGGTTCCTATCGGTCCCATGATTGTATAGCCAAATGCGGCCCGGCGCCCCCGGCAGATGGTCGGCATCGGCGCCACTCCAGTGGGTAGGCAGCTACCTGGCCGGTTGGGTAGGTAGCTAGGTACCCGGAACCCCGACGACCGGGAAGCAGTTGACGCGGGCGCGGTGCTGCCCCATACTCTAGTTTATAGGCACACCGTTCGGTCCCTCGTCTCTTGTTCCTGCCAGGGAGACTAGCGATGCCCCAGCACGTAGCCGCCATCGACCAAGGTACGACCAGCACCCGCTGCATCATCTTCGACCGGCGGGGCCAGGCCCTCGGCCAGGCACAAGCGGAGCACAAACAATTGTATCCCCGGGCCGGCTGGGTGGAACACGACCCGGAGGAAATCTGGCAGCGCACTCAGCAGGTAATCGCCGGCGCGCTCGCCGCCGCGTGTCTGCAGCGCGGGGACCTCGCGGCCGTCGGCCTCGCCAACCAGAGGGAAACCACCGTCGTCTGGGATAGGCACAGCGGCAAACCCTTACACAACGCCATCGTCTGGCAGGATACACGCACGGACCGCCTTTGCGCCGACCTGGCAGGCGCCGCCGGACCAGACCGCTACCGGGGCCGGACGGGGCTGCCTCTGGCTACCTACTTCGCGGGCCCCAAACTGCGCTGGCTGCTGGACAACGTCGCCGGTCTGCGGGCGGCCGCCGAGTCCGGTGAGGCCCTGTTCGGCACCGTGGACTCCTACTTGGTCTGGTGGCTTACCGGCGGGCCGCGCGGTGGCAGGCACGTGACCGACGTGACCAATGCCTCGCGTACACTGCTGATGAACCTGCGCACACTGGCCTGGGACGGGCAAATGTTGTCTGATCTGGCCATCCCTCGTCAAATGTTGCCCGAGATTCGTAGTTCGGCCGAGGTCTATGGCACCGCCACTGGACCGCTGGAGGGAGTGCCTGTAGCCGGCATCTTGGGCGACCAGCAGGCGGCCCTCGTCGGCCAGACCTGCTTCAAGCCCGGCGAGGCTAAGAACACCTACGGCACCGGCTGCTTTCTGCTGCTGAACACGGGCAGCGAGCCGGCCAACTCGCGACACGGCCTGTTGACCACGGTGGCGTATCGTTTCGGCGACAGTCAGGTCGTCTACGCCCTCGAGGGTTCTATTGCCGTCAGCGGGGCGCTCGTCCAGTGGCTGCGCGACAACCTGGGCCTGATTGCCCGCTCGGCGGACGTAGAGGCTCTGGCAGACAGCGTCTCCGACAACGGCGGCGTCTACTTCGTGCCAGCGTTTTCCGGGCTGTTCGCTCCCCGCTGGCGTCCCGACGCGCGGGGCGTGATCGTCGGCCTCACCCGCTACGCCAACCGGGGCCACATTGCCCGCGCGGCGCTAGAAGCCGCCGCCTACCAGACGCGCGAGGTAGTGGAGGCGATGGAGGCCGACTGCGGCGTGCGCCTCTCCTCCCTGCGCGTCGACGGGGGCATGACGGTAAACGCCAGTCTGCTGCAGTTCCAGGCCGACATCCTCGGAGTACCCGTGCTCAAGCCCACGGTCGCCGAGACGACGGCGCTGGGCGCCGCCTACGCCGCCGGCCTGGCCGTGGGGTTCTGGAGCGGACTGGACGAGTTGCGGGAGAACTGGGCAGTGGCCGGGGTCTGGCAACCCAAGATGGCAGAGCGCGAACGGGAGCGACTGTATGGCGACTGGCAACGCGCGGTGGAACGCAGCCTGGGTTGGGCCTAAGGCACTGGGAGCTGTGAGTTGGATCGCGAAGGCAACCTGTCTCGGCTGAGCGAGCCCTTCGACATTTTGGTCGTCGGCGGCGGCGCCACCGGCTTGGGCGTAGCGGTCGACGCGGCGGCCCGCGGCTATCGCACCGCGTTGGTCGAAGCGGCCGACTTCGCCCAGGGCACGAGTTCGCGCAGCACGAAACTGGCCCACGGCGGCGTGCGCTACCTCCAGCAGGGCAACGTCAGACTGGTCTGGGAGGCGCTGCACGAGCGCGGGCTGCTGCTGCGCAACGCGCCGCACCTGGTCCAGCCTCTGCGTTTCCTCGTTCCCGCCTACCACTGGTGGGAACGGCCCTTCTACGGCCTGGGTCTGGCCATTTACGACCTGCTGGCCGGGGCGCTGCGCCTTTCGCGCAGCGACGTCGTCGGCGCTGGCGAAGCGGCCGCAATCGTGCCCAACGTCAACTCGTCAGGACTACTTGGCGGCATCGTCTACGCGGACGCACAGTTCGACGACGCCCGCCTGGCCGTGGCCCTGGCGCGCACGGCAGAGGCGCACGGCGCGGTAGTAATCAACTACACCCCGGTCAGATCCTTGGTCAAGGAAGACGGGCGACTGATCGGCGCCGCGTGGAAGACCGGGAGAGCGGCAGCAAGCGTAACGTCCGGGCGCGGGTGATCGTCAACGCTACCGGCGTCTTCTGCGACACCCTGCGCCGCCTGGCTGACCCTGAGGCACAACCGATCATCTCGGCCAGCCAGGGGATACATCTTGTCTGCGAGCGTCGTTTTCTGCCCGGTGACACGGCGCTGTTGGTGCCGCACACCGAGGACGGCCGTGTCGTGTTCATCATCCCCTGGCAGGGGGCCACCCTGATAGGCACGACAGACACGCCGGTGGCGGGCGCCACCGACGAGCCACGGCCTCAGCCCGGTGAGATCGACTACCTGCTGCGGCAGGCAGGGCCGTACCTGACCTTGCGGCCTAAGCGTGCCGACGTGCGTTCGGTCTTCGCGGGCCTGCGCCCGTTGGTCAAGGGCAGCGCCGCCACCACCGCGGGTCTGAGCCGGGACCACACGCTCCTGACCAGCCCCTCCGGACTCGTCACCATCGCTGGCGGCAAATGGACCACATATCGACTGATGGCCGAGCAAGCAGTCGACGAAGCCGCGAGGCAGGCAGGCCTGCCGCCCCGGCCCTGCCCGACGCGCCACTGCCCAGCCGGCGCC
>JAMCYS010000068.1 GCA_023473795.1 Chloroflexota bacterium | reverse complement strand
AGCTGTTGCCGCACACCGGGTGGGTGAATTACTTGGCCGTCACCCTGGGTGAATAACTTGGCCGTGGGGTGGGTGAATTACTTGGCCGCGGAAGCCCTCAAGTGGGTGAATTCCCTGGCCGCCGACAGGTTATGGCGCAGAAGAAGCCCCCAGCGAAAAGATGAGCAGTTACGAAGTACGAAGAAACCTCCCCGGCGAGTGCATCGTCTGCGGCAAACCGCTGGCGCCGGGGTTCTGGCTACGCTGCCGGGAGTGCGGCGAGGCGGGAAGGTACGCCCCCGCCGGACCTGCGCAAGGGGGATAGGGATGGTTAATGCAAGCTGGAAGCAGACGGAGCGAGCGATAGCCAAGCGCCTGGGTGGACGGCGGAGCGGGAGCCCCGCCCAGAGCGGGGCTACGGCCACGGCTGATGTGGTGGCCGCCGCTCTCTGCTGCGAGGTGAAGCACCGCCGGGCTCTGCCCGAGTGGCTAAAGGCCGCCCTGCGGCAGTCGGTCCAGGCCGCCGGCCCTGGGCAGCTGTCGCTAGTGGTGCTGCACGAGGCCGGCGAGCGCCATGACGGGGATATCGTCTGCCTGCGCCTGGCCGACTTCCAGGCGCTAGCCAAAGAGCCTAGGTCACTATTATTACCGTAATAGTTATCAGGCGCTTGTATAGCCGACAGCCAATGGCGAAAGGGGGGTGTGAGAGCGTGACCGAACAACGCCGCTGCACGGCGACCAGGCGGGATGGCCGGCCCTGCGCAGCGCAAGCGTTGCCGAGCGAGCCCTACTGCTGGGCGCACAGCCCGACCCTGGCCGAGCAACGCCAGCGGTCCCGGGCCAAGGGCGGGCGCAACAGCGCCAAGGCGGCCCGCCTGCGGAAGCTGACCCCGCCCCGCCTGTTGCCGGTTTTCGACCGGCTGGAGACGGCGCTAGACGAGGTGCACACGGGGGCGCTCGACCCCAGGGCGGCCACGGCGATGGCGGCCCTGGCGAGGGCGCTGGCCACGCTGCTGACGGCGGGCGAGCTAGAGGAACGGGTGAGGCTGCTGGAGCAACGGACTGGCGGCGAGCAAGAGACTTGAGGGCGGTTTCCTGAAAACTCGTCGGTCTATCCGACAAGTGGAGCAACGGACTGGCGGCGAGCAAGAGACTTGAGGGGGCGGCGACCATGAATCTGGCGAATAGAGTGCGGCGAGTAGAGCGGGCGGAGCACCTGCGTTATGTGGAATTGCTCTGCCGGGCAGGGCTCCCCCAGGGTGAAGCAGAACGGTCGGCCAGTTGCTGGGAGCGGGCGGAGCGGGAATGCCCGCCGGTGCCATGTAGCGGCGGCCTGGTGGACGTGGAGCCGCAGCTGCGGCGCTATGCGGAGCTGATCGGGGACAGTGCCGATGAGGTGATAGCCGCCTACCTGGCGGCGGCCGAGAAGCTGGGTGTACCCGTCAAGCACACCCCAGGGAGCGAGGGATGGGGCTGAACAGCAGGCTAGACAGACTGGAACGGCAAGCGAGGGCCGAGGCCGCCCCTTCTCGGCGGAACCTGGCGCTGCTGACAGACGACGAACTGCGAGAGCTCGAACAGATAGTAGCCAAGTACGAGCGAACGGGCGACCTGAGCCATGAGGATGCCGGCTTCCTCGGGCAGCTGTTGAATGAGCGTCCCGGCCTGCTGCTTGACGAGTGAGCATATTGCACGCTACGCCGCCAACGGCTATCATAGAGGCATAGCAAACAAGGTGCCCCGGCGCTGCTGTCACAGCCCGGAGCGTGGCCGACCAGGGAAGAGCTGGCCGACGGCTAGAGTATAGCACGGCCCGCCAAGACCTGGCGGGCCTTACGTTTTGCGGGCAGGGCACCACAGGCGAGCAGAGGCTTGCTAAACCGGCCGTGTAGCAGAAATGTAGCAGACGCTGCTACACAGGCAAGCCGGCAAGCCGAGAAGGCCAAGAAGCGGTCTAGGAGGCGCAAGCGGGAACCGGAAGCAACAGGCCCAATATCTAGTAGGCTGGACTGGCTCTAACTACTAGATACTGTACGAAAGAAGGCCCGGAGGCTCACCCTGGTGAGCGTCCGGGCCTTGGGAGTAGGTGGCGGAGGGACCGGGATTCGAACCCGGGACGGAGTTTAACCCCCGTAACCGCTTAGCAGGCGGCCGCACTAGACCAACTATGCGATCCCTCCAAACGACGTCGCTCTACTTGCCTTTCACTCTGGCGTCAACCGTGACTTGGGGCGGAGAGGGAGGGATTCGAACCCCCGAGGCTCATCGCCTAACTGTTTTCAAGACAGCCGCCATAGACCGCTCGGCCACCTCTCCCGGTTCGGAGGCGACCCACCCTGCCGCCAGCCGCTCACGCCACGACCACGCTAGGCTAGTATAGCAAAGCGCCGCAAATCATGTCAACACTAACCTAATATTCAAGCAAGCGATAGCAAGCAGCAGCGGTTCCCTGGTCCGGAGCCCTTACCCTGCCGGCTGGCGCATTGTATAATGGTCGGCGCATAACCTGTCGAGGAGTGATCGCGATGATTATCGCGCCCAACCACACCAGTTTCACGGTCAGCGACATGGACCGCTCCCTGGCCTTCTTCCGCGACCTCCTGGGGATGGAGCTCATCTCCGACCGTATCGCCGGCCCGGAGTTCGCCGGCAAGGTTACCGGCATCCCCGGCGCCGAACTGCGCGTGGTCTACGTGCAGGCTGCCGGCTACAAGCTCGAACTAATCCAGTACCTGAAGCAGCAGGGCGAGAAGCTGGAGCCGCGCACCAATCGACCGGGGGCGGTTCATCTCTGCTTCAGTGTCGACGACGTGGACGCCACCTACGCCGGGTTGGTTGCCCGTGGGGTCAAGGTACAGGCTCCACCTCAGGTCATACCCGGCGGACCCAACAAGGACGGTCGCGGCATCTACTGTCTGGATCCCGACGGCATCACGCTGGAGTTTATTCAGCCCGCCCAGGCCAGCTAGCAGAGGTCGTTCCGGCCGGCGGGGGAGGGGAGCAGAGGGGGATGGCAGGGCCTCGTCGCCAGTCTGCCGGCGACCTCCTCTACGTCTGCCTGCTGTCAGTCGCCCTGAGCGGCTCGTTGCTCCCCTCCTTGCCTCTCTTGGCCCACCGACTGGGCGCCGCGGCGCCCGAGGTCGGCTTGCTGGTTTCGGCGCCAATCTTGATCTTTCTCTTCCTGCCCGGGGGGGATGCCTGGGCGCACCTGCCAAGGGTCTGGCGGCGCCTGCTGCCCCCGACCCTTCTCGCCGCCTCGCTTCTGACCACCGCCTGGGCCACCGTTCCCTGGCAGGTGTTGCTGCTCCGCGCCGCCACCGGCGCTGCCTGCCTGGGTCTGACAGGTCTTCCCCTTCCCCGCTGGCCCCAAATGCAGGCCGAGCGCTCTGCCGCCGTCGCCTTCGTTGCTTGGGCGGTAGGGCCTCTCGTGGCCGGACTGGCCACCGAAACGGCGGGGCTGGGCGGCGCCTTCGTCCTGGCGGCGGGCCTGGCAGCGCTGGCCGTTGTGCCGGGTGTGCTGCGGCCCGAGGCTGACGATGGCCCGGCTGGAGGTCCACCCCCGGCACCGTCCCTCTGGGGCGAGCTGCCGACACAGCTGGCGGGCCTTGTCCTGGCTACATTCCTCCCGCTCTACGCCGCAGACTCCGGGTTGACCCCGGGGCCGACCGGCGCTCTGTGCACATTCGCCGTCCTCGTGGGGGGCGCGGCTACCGTCGTCGCCAGGCGTTGGCTAGCGTATGCTGTCACCCTGGCTACCGGGGGCACGTTGTTGGCGGCAGTGGGAACGGCCGCGCTGGCTGTTTCGGCCCATTTGGCCATCTTCGCCGTAGGCAGCGTGGCCTTTGGCCTCGGCCTCGGTTGCCTAGCCGCCGGCACGGCCGGCGGAGCGGGCGGCAGCCGGCGTGTGCGGTCGACCCGGCCTTGGCTGATCTCTCTAGCCCTGCTGCCGCCACTGGCCGGCGTGGTCGTTTTGGCTCTGGGCGCGGAGGCGCTCTTCTTGCTTCTCGCAGCGGGCCTGGCCGTGGCTGCCCTAGGACTAGCCACCACCACGACCGCCGCCCGCGGCTACGCCCAGCCCTCGGGCGGCGCCTCCGGCTACGAGCTCAACCAGCTCAGCGCAGCCAGTTGGGACGACGAGCCGGCCGCAGGTGCGAGCCTGCCGGAGGCGCCTCGGTCTCCTCGGGCCTAGAGCCGAGCGCCCAGTGGCTCCAGGGGCAGGCGACTATGCACAGGGCGCAGTCGCTACCTGTCTCCAGCCAGTAGCGGTAGCAGCGCTCGGCATCCAGAGCCCACTTGCGCAGACGGTGCACCTCGACCTTCGGACCGTTGGGGATGGCCCCGGCCGGGCACTCCTTAGCGCAAACCTGGCAGCGCTCGCAGAAGTGCTGGACCCCCAGATCCACCGGGGCGTCTGTCGCCAGAGGCAAGTCAGTGGTCACCGTAGCCAGGCGGAGGCAATTGCCGTACTCACGGGTGACCAGGAAGCCACAGCGCGCTAGCTCCCCCAGGCCGCCGTCGACCGCCACCGGCACGGAGAGCACCTGGTAGTTGCGCAGGTGGTGCGCTCGGGCGGAGTAGCCGAGCCGTCGCAGGTAGGTGGCAACCTGCACAGCGATGAGGGCGCCCCGGGCATAGGCGTTGGCGCTCTCCAGCAGCACCGGATACTGAGGCGCGGTCCGCATCAGCCCGCCGACGTTCATGCGGATGCCCAGATTGATTGCGTAGGGATGGTCGAGGACGATGGGGGCCCCCCAGCGCTGCTCAGGGTAGAAGGTCCGGCCCACGTGGGTGTAGACGAAGGCGGGATTGAGCGGGCCGATGCCGATCAGGTCGGCGCCCAGCAGGTGTGCCAGCCCCTTCACCTTGGCCGCCGCCTCCTCAGGGGGTAGCTGCACCCGCTGCCCAGCGCCGCCGGCAGGCGGCAGGCCTTGCACCGACTCCTCGGAGCCCAGCAAGAGGGCGGAGGCGAATATGGCGTCGCCCAGGGCCTTCACGGCCGGGCCCTCGCCGCCACCCAGGCCGGGCAGAGAACGCAACTCATCGTCCAGCGCCTGCCGCTCGGGATGCCTGGCGTAGTAGGTCTGGTAGCGGTCCGAGTCGGGGCGCAGGTCGTGGCGGGCAAATAGACAGTCCCGTTCGTCGTGGGCAATGAGCGGCCCCACAAGGTCCAGCGCGTAACTGGGAGCATCTACCGGTCGCGAGGGAAACAGCTCGCGCCAGTCGTCCACCACTCTTCCCTTCGCCGACGGGACCAGCTCGTCCATCGCCCTCCTCCCCGGATGCGCGGTCACTTACGTCGAGTCAGTTTATTGTCGCCCAGCGTACCTGTCAAGGCTATGCCGCTCTTCGTTTCTATAGGGAATCGAGACTGGTAGCCGTCGACGTCTCTGTCGACGGCAATCCTGAGGGGCACGGTGCGGGCAGGCCGTGTCCAGTGCGGAGCGGAGGAGACGCCCGCACCTACCAGTACGTCCCCCTCGTGGACGAAGACCCCACGGCGAGCCGCTGTTGACACCTCGCCGGGCAGCCTATATGCTCAGCGATGGCAGCCAAGCAATACACGAAGGCGGGGAGACCACGAACATGGCTAGGGTGCTGGACGAAGGGGCGATCGCGCAGGTGGCGGACGCCGTCGAGCAGCTCTGTTGCCTGGAGATGCGCGCCCCCGGCTCGACCTTTGGCGTCGTCAGGCCGCTCGCCTCCGCGGCGCGGCAGCTGCAGGGGGCAGCCCCGATGCTTCTGGCGGCCCGGGCCCTGGCGGACAGGCTGCACGGCGGTGACGCGGTCATTATCGCCACGGGCTTTCCCGTGCCCGGCGTGATGCCTCAGGGTGAGACTGACGGTCCCCCGGGCGCGGCGGCGCTAGCGCGCGCCCTGGCCCAGGGGTTGGGCGTGCGCCCCTACTTGCTGGGCGAGGCGGCGACCCTGGGCCCCATCCGCGCCGCCTGCGAGGCGCTGGACCTGCCCGAAATGTGCCCGGGCGATTGGCGAGAGGGGGCAGTGGGTTTCGCTCTCGACGCCTTTCCCGAGGATGAGCTGGCCGAAGAGCGGGCGGCGGAACTGCTGGCCTGGTTGCGGCCGCGCGCCCTGGTAATCACCGAGAAGCCGGGCGAGAACCGGCTAGGCATAACCCACCGGGCGGGTGGTCTGCCTACCGGCCCTGGCCGGGCGCGCATCGAAGTGCTGCTGCGCCAGGCGCGTCGCGGCGGGGTGCTTACGGTCGGCATCGGCGACAACGGCAACGAGGCCGGCCTGGGCGCGCTGACCGAGGCCACGCGCCGCCACAAGCCTTTTGGCGAGGTCTGCCTTTGCCCTTGCCAGGGAGGTATCGCCGCCGTGGACCCAGCCGAGATCACAGTGGTCGGCTCGGTCTCGAACTGGGCCTGCTACGGCATCGTCGCCTGCTTGGCGCTCACGCTGGCCAACCCCGAGTTGGTGCACGAGGGTAGAAGGGAGGAGCGCGTGATCGAGGCTTGTTTGGCCGCGGGTGCGGTCGACGGCTTTGGCGGCGAAGTGCCCAGGGTCGACGGAATTCCGGCTCGGGTCAACGGCCAGGTGGTAGATATTCTGAGGGCGATAATCCGCGTGGCCCTTGGTCGCCCTTAGCGGCCCCAGTCCTGTGCTATAATCGAGTCAGCTAGCCAATGGAGGAGCGATAGGTGACCAGGAGATTCGATCTCACCAACGATAGGTCTAGCGTCCGGGGCATTTTCCCACCCATCCTCACGCCGATGAACGAGGACGAGAGCGTGGACGCCGCCTCGACCAAGAAGCTGGTGCAGTTCGTCGTGGCCAACGGGGTGCACGGCATCTGGGCCATGGGCACGACGGGCGAGTTCGCCAGCTGCACCGAGCGCGAGCGGGCGCGGGCCGTGGAGGCCGCCGTCGAGGGCGCCGCCGGCAAGGTGCCCGTGATCGCCAACGTGGCCGACTGCAGCACGCGCCTGGCCATCCGCCACGGCCAGATGGCCAAGGCAGCGGGGGCCGACGCGCTGGCCGCGACCCCGCCCTACTACTTCAACAACTCGCAAAACGAGCTGCTGGCGCACTTCCGGCGCCTCAGAGAGGCGGTCGATCTGCCGCTTTTCCTTTACAACATCCCCCAGACTGTGAAGACCAAGACCGAGGTGGGCACCGCCCTCAAGCTGGCCGAGGAGGGGGTCATTATCGGCTTGAAGGACAGCCAGAACGACCTCGATTGGTTCCGTCAGGTCACCACCGGTGCCAAAGCCAGGGGGCTCGACTTGCGCTGCTTCCTAGGCACGCGTTTCCTCATCGACGCCGGGCAACTGATCGGCGCCTGCGGCGCTATCCCTTCGTTCGCTAACATCGTGCCCGCCGCCTGCGCACAAGCGTTCGAGGCGGCGGCTAAGGGCGACTGGGCCGCGGCGGCAGTGCATCAAGAACGGGTGATGGCGGCGGAGAAGGTCTCAGGCGTGGTCAAAGGCGCCTGCTCCAACGCGGCCGTTATGGGCAGCATGAAGACCTTGCTGATGAAATGGGGGGTGATCGCCAGCGACACTCTCGGCTCGCCCTTGCAGCGACCCAACGCCGCCGAAACAGCGGCCCTGGTCGAACTGGCGGCGAAGCTGGAACTCGGCAAGGGCTACTAGCCCTCACACGATCGTGAACATTCTAGACTCGAAGCAGACGGCGCTCCTCAGCGAGGAGCGCCGTCTGCTGGGCGATTTGCGGGCAACTCTGGCGGCGCTGCCGGCAGCCGCCGACGACCTGGCCACGCTCCGCCAGGCCGAGACCGACCTGGACGAGCTGTTCTTGCTGGTGGTGGCAGGCGAGTTCAATTCCGGCAAGTCCGCTCTCATCAACGCCCTCGTGAGCGCGCCCCTGCTCCCCGAGGGCGTGACCCCCACCACGACTGCCGTCAACCTGATCCGCTTCTCCGATCAGCCCTACGAGCGCTGGCAGGGCGATAGCCTGGTCGAGCGGGGCTTTGCCGACGAGTGGTTGCGCCACGTCACCCTCGTGGACACGCCCGGCACCAACGCCGTCATCCGCCGCCACGAGGTGATCGCCGAGCGTTTTGTGCCCAGGAGCGACCTCGTGCTCTTTGTCACCTCGGCCGACCGACCGTTCACGGAGAGTGAGCGCGCCTTTCTCGAACGCATCCGGCAGTGGGGCAAGAAGGTCGTGCTGGTGCTGAACAAAGTCGACCTGCTGCCCGGCGAGAGCGACCTGCGGCAGGTGCTGGCCTTCGTGGCCGAGCAATGCAGGCTGCTGCTGGGTTTCGAGCCTCAGATCTTCCCCGTGGCCGCCAAGCTGGCCCAACAGGCCAAATCGCTGCCGGCGGGCAGGGAGCGCGAGGCAATCTGGCAGCGCAGCCGCTTCGCCGCCTTAGAAGAATGGGTCCGGGGCACGCTGGACGACGCCGAGAGGGTGCGCCTCAAGCTGCTCAGCCCCTTGGGTGTGGGCGAGCGCCTGGCAAGCACCTACTCGTCCCGCGCGGAAAGCGACCTGGCGCTGCTGAGAGACGACGCGGCGGCCATCGGTACAGTGGAGAGGCAGATAGACGCCTTCGGGCAGGACCTGACGGGGGACTTCCGCTACCGGCTGGCCGAGGTCGAACTGATCATCCAGCGCATGGCTGAGCGGGGCCGGCGCTTCTTCGACGAGCTGCTGCGTCTCGGTCGGGTCTTCGATCTTTTCAATGCCGACAAGGTGCGCGGCCAGTTCGAACGCGAGGTGGTCGGCAACACCGCTAGGGAGATAGAGGACGCCGTGCGCGCCTTGAGTGACTGGCTGGTGGAACGGGAGCAGAGGCTTTGGCGGTCAACCAGCGAGTACCTGGAAAGGCGGCGCCTGGCGCGCGGCCAGCAGGAGGTCCTAGGAGAGGTCGGCCGCGGCCTGCCCAGTTCTCGCCTGGAACTGCTGCAATCGCTCGTCCGCACCGCGCGTCAGGCCGTGTCCTCCTATGACCGCGAGGCGGAGGCCCGGGAGCTCGCCCTCTCGGTACGCACGGCGATGGCCCAGACGGCAGTGGCCGAAGTCGGGGCAGTCGGACTGGGGGCCGTGGTGGTCGCCCTCGCCACGACCGCGGCGGTGGACGTCACCGGCATCCTAGCCGCGGGACTGATCGCCGGCCTGGGACTCTTCATCCTGCCGCTGAAGCGTCGCCAAGCCCAGCAGCAGTTTCAGGAAAAGGTAGACGAACTGCGCCGCCGCCTAAGCAACTCGCTAAGCGAGGAGTTTCGGGTCACACTGGCACACACCGTCGAGGGCGTTCGCGAAACGCTGGGCCCCTACGTTCGCTACGTACGCGGAGAGCTACAGCGCCGGCAAGAGATGCGGGATCGCTTGCAGACGCTGACAGGCGAACTCGGCGCGCTGCGGGCTCGGATCGGCTAGCCTTCCTGCCTCATCCCCAGCTCGCCCGTCAACTGATCCACGAACTGCCGCGCCGTCCGCCCCGAACGACCGTTATGTCGTGCAGCCCAGGCCAGAGCTCTGGCGCGCAGGTCATGGTGCTCGATCACAAGGCCGCGCTGCGCTGCCAGGGCAAAGACGATCTCGAGGTACCGCTCCTGATCGGGCGCCAGGAAGGTCACCGTTATGCCGAAACGATCGCTGAGGGAGAGCTTCTCCTGAGCAGTATCTTGGGCGTGGATTTCATCTTCGTTGGCAGCGCCCTGGCGGTCAGAGAAGTGCTCCTGGATCAGGTGGCGGCGATTGGAGGTGGCATAGAGCAACACGTTGTCGGGTCGTGCCTCCAGGCCACCCTCGAGAATGGCCTTGAGCGCTTTGTAATCCGTCTCCCGTTCATCGAACGACAGGTCGTCTACGAAGAGGATGAAACGTTCGCGGCGTCCCCGCAAGAGGGTAATAATGCGGGGAAACTCAAACAGAAGTTGACGTGGGACCTCCACCAGGCGCAGCCCGCGCTGCCAGTAGGCGTTTAGCAGTGCCTTGACGGTGGAGGACTTGCCCGTGCCGCGGTCGCCGTAAAGGAGCACGTTGTTGGCCGGGAAGCCGGCGAGGAACTGCTCTGTGTTCCTGACCAGCAGCTTGCGCTCGGCGTCATAGGCGATCAGCTCGCTCAACAAAATGGGATCCGGTTCGGCTATGCCCTCCAGGCAGGCCGGCCAGGGGCCGCCCAGCCAGCGAAAGGCGCGGAAGCGGCCGAAGATGCCCGAGCCGGCGCGGGCGTAGTGGGCCACCAAGGCGTTCGCCAGCTCTGCCCAGTCCGGCGCCGACGCCAGCTCCCGCTTCAGAACCAGCGCCTCCCCCGCGTGCAACGCGGCGCCCTTGTTCACGGGCTTGAGCGAGTCCCAGGCGATGAGCCAATCGGCGGCGCGATGACCGTTGTGACTGCCCAAGAGATGGTCGATGGCCCGGCAAACCCGCTGGGCCGTGAGGCAATAGAGGGACGCCAGAACGCGCAACTCACTGCGCGCCAGGTCGAGCAAGGCAGGCCCGATTTCGTCCGCGGTGGCGACTTGCGCCTTGCGGCTCAGGGTGTTCTCGTCCTGCAACAGCCGATCCAGGAGGTGGTTTTGCCAGGCGTCGCCGACCAGCGGCTGAGGGTAGAACTCGGCCTCCGCTGCCAGAAAGACGAAGAGCCGCGCGTAGACAAGGGCCAAGGCGTCGATGTCCAGTCGGCCGGTCTCGTGGGCCACGGAGACCGCGTCGAGCAATTGGCGAAGGCTGGCGCCAATTTCGTCGTCTAGCACGCCGCGGAATAGGGCCAGACGGGAAGCCTGACGCCGCACGTCCAAGAATAGGCCCAGATCACTCGCCATCGCCGCGCTGTCGCTCACCGCTGACCTCCACGAGATACTGCCGGTCTGCGCAGGCGAGAGTCACGGTCCCAGTGCCCGTCCGCCTGCGCCTGGCACCCGCCATTCTAGCATAGGAATGGATTCCGGTCCGCGGACGCCGCTCGCCCGCACCCGGCACGCTTGCTTTTCCTGGCAGCTGCGCTATGCTGTAATTACCGGCGGCAGGGTGGGCGCTGGGCCAGTGGCGGGGCGGGCACTCGCCGGCAGGGGAGGTGGCACATGATCGTTACTATAGCCCGGCAACTGGGAAGCGGCGGGGCCAGCATCGGCCAGAAAGTGGCCGAGCGACTGAGCATCCCCTACGTCGACCGGGAAATACTGCAGCGCGCAGCTCAGCTGGCCCAGGTTTCCGAGGAATCCTTGCGGGGAGCGGACGAGCGCCAACCGTCGCTCCTGGAGAGGATGAGCGCGCTGATCGTCGGCTACCAAGCCCCGATGGCGCCGGAGTACGCGCCGCCTGAGGCGGTCTTCCTGCCGGAAGCGGGGTACGAAATCTTTCGCCAGCTGGTGGAAGGGGCCATTCGCGAAATCGCCCAGCGGGACGGGGCCGTCATCGTCGGGCGCGGCGGCCAGGTCATCTTGCGCGAGAATCCGGAGGCGCTGCACGTCTACATCTACGCCCCCCGGGCCGTTCGTATCCAGAGAATCGCCGAGCGGGAGGGGCTGTCTCCGTCCCAAGCCCGCCAGCTGGTCAAAGATAGCGACCGTAATCGCGAAGGCTATCTGCGCACCTACTATGGGGTCGATTGGCACGACCCCGAGCTCTACGACTTGATCATCAACACCGCTCGCCTGAGCGTGGACGTGGCTGCTGACCTCGTGGTCAAGGCAGCGCAGGCTTTCCGCTAGCGGCCGGCGGCTTGTAGTCTGGAATGCCAAGTGGGCGGGCGGGGCCGAACGTTGGGCATCGGTCGTTGACAAGGCGGACACACGAGTGCTATATTGCCCGTCAGCAACCGCTGACGGCAGGCGGGTGCTGCATTTTCGTTTGCCACCGGGGGTAGGCGCAATTTGGAGAGCAACAATAGCCTGGGCCTCGCCAGCATAGCCGGCAAGGTGACCTTCAGCACCGAGCAGGTGGCGCGCATGTGCGGGGTCTCAAGGCGGCAGCTGGCGTACTGGGCCAGCAAGGGCATTATCCCTGGCAACGAGGGATATTCTCTGGCAACTATCGAGAAGACCTTGCTCTTGCGCCGCGAGCTGGAGCGAGGCAAGACGCTGAAGGGCGCGGTCCAAACTGTCGAGCGGCGCCTGAGCGAACGCGATCGCATCGGCGCTATGGTCGCGGAACTGCCCAGCCAGAACGGTGATGATCTCTGTCGGGCCCAGTTGCAGAAGACCGAGATTCTCCTCCAGCAGCTGCGGGAGCGGCTAGCGCTAGTACCAGAGAAGGAACAACAAACCATTCTACATCAGGTCGCGGGCCTGCACCTAGAATGGCTACTTCGCCACGGAGCCGTCTCCGTGCCTCAAAATGGGCTGCTCTTCTGCCTCTACAAAGCCAACGAGCAGCTCGACTACATTCTCACCGACCTGCCCAAAGCCATCTGAAAGGACCCAATATGGCCTCTGAAGCTGGGAGCTTCCTCCCCGACGAGGATGAGCTGCTCTCGCGTCTGTGGCTTAATGCCACCGATGCGGCCCGCGTCTGCGGCGTTACCGTGAGACAATTGACCTACTGGACCGATAGGGGGATCATCCGCTCGCACAACGGCGATGGCCGGACCTACGACCTGGCGGCGTTGCGCAAGACTGTCGCCATCAAGAGGATCATGCTCGAAGGCTACACGCTGGAGAAAGCGGCGCAGCTGGTCGAGAGCGCCGAGAGGGCCGAAGAGCCGGATTTGGGGCTCGGCTACATCGACCGTCTGCTGGCGGAAGTGCGGGTCTGCGCGCCACGGATGCCGGCGCTGCTGGCCCTGGGAAGACTGCGCCGGGTGGCCGCGGCTGCGGCCGGTTTGGACCTAGAGCGTTGCCTGGCGGAAGATGACGGCACGGGTGACACAGCCCGACAGATCGCCAGTCTTCTCAACAACTCGGCAGCGGCTTTGGAGCAATCGATGGCGGCGGTCACTCACGCCCCGGAGCGCCAGCCGGTGTCTTTGAGCGTGGAATCGACTGAGTCAGCAGCTGTCGAGACCGCGTGAGCGCTGATTAGCCAACCTTACCTCTGCGACGGCGCGGCTGAGCGGCGCCGTCTTTTTCCCCCAGCCACCAAGCCCTAACCCCTTGACATTAGAACAAGCGTTCTATTACACAATAGCAAAGGGGCAGGCCCAAGTGGTACCCCTAGAGGGTTAAAGTATGGCAGAGACTGCGACCAGGCTAGCGGTGCTGGAAGGGGTGGCACGCCGCCTCGAACGGCGCTGGGGCGGCGGTACCCTGCAGCGCCTGGGCGGCAGGCCGGCCGGCGACGCCGCCGTCATCCCTACCGGTTTCCCCGCCCTGGACCTGGCCCTGGGAGTGGGCGGCCTCACCCGGGGACGTATCGTCGAACTGTACGGGCACCGCTCCTCGGGCAAGGTGACGCTGGCCGCCCATATCCTTGCCCAGGCCTTGCGGCGCGGTGGTCTGGCCGCCTACGTCGACGTTCCCCACCTGCTCGACCCGAGCTACCTGTCCGCCCATGGCGTGGACTTAGAGTATCTGCTGATCGCCCAGCCAGAGAGCGCCGAGGAGGCGCTGGCCATCGTCGACGTCCTGGCGCGCAGCGGCGGCCTCGACCTGGTCGTCTTCGACTCCATGGCCGACCTCTTTCCCACCGGCGACCGCGCCACTCTGGCTCGGGCCAGGTTGCTTTCCGCCAGCCTGCGCCGTCTGGCCGGCGCCATCGCCGGCTCACCCACGGTCTTTCTCTTTATCAACCGCGCCGCGCCCCTGGCAGGGGATGCCGCGCTCTTTGGCGAAGCGCACGATATCCCAGACGATAAGAAAGTACTCGGTCAGATTGGTCTTGTGGATCACGTCCAGCTCGTGGGCCAGCTGGTTGGATACGGCGGGAGTGATAGGCCGGTACTTGGCATGGGCCCGGGTCTGGCACAGCTTATAGAGATAGATGAAGGGCGTATCGCCCTCCGGCACGGGGAAGATGGGGAAGCGATAGTTGGCGAAGCCCAGGTCCACCGAACAGCGCTCGGCGATGGCGACGGAGTTGGCGACGGCGCCGGGGTAGCGGGCGAAGAGCTCGGCCATCTCCGCCGCCGACTCGAGATAGTACTCGCCGTTGGGCCGGCGCAGGCGTCCCGCGGCGTCGAGGATCGTGCGGTTCTTGATGCAGACTAGCACGTCCTGCAGGCGCCGGCCGGTGGGCGTGGCATAGTGGACGTCGTTGGTGGCGACCACGCCCAGGCCAAGGCGGTCGGCCAGATCGATCGTCTCCGCGATCAGCCAGCGGTCTTCAGGCAGGAGGTAGTTCTGAACTTCGAGCCAGAAGTTGCCCTCGCCGAAGAGCCGAGCATAGCCGAGCGAGCCGCCTTCGTCGCCTTCTATGTGGCGCTGCTGGCCCAGGCCAGGGTTGTTGGGGCCAAGGTCTTCTTCCTGGACGAGGCCCACTTCCAAGCCGACGCCGACCCGCGGGGCAAATGGCCCGTCCATTTGCAATCGTGATGTCGGGCCAAATGGGTGCCGCGAGGCGAGCAGCGCCATGCTTTCCCAATCTGACCATGTAGATCCCGCCTTGGCTTTGGTTTAGGCACTTCAATCTGAGGAAATCCGTGACGGCAGAAGAGAAGGCCACCGCTTTCCGCTCGGCCCGGCAACAGCTAACGCAGATCCCCGGCGTGCGCAACCTGGCCGTCGGCGAAGCCATGTCGCGCTACACTCAGTCGCCCTACCAGTACGCCCTATCGATGGAGTTCGTCGACCACGTATGCCCCCGGCGATGCCATCTCGCCAGGACGACACTACCAGTACGCCCTATCGATGGAGTTCGTCGACCAGGCGGCGCTGGCGCTGTACATGGACCATCCGCTGCACCAGCAGTTCCGCAAGGTCTTCTTTCCCGTGCGGGAGGACCCGCCGGTGTCCATGGACTTCGCCGAGCTAGAGGACGTGGACTAGGCGGCCGTCACTCGCCCGGCAGGTACTTCACGAACCAGTCGCGCGCCAGTCGCGCGACCTGCTCCAGCGTGCCCGGCTCCTCGAAGAGGTGAGTGGCCCGAGATACAATCACCATCTCCTTGGTCGAGCGCAGGAGAGCCAGGGCCTGCCGGTTCATCTCGATCACGGGGTAGTCCTCGCCGCCGACGATCAGCAGTGTGGGCGCCTGCACCTGCGAAAGGTAGGGCACCGCCAAGTCCGGCCGCCCGCCACGCGAGACGACGGCGCGCACGGCCGCTCCCTCCCGGGCCGCGGCCTGCAGGGCAGCGCCCGCGCCGGTAGAGGCACCGAAGTAGCCCACGGGCAGGGCCGCGGTCTGCTTGTCCTCTCGCAGCCAGGCGGTAGAGTAAAGCAGGCGACTCGCCAAGAGATCGATGTCAAACACCAGGCGCCGGTCGTCGCCCTCTTCTTCGGTCAGGAGATCAATCAGCAGGGTGGCCAGACCTCCCTGTTGAAGGACGTGCGCCACGTAGTTGTTGCGCGGGCTGAGACGGCCGCTGCCGCTGCCGTGGGCGAAGAGAACCACTCCTCGGGACGTCGCGGGCACGGCCAGACTGCCCGCCAACTCCACTATGCCAACCGGAATCCGTACTTGCCGCTCGCCGGCGCCAGGCTCAGCTTGGGCCATCGCCCGCCTCCTGCGCGGATTTGGCCGCTGACGCGGTCGTCGACAACCGCCGCACAATGCGTGCCCGACGTAAGGGTCTAGCGATTGCCGGACCTGGCGACGGCATACAGACCCAGTTCGGCCACCACGCGGAAGTCCCCTCGGTCGTAGACTATGATGCGCGCCCCCTCGTAACCCGAGGCCAGACGCTCGGCTGCGGGCAACGTCGACCTGGCGCCGACGTAGCCGTGGCCCCAGGCGAAAACCTCGTACGGCTTGTCTGCTGCTTCGTCCATTCTCGACCTCCGGCGCTCGCCAGGCATCCCGCCGGCAAAGCCTAACTACGCCGCGGGGCGAAGGTGTCCACTCCAGCGACGCCCTGCCAGCTCGCGGTAGGCAGGCGCGGCTAAGCCACTTTCTGGCGCTCGAAGAGCGCCCGCAGGGCCGCCCGTTCCTCCGGGCTACGCTGGGCTAGGATCATGGCCAGCCCCATTTTGACGCCGCTGGCCAGGCGGCGGGACTCCTCGCCGGCCAGGGCCACGGCCGGGTCGCTGGCGACGCGGCTGAAGTCGCGCCGTGGTGGCGCGGGGCGGCGGCGCCAGCGGGGCCGTGCCGGGTAGCCGAAGAGCTCTCCTTGAATCCAGCGTTCGACTTCATCGCTCATCCGTCCACCTCCCTCGCCCTGTCAGGGCTTGGCATCAGGACGATTATAGAACGAATGTTCTCACTTTGTCAAGAGGTTGGACCACCGAATTCGCCAACTCGCGGAGGCTCGGGGCGTGCCAGCGACTACGCCTCCAGGTGATAGGGAAAGCTGGTGACGACTATGCCCTCCCGATAGAGAAGCACGCCCTTCAGGCGCAAAGCTGTCTGGTTGTGCAGGAGGTTCTCCCACCAGTGACGGGGCACGAACTCAGGCAGCACGACCTCTATCGTGCGGCCCGGCTCCGCGTCTCTTAGGGCGTCGATATAGGCGAGCAGCGGCGGCAGCAACAGCCGGTAGGGAGATTCGATGATCACGAGCGGAATGTTCCCAGCCACTTCCGGCCATTCGGCGCGCAGCCTCTCCGCCAGCGGGGGATCGGTGGCGACGTGTACGGCGACGACGTTCTTGCTCACACCGCTGGCGAAGCCAAGGGCCTGCCGCACCACAAGGCTAAGGCTAGGCACCGGCACGACGACCACGGGCGGCTGGGCCAGGGGCGTGACCTTGACATCGGTTCGCAGCTGCCTGGCAAGCGTCACGTAATGCTTATGGATGAGCAGGAAGAGCGAGACGAGCAGCGCGGCGACCACGATGACGATCCAGGCGCCCTCGAGGAACTTCGTGCCGGCGATGACGAGAGTGACCAGCGACGTCATCACCGCGCCGACGCCGTTGACGACGGCGCCACGCACCCGGTCTGGCGCCTGGCCGCGCAGCCAGTGGACGACCATTCCCGATTGGCTGAGCGTGAAACTGGTGAAAACACCCACGGCGTAGAGCGGCAGCAAGCGGTCCGTGCTGGCGCTGAAGATCAACAGCAGGGAAACCGCGAACGCGGTGAGGGCGGCGATGCCGACCGTGAACGCCAGGCGGCTGCCCCGCAGCCCAAACCAACGCGGCGCGAAACGGTCGCGAGCCAGAAGACTGAGCAGGCGAGGGAAGTCCGCGTAGCTAGTATTGGCGGCCAGGAAAAGGATTAAGGCGGTGGCGAACTGCAGCAGGTAATAGTACCAGCCGTCGCCCACCACCAGATGCGTCAGCTGGCTCAGCACGGTTTCGCGCTCGGTGGGATCGGGCACGATGCCGATCTGGCTCACCAGGAAGGCGATTCCCAGCAGCATCGTCCCCAGCAGGGTGGCCATCACTGTCAGAGTGGCGCGGGCGTTCTCCGCCTCTGGCGGCTTGAAAGCCGGCACACCGTTGGAGATAGCCTCGGTGCCGGTCATGGCCGTACAGCCCTTGGCGAACGCGGAGAGGATAAGAAACCAGGTCAGCGGCTCGCTTCCCGCCGACGAGGGGGCAGACGTCGCCGCATAGCCAATGCCCCCGGTAAAGAGCCTGAAAGCGCCAAATGTGATCAACCCGAGCACCGAGAATACAAAGACGTAGGTGGGCGCGGCAAAGACCGTTCCCGACTCGCGAATGCCCCGCAGGTTGACCAAGGCGATCAGTAGCACCGATGCCACGGCCACCTCAGTGACGTAGGGACGCACTTGGGGGAAAGCGGAGCTGATCGCCGCCACGCCAGCCGAAATCGAGACGGCCACGGTGAGAATGTAATCGGTCAGCAGCGCGGCGGCCGCGATCAAACCCGGCAGGTCGCCCAGGTTGTCGCGTGAGACGCTGTAGGAGCCACCCCCGTGGGGGTAGGCGCGGATAGTCTGGCGGTAGCTAGTGGCGACGATCGCGAGCAACAGGGCGATCACCATGGTGATCGGCAGCGTTAGGGAAAGGGCGGCGACGCCAGCCAGAACGACGGTGCGCATCACCGCCTCCGGCCCGTAGGCCACGGAAGAGAGCGCATCGGAGGAAAGGACCGCCAGGGCCTTCACCCTGGTGAGGCGTTCCTCGATCTCGAGATGGGTGGGGATCGGCGCCCCCAATAGAAGCCGCTGCAGTCGCCACCACAGCCTGGCGAAACCGCCGCGTGGCTCAGTGGCCCGGGGGCGGGGCGCCAGCAGTCCCGGGCCCGCCTCCCTGAAAAGGCGATGCCGAATGATCCGCACCCGCCGATCTCCCGGTCGAGTGCCCTTCATCTGCTCACGCCAGATCAGCTCGGGACGGAACGGTCCGTCTTCGCGGCCGTCAGTCTTAGGCGGCTGACGCTGGTTGCCACCCTCACGATCGTCAGGCTCCGTAGTCAAACCAGCCCCAGCCTCCTTCCATCGGCATCGCACTGAATCAGAACTGCCGCGCCATTATAACCCCTAGCCCAAAAGCAGGTTGTACCGCCCCGCTGCGCGACCCGGATCTCGCGGTGGAGACAGTCGGTTACCGCTTTGTGCTATACTCCCGGCCGGCAACGCAGCGACCTTCCGTGGGGCGTTGCCAGTATGGGAGGCGTTCGAAATCAGGCCCCGAGAACGGGTAGTCCGCCGAGTACTACCGAAACCTGAACAGGTAACCTTTCGGACCAGAACGGCCCGTCACTGGCACTTACGCGAGCCGCTGATTCTTGCCGGCGGTTTCGCCGCCACTATCCTCCTGGGGTCATTGCTGCTCTCTCTACCGCTGGCCAACCGCGAGGGCGTGCCCACCCCCTACATCGCCGCGATCTTCACAGCCACTTCCGCGGTATGCGTGACCGGTCTGGTGGTGGTAGACACATATACCTATTGGAGCCCATTCGGCCAGGCGGTGATACTTGGCTTGATTCAGGTGGGCGGTCTCGGCTTCATGACGGCCTCGACGTTCCTCTTCCTACTGCTGGGTCGGCGAGTCACTCTAACGGAGCGCCTACTGCTGCGTGCCTCTCATGGGGTTAGCCCCCTCGGCGGCGTGATCAACCTGACTCGGCAGGTGGTCAGGGTGACTCTGGTGATCGAGGGCATCGGGGCGGCGATCCTCGCCGCACGTCTGGCCGTGGACTACGACTTGCCGCGCGCCCTTTGGATGGGAGTGTTCCACTCAGTGTCCGCCTTCAACAACGCGGGCTTCGATCTGTTCGGCGAGTTCCGATCGCTGACGATCTACAACCGCGACCCGATCATCTTGTTGACGATCGCCTTTCTGATCATCCTGGGCGGCATCAGCTTCACGGTGCTGCTCAACGTGTCACAGCAGCAGCGCTACCGCTACCTGCTGCTGGATACAAAGCTGGTGCTGCTAGGCACCGGGGCGCTCCTAGTGGTAGGCACCTTTGGCCTGCTGCTCTTCGAGAACGGCAATCCCAACACGATGGGCCCTCTCGACCTGCCGGCAAAGGCACTCAACGCCTTCTTCAGTGCCGTCACCCCCCGCACGGCCGGCTACAATAGCATTGACGTCGGCAAGATGACTGAGGCCGGGCTGTTCCTAACGGTAGCGCTGATGTACATAGGCGCCGCGGCGGGTTCCACCGGCGGCGGCATCAAGGTCAATACCTTCGCCGCGCTGGCAGCCGTGGTTCTGGCCGGCGCTCGCGGCAGAGAGAAGGTGACCGCGTTCGGCAACGAAATTCCGCCGTCCGAGATCAACCGAGCACTAACGGTGGCGCTAATGGCGCTGGGGCTCGTCTTCGTCGTCACGATGGTCCTGACCCTGACCGAACCGTTCCGGCTGCTGCAGGTGCTATTCGAGGCGACGTCGGCCTTCGGCACGGTAGGGCTCTCCACCGGCATCACCCCGCACCTCTCCCTTGCGGGCAAGCTGATCATCATCGGTACAATGTACATTGGGAGAGTGGGACCGCTGACGATGGCGCTGGCCCTGGCCCAGCGGACGCGGCCGCAGCATGCCAGCTTTCCTCCGGCCCAGTTGAAGATTGGATAGGTGATGACCTATGGCTAGTAGAGAAAGCGTAGTCGTAATCGGCCTGGGCCGTTTCGGTCTGAGTGTGGCCCGGGCACTGAGCGAGCATGGACACGAAGTGCTCGGACTGGATACCGATATGCGATCGGTCGAGCGAGCGGCCGATCTGGTGACACAGGCCGTTCAGGCGGACGGCACCGACGAAAGCGTCTTGGTCGAGCTCGGCGTGCGCAACTTCGACGTCGGCGTGGTGGCGATCAGTTCCGACATCAAGAGCAGCATCTTGGCTACTTTGCTGCTGAAAAGGATGGGCATACCGCACGTGATCGCCAAGGCACAGGAGGAGCTGCACGGCGAGATTCTCGCCAAGGTCGGCGCCAACCAGGTGGTCTACCCCAACCGCGACACCGGCGTGCGCGTGGCGCACTCGCTGACCGCTCCCAACCTCGTCGACTACATGGAGATCACGCACGGCTACGGCGTGGCCAAGATGACGGTGACCGGGTCGATGGTGGGCAAGAAACTGGGCGACCTGGAGCTGAAGGAGAGCCACGGCCTAACGCCGCTTATCCTCAGCCATAGCGGCCGGACGGCCAATCTGGTGATTAACCCGTCGAAGTACGAGGTGCTCGCGGAGGGGGATAGCCTGCTGGTCTCCGGAAAGGACGACGACCTCGACTCCTGGAGGGCCAACTAGCGGGGCGAGCCTGGGTCAGGCTGCCAGGGCAGGCCGCCGCCGCGCGCCTGCAACAAGCCAGACGACAGCGGGCGGGCCGAAGATGCAAAGCACGGCCAGGGCCTGCAGCAGCGGCTCGCTCAGCCAATCGACAAACCAGAACCAGAGGAATTGGTAGACGAGGTAGTTGAGGAAGGCGCTGGCACTGAGGGCGAGCCCGGTGGCCCGCCGGACGCCGCCCGACGTCACGGCCCAGGGCAGTAGCAGCACCACGTACCAGGGTTGGAACCAGAAGGCGCCCAGCGCCAGGTAGGCCAACGTCAGGTCGAAACAGGCCGCCCCCAGCCCTTGCCAGGCACCAGACACCCGCCAGGTGCGCCAACCGGCGACCGCCAGGAATGCCCCCCCGAAGACGATCGAGACCAGTGGCGCCGCTGCCGGATTCTCGTAGCCCCCCAGCAATTGGTAGGTCAACGCCGCCGGCGAGGCGGTGAAGAGCCCCTCTCGCTTGAGAAAGCCAAGCGAGTCGAGTCCCGCCCACAGCGGCCCATAGGCGACGCCAACCAGCACGCCGGCCAGCAGTAGCCCCAGACCGAGTCGCGCCACGCCGGCCCTCGCGTGGCCGCGCAGCCACGATAGCAGAAACGCCGGTAGGTAGATGACTGAGACGAACTTGACCAGCGCCGAGGCGAGCAGCGAGGGCAAGGCGACGGCGGGCCGCCCGCGGGCTTGGCTCAGTAAGGCAACTGTTGCCAGGCAAGCCATTACCACGTCGTTGTGCCCGTTCACCGCCACCTCGAAGACGAGCAACGGGCTCCAGGCGACGAGGAGCGCTGCCGGCAAAGCCTTCTCCGGCCCCTGCCGGTCCATGAGCCGGTGGACCGCCACAGCCATGGCAAGCGAGAAGACCACTCCCAGCAGCTTGAACAGCACCACGCCCCGCAGGATATCGCCGTGCGCCCAGGCACTAATGCCGATACTCAGCCACCCCCAGAGGGCGCCGTAGTTCGAGGTCTCCTCGGGCCAGGCCAGCAGCGGCAGCAGGGGGTCGCCGCCATAGGCGGCTGGCGGGGCCAGGAACGGGTTGGCGCCGTGCAGGGCGGCGATGTTGCCTTGGGCGAGGTAGCCAAAGACGTCCAGCGCCGCCACCGGATAGGCCAAGAGAGCCGACAGGTGGAGAAGCAAACCGAGGCCCAACACTGCCGGCAGACCGAAGCGCTCTCGGCTCAAGGCACGCGCCACCACCGCCCCCAGCCAGTAGAGCAGGAAGACGGCAACCAACCCGGCCAGCAGAAGCAGCACAGCAGGCGGCTCGCGACCCGTGAGCTCGCCCAAATCTAGGCGGGGCACGAGGCCGAGGTGAGAGAGAGGAAAGGCCAGAGCCAGGACCAGATAGAGGGCGGCACTGCCGACTGCCGCCAGAGCGAGCAACGCCCAGGAGCGGGCCCGACCCGCCCTAGTCGGCGCGGCCATACTTCTTGACGCTGGCGTCCCCTTTGTCGGCGACGAAGATGTTGCCGAGACCGTCGGAGGTTACGCCCACCGGCAGCCGTAGCAGGCCCTCGCCGCCGGGCGCCAGGGCGCCCACGGGCAGGCCGTCGCTCGAGAGCAGCAGCACGCGCCGTTGGCCGGGGTCACTGACCACCAGTACCCCGTCCGGCGTGAACGCCGGATGGGGCGCATCGATGGTATTGGTCACCGTCAGGCCCCAATCGCCCAGGTAACGACCGTTGGCGTCGAACTTGAGCAAACGGCCCTCCATCGGCACGGCGACGTACAGATTGCCCGTGCCGTCCACGGCGACATCGGTCGGCTGCTGGAAGGGCGTCTGAGTCTTGTCGATCTGCCGCAGCAGCTTGCCATCAGGGCCGAGAACCAGCACCCTGTCCCTGCCGGTATCGGCGATGTACAGCCGCCCCTGCCCGTCCAGGCCCAGGCCGCGCGGCTTGTATGTGCCCAAGCCACCACCGACCACTCCAGTGAGGTTGCCCGCCGGATCGAACTTGAAGACCGTCCCCAGATCGGAGTCAAGGACATAGACTTCGCCCGCGGGCGACACCGCCAGGTCAAAGGGCTCGGCGAACTGTCCCGGCAGCTCGCCCAACAGATTGCCCTGGCCAGAATAGCGCAGTACCCGCTTGGCGGCGCTATCCGCCACCAGGATGTCGCCGTTCGGGACTACGGCGACGGCACGGGGTGCTGTAAGTTCACCAGCTTGGCCCAGCCGCAGCAGCAGACTGATCGCCAAGGGCACAACAGGGGCAGGGGTCGGGCGCGCGGCGGTCGGTGTCGGTCCCGGCACGGGAGTCGGGAGGTAGCGCCCACGGGCGCGTTGCCATTCGGCCACGCTAAGACCGGCATTGCCGGATTGTCGGGCGCTGAGCTGGGCCTCCGCCCACACAGGCAACTCGACCGCCAGCAGAGCAGGTTGGCGAGCCTGCGCCGCCCGCGGGTCTGTCTGCCAGCGAACGTAATCGGCCACGTTTAGCAGCGCGCTGAGGCCAGCCAGCGCCAGTACTAGCAGCTGTGCGCTGCCGAAGCGTGCCGACGGCAGAGCCAGCAGCCACTCCAGACCCGCGGCGGCAAACAGGTAGGCGAACGGCAAGGCGACCGCCACGTCGCCGACGTCGACCGCCGCCGCGGTGAGGAAGGCGCTGGCCAGCAGAGGCACGAAGAGCAGGCCGGCCGGCATGGCCTGGCTGCGCTGGCGCAGCGACAAGTAGAGACCGCCCAGGACGAGCAATCCCGGGACGGCGCCAAATAGCGCCCGCCCGGCGGGCAAGAGGGGAGAGTCGACCACCGCGGCGCCATCCACGAGGGCCAGGGCGCGCACGACGTTGGCTAGGCGCACAGCCAGTGATTGCACCTCGCCCCCATCAACCGCGGAACCGCCGAAAGCCGCGGACAAGCCAGCCAGCGGACCGGCTGGGTACGGCAGGACCCAGATGACGCAGATGATCGCCCCCGCCACGAGCGCCAGCAGGGCGCCCAAAAGGACCGACCGCTGTCCGGCCTTGGGGCGCCTGTACACTTGAATAGATGTGTACAGCAAGAGCGCGACTACCAGCCAGCGTCCGCCGGCAGACTCGAATGCCGTCAACCCTCCCAGAGCGCCGGCCAGCGCCCACCAACGCAGGGGGTGCGCGTCAGCCAGGGCGCGCGCCACCGCCCACGCCGCCAGTAGCGCCAGAAGCTGAGCCCAGACGTAGCCGTAGGCGCTCCGCGACGTAGCCAGCGCCCAGACTTCCGTGGCATAGAGCAAGGACACGGCCAACGTCGGCAGCGGGCGGTAGAGAGTCCGAGACAGAAGGTAGAACGCGACCACCGCGCCGACGCCGGCCAGAGCAGCGGGAAGGCGGGCGGCGACGGCGTCGAAACCCAGCAGGCGCAGCGAGGCTCCCTCCACGTAGAGGCTGAGGCCCGGCCCGGGCGAACCAAGCGCTGCCGGCCACTGCCCGGCGGCCAGAGCCAGTGCCGCGGCCAGCCGCTCACCCTCACCGGCCGTGAAGGCCGTCGGCAATCCCGCGAGTAAGGGCAGGCGCAGGGCCAGCGCCACGATTATCAGCGCTGCCGCGGCGACCATTTCTCGCTCGGCTATTGTGAATCTGGTTAGAGGCTGAAAGGCCGTCTGCGCTTTCAAAGCAGGCGTATTCTATACCGTACGCCGTCGAATTGGCAGTACCCTCTAGCGATCTAGCGTCCCAGCACCTGGCTGAGAGTGCCGAAACGCAGACCGCGAGCCCGCAGACTAGCCAGCACACCAGGGTAGGCCTCGGCGGTCTTGGGAGCGTAGCAGTGGGCCACGACTATGTCACCCGCGCCGGCTTTCTCGCCGACGCGATCCTGAACCATCCGAGAGGTGAACTCGGGCCGCCAATCAGCCGAGTCCAGGCTCCAGTAGACTACACTGTAGCCGTGGCTGGTCAGCAGGGCCAGCACGCGGTCGTCATAGTTGCCGAAGGGCGGGCGCACGTATTTCTGGAGCGCGACCCCGGCCACCTTTTGCACCGCCTGCTCGGTGCGCGACAGCTGGTCAAGTATTCCCTGGTCGGCAACCTGCGGCAGGTGGGGATGATCGTAGGTGTGGTTGGCGAGTTCGTGGCCATCGGACACCATACGTCGCACGAGCTCGGGATTAGCCTCCGCCCACTCGCCCGTGAGAAAGAACGTGCAATGGGCGCCATAGTGTTGGAGAGCGTCCAGCAGCTGGCTCGTGAGGCCAGGGTCACGCCCGCCCGCGTCGAACGTTAGGGCCACCAGGCCGGTCCGCGGCTTGCCGACGACGATGAGCGGCCAGCCTCCGGTTGGCCCAGCGTGCACGACGGGAGCGGGCGTCGGGCTAGCGGTGGGCGTAGCAGTAGCCGTGGGCGAGGGTAACGGCATGGGGGTGGGCGTGAAAGTGGGCGTGGCCGTACTCGTGGTCGACGGCGTCAGGGCGGCAGTCGGCTCGTGGGTCGCCGTGGGCGACGGCGTGGCGGTGACGACTACCCGAGAATAGGCGGGCCGACCTGCCGCCAGCAGTAGCGCCAGCGCTGCCAAGACCGCCAGCCCGGCCGCCGAGACCCTTGGCCGCGCAGTCACGCCCTACCCCCTCCACTATACCAGCGCTCAGCGACCCCACCGGACAGCCGGGAGCCGCACGGCAGTATAACATGGCGTCGACAAGATCGATGAGGGCCCAAGTGGGGATCGGCGCAGGACTCTAGAGGTGGCTCTCGTCCAGCGCGGCTTCCGGCCGGGTCAAGTCAAAGCCGTAGGCCTCGGCGAGCAAGTCGACCGGGTGGGCCGTCTTCACGTGAAGGCCGCGCTCGCGCAGACCGTGCTCGAGCTGGATCAGGCAGCCGGGGTTAGCCGCCGTGATCGTGTCGGCGCCGGTGGCGGCCACGTTGGCCATCTTCCAGCCCAGAATCTGCTCCGAGAGCTCCGGCTGGGTAACGTTGTAGATGCCGGCGCTGCCGCAACACCAATCGGATTCCTTCAGTTCTCGCAGTTCCAGGCCCGGGATGGCCCGTAGCACCTGGCGGGGCGCCTCCCGAATCTTCTGCCCGTGGCCTAGGTGGCAGGCGTCTTGATAAGTAATCGTGCGCCGCAAGGGCCGCTGGGGAGCGCGCAGAGGCAGCGCGGCCAGCAGCTCGGTGACGTCACGCACTTTGGCGGAAAACTCTTTGGCCCACGCCGCGTAGGCCGGGTCGTCGGCCAGGAGGTCGCCGTATTCCTTCATCATCGAGCCACAGCCGGCGGAGTTGACCACGACGTAGTCAGGATGCAGTGGCAGGAAGACGTCGATGTTGCGCCGGGCGAGACGCCTAGCGGTCTCGCGGTCGCCGCTATGATTCTGCAGAGCGCCGCAGCAACCCTGGTCCGGCGGCACCAGCACGTCGCAGCCGTTGGTCGCCAGAACGGCGATGGTGGCGTAGTTCGTTTGGGGGAAGAACTGCGCGGCGACGCAACCGCGCAGCATGGCCACCCGGAAACGGGGCTGTCCTTGAGCGGGCGTGTACTCCGGCAGCGTGCCGGTCAGCAACGCCCCCCGGAGGCTTGGCAGCATCGAGTCCATTCTCTGCAGCGGCGGCGCCAGGCGCAAGACGCCGGCAGACCGCACGGCCCGCTGCAGGCCGGTGCGTTGGTAGACCCGGGAGGCAAGACCGACGACGGCCAGGGCGGCGGGCGAATCGAGCGCGGTGCCGAGGATGGCCCGCCGAGCAAGCGATTCAGCCGTGGAGGCAGGCGGCAGCAGCGAGCGAGCGGCCTCGATCAGACGGCCGTATTGCACGCCCGAGGGGCAGGCGGTCTCGCAAGCGCGGCAGTCCAGACAACGGAACATGTGGAGGCGGAACTCCGGCTCGCCGGGGTCGATCTTGCCTTCGACCACCAGCTTCATCTGGTAGATGCGACCGCGGGGCGAGTCGCCCTCCAGGCCCAAAGCCCGATAGGTGGGGCAGTAGGGCAGGCAGAGGCCACAGTGTACGCAAGCTCGGATCAGTTCCTTGTCCGGGAAGGCCGCCGCCGCGCCGCTGGAGACCGGAACGCCGGACCGGCCGGTCAGTGCGCGGCCCACCAGCGCCGACAGTTGGCGACGGGTGCCGACGGCCACCCCCAGCGCCGCGCCGACGGCTATACCGAGCGCCACTTTCCTGCCGGTGCCCACGCTGGCTCTCCTCCACGTTAGTCCAGACATACGATACGGCCCGCTCGCGCTAGATGCCGTCGACGAACCGGCCCGGGTTGAGGATACCTCGCGGATCGTACTCTCGCTTCACGGCGCGCATCAACTCGCTTGGTCCGCCCGGCGGGCCCCAAACGTTCAGGTCCGACACGTCGGCCGGGTAGTTCTCTACGACGAGTGCCCCCGCGGCGGCACGGGCCGCGGCCCGCAGCTGCGCCACGGCCCTGCCGGCCTCGCCTGGGGCTAGGGCCGCGGTCCAGAAGGCGGCACCGGAGGCTTGCGCCCACACGGCCGCTTCGCCGCCATGACTAGCCGCGAGGTCGGCCAGGCGTCCCACCGAATCCGGCGGCAGAGCGAAGCGGCAGGTCAGGGTGTCATCTTGCCACCGCTTCTGGCAAGCGAAGCCGGCGTAGGCCGACCACACTCTGCCCGCAGCCGACTCGTCGAGCTGCTCCGCGCCGGCAGCCCCCGCGCGCCTGGCGGCCTTGGCGAACTCGGCCAGGTGGCGGTCCACGGCGGGGCGGAAGCCGCTGGCTCGCCCGAGCAAAGCCCAGCGCCCCGCCGGCACGGGCAAGTCCGCCGCGGCGGCGACTCGGTCGTTGAGAACCTCCAGGCCGCTGGGCGTGAGGGAAGTGCGCAGCAGCTCGCCGACCGCCGCGCCGGCCTGGGCAGCGCTGGCGAAGACGGCGTACCAGGAGCCCTCGGTCTCCGGCCGGGGTGACGTCTTGAAGGTCGCCTCGACGACCACGCCCAGCGTGCCCAGCGAGCCCACGTACAGCTTGTTGAGATCGTAGCCGGTGACGTTCTTTACCACCCGGCCCCCCGCTTTGGCGAGCGAACCGAAGGGCGTGGCAACCACCGTGCCGATCAACAGGTCGCGCAGTCCACCTACTTTCAGGCGATAGGGCCCGCTGGGATTGGTGGCCAACAAGCCACCGATAGTAGCGGCGGGCGACACCGGCGGGTCGTAGGGCAACCACTGCCCCTTGGCGCCCAGAGCGGCCTGGAGGTCGGCCAGCCGCACCCCGGCCTGGACGGTGGCCGTGAGGTTGGCGGGTTCGAACTCCACCAGCTGGTCCAGACCGCGAACGACCAAAGCCACGTCATAGGCGCTGGGGGGCTCCCCCAGGCGCTGCTGGCTGCCCCCGCCCCAGGGCAACACGGCGGCGCCGGTCTGGTCGCAGAGAGCCAGAGCCGCGGCGACGGCTTCGGGGGCGGCGGGTACACAGATGAGGCTCGGCCGCCGTCCCCGCACGGCCCAGGCGGCAGTCGCCTGCTCATCCGGGACCTGCACCTCGGCCGCTCCTGCCAATTGGCCCGCCAGGCGACCCACCGCGTCTGCGCTCAGCATCGCCCTACCATCCTAGCCCGGCCACGGGGTGGGGAACGATCTCGGCGCACTGGCCGGGGGTGGGGAAAACCTTGCCCGGATTGCAGCGCCCGTCCGGATCCAAGGCGTGCTTGACGCGCAGCATTTGCTCCAAATCGCAGTCCGAGAAGACCTCCGGCATCAAATCGCGCTTCTCCACGCCGATGCCGTGCTCCCCGGAGAGGGTGCCACCGTGCTTCAGGCAGATGCGCATGATCTCGGCGCCCGCCTCCTTGACCCGCTCCAACTCGCCGGGCTTCTCGGCGTCGAAAAGGATCAGGGGGTGTAGGTTGCCGTCGCCGGCGTGGAAGACGTTGGCGATGGGCAGGTCGTAGCGTCGTCCCACCTCGCCCACTTCCCTGAGCACCGCTGGCAGGATCGAGCGCGGCACGACGCCGTCGACCACGTAGTAA
>JAMCYS010000107.1 GCA_023473795.1 Chloroflexota bacterium | reverse complement strand
GACTGGCCAACCGCATCCGAGACCTGAACGGCGAGGACTTGATGCGCATTCTGGCCCTGTCCGACGCCCCTTATCCGGCCCTTTACTCCAGCTTCGAGCGTGCGCGTTGGGCCGGCGTGCGCCTGGTTCTCGGTTGTGGCGATTTGCCGGCTGAGTATCTGGACTTTGTGGCAACCTCGCTGGGTGCACCGTTGCTCTACGTGAGAGGGAACCACGATCAGCAGATGCAGGACACCAGCGCCTTCGTCGGCGAAAACATCGACCGCCGGCTGGTCGTTTGCGGCGGCCTGCGCATCCTCGGCTTCGAGGGCTGCGCCTGGTACGGTGGCAAAGGCGTCGAGTTCACGCAGCGCGAGATGGCCTGGCGCGTCTGGCGGACCTACCTGGCATTGTGGCGGGCCGGCGGCGTGGACATCGTCGTCAGCCACGCGCCCCCGGAGCTGAGCGCGGAAGTCGCCCCCGCGGCCGAGCTGTCAGAATCTATCCTAAGCCCGGCGCGCGCCGACGACTATAGGTACGTCACCGCCGAGCCTGGCCCCAGCGACCCCGCCCACCGCGGCTTCGACGCCTTCACCGCGCTGATCAAGCGCTTTCGCCCTCGCTTGTGGCTGCACGGGCATACCCACCTCAACTACTCGCGCGCCGCCCGGGTGCGGCGCCTCGGCGACACCTTCGTCGCCAACGCCTATGAGTACGTACTGAGCGATCTGGAGCCGCGCGTCCCGCCCGCTAGCCAAGGACGGTAATGCTAGACGAAGGGAAAGGCGGCCCAGGGCGAACCGTGCCAGAGGATGCCGGGGGTCAACCCGCGGCTTCTGAGGAACACGCACCCCCAGGCCAAGGCTGCCGGCGCCGCGGGCGAGGCCACGGTGCCGGCGACGGTGAGAACGACGTCGTAGCCGTTGGCGGCAAGATGCGCCGGCAGCTGTATCAGGGATTGGGTCACCGCCGCCGCCACCAGCGCCTCGGCCGCGCCCAGGCCGCCGGCCTCGAGGCGGGTAAGCAACAGGCCACGGTAGAAGAACTCCCAGGACAATCCCGCCAGCAGCGCCGAGCCGACGGCAAACGCCGAAATCGCCGGCCAGGCGACAATGCCGCTCGCGGCAAAGTCGGCCAGCACCGGCCAGGCGCTGATCGCGAGCAGCGGGACCCCCAACCACCAGAGGTTCAGATTGAAGCCCAAACCCCGCGGCCGGTAGCCGAGAGCAAAGAACACCGCGCCCGGCAGCAGTAACAGCCAGAAGCAATCTAGTAGGGCCGCCGGCAGGGAGATGGCCTCGTCGGCGCTCAGCGGCAGCAGGCTGGCGATGGCCCTGGCACCGGACGCCGCGGACTCGTCCACCTGCCGGAGCCATGCGCCGAGCTGTCCGCTGTCGACTGGCTCCAGATGGCTGATACCACGCAGCGCCAGGAGGCTACAGAGCGCCAGCACTGCGGCCAGCTCGAGTCCAGGCCGGGCTACCCGCAGGGTCGGCGCTTGACGTGGCCTGGCGATGACGCCGGTCGCGGCCAGATACAGGGCCAGCAGAGCCAGGTTGACGATGGTAGCCACAAGAAATCGCGAGCCGTAGCCCACAGCGGCCAGATAGAGTGCCGCCAGGGGCCCGGCCAGAAGGTAGGCGGCGAGCCAGCGAGAGCGCCGGACGGCGGCGAAGAAGTCGAAGGAGCTTGCTGCCCGGCGTCCTGTGCGTGCCCGACCGACCATCCCATTCTCCCAACCCGTGGGCGCGAGTATAGCGACCGAGCTAGCGTCTGTCAACCAACGGGCGGCCCCACCACTACCGCCTGCGCGGGCCGCACGAGGCCGAGCCGCAGGTCGCGGGATCCCCAACGCAGTACAAGGGCCTCGGTCGCGTAACCGGCCACATACGCCAAAGAGCCCACCACGGAGCCGGATACTTGCCCCAGGCCAACCCCGGCCAACAGTACCAGCGCCAGGATCGCCAGGTTGGCCATAGCGGCCAGTTGCGTGGTCAGCGTGCGTCGGGCGGCGACGAGCAGGCCCTGGTACTCGTTGTGGAACCCTTGCACGAGCAGGTAGAGGGACAGCGCCACGGTCGCCGGCATCGCCGCGGCTCTCACGTGGGCAGGCACGCTCAAGACCACGCTGAGATAGAGGTCGGCGATTGGGGACAAGGCGCCGCCGGCCAACGCTAACCAGCCGGCAAAGCAAGCGAGGCGGGTGAAGCGCATGACGACTCGGTAGGATTCGGCGTCGCGCACCAGGGCGATGATTATCTGAACCAATGGGTAAAGAGGCGAGTAGACTAGGTTGAAAAGCCCGTAGGCGACGGTAAAGGCGGCCAACGCCAGCACCGGCTCCGGCATGCGTGTGATGGCCGCCGTAATGATCGGCCTGGTAAGTCCAATCAAGAACATCATCAGAGCCAGCGGCAGGTAGAAGCGCAAGACGGCTGCATAGGTCAAGCGCAGGCTCGGCCCCGGCTCCCAGCGGCCACCGCGGCGGCGCCTCAACATCACTTCGGCGATGCCGGTCACCAGCGCGCATTCGACGGCGGCGTTGGCTGCCAGGGCCGCGCCGGCTAGGGTGGCTCCACTCCAGCTTGCCAGCGATACTCCCAACCAGACAACCGCGACGACCACGACCGCCCGCACAATAGTGCACCAGCCGATAACGCTGGTGAGTCCGTGCCTGATCAGCACCCCCTGATAGAAGCGACGATAGCCGATGCTGAAACTGGACAGCAGCATCAGTTGCGTGCCCGGCAAAGCGGCGGCGGATACGGTGGGGCTGGCACCAAGCAGGCCCTCGACGACGACGGAGTAGGCCGGAGTCAAATAGACCAAACCCGACAGCACGGTGACGGCCAGGCACGAGGCGAGGGAGAAACGGCGCAATAAACGGAAAGCCCGGCGGGTCCGGCCGAGGGCGTTGCCGGTGTGGATGAGTGGGGCCGCGAGGTTGATCAGCGCAGAGGACAGCGCCACAAGCAGCCCGTAGGCTGCCAGCTGGACTTCGGCGTCCGGTAGGCGCGAAACGCCCGCGATGACGACGGGTGTCTCCACCATCATCAAGACGGCGTTAGCTGCCAGCGGGATGTAGAAACGTAGGACTCTGCCCATCGTGAGTTGCTGCCGCATCGTACCTTCTGGGCAGCATAGCATGGGCACGGGTGAGCGGCAATTGCCGCCTTGCCTCTCCGGGCTAGGCGATGCCGGTGTAATAGCGCCGCGGCCGCACGGGGATCTCGGTGATGTAGACGTTGGCCGGCCGCGTCGCCAGGAACAGGATCACCTCGGCCACGTCCTCCGGTCGCAAAATGAGCGACTTGTCCTCGTTGGGGCGGCCCGTGCGTCGCAGCTCGGTGTCAGTTGGTCCGGGCAGCACGCAGCTGACCGTAATGTTCTCGTCGCGCACCTCCTCGGCCAGCGATTGGCTCAGCCCGACGAGGCCGAATTTCGAGGCCGAGTAGGCACCGGAGTTGGCGCCGCCCTGCCGGCCGCGCCCCGAGACGACGTTGATTATCTTGCCGCCGCCCTGCCGCTGCATCGCCGGCAGTACCTCACGGCAGAGCAGGAACGGCCCGGTGGTGTTCGTTCCCCAGGTCATCTGCCATCCCGCCAGCGATAGGCTGGCGATGGGCCCCCGGGAGTTGCCGCCGGCGTTGTTGATTAGAATATCCACGCGCCCGAACTCGCTCAGGGCGCGGGCCACCAGGTTGCGCACCGCGTCTTCGTCGCTGACGTCGGTTGCCATCGCCAGAGCCTTGCCGCCCGCCGATCTCACCAGCTTGGCCGTCTCCTCTAAGTCAGCGGCGGAGCGGGCGGCAAGAACGACGTTGGCACCGTTCTCTGCCAGCACGACCGCCGTGGCCCGCCCGATGCCCCGGCTGGCGCCGGTGACGAGGGCAACCTGGCCGAATAGCGCTTTGTCCATTGTCTCATTCCTCCAACGTGCTCGTTTGAGCCCCATTATAGCCCGCGTCCCCAGGCAGTGATAGGCTGGCGAGCAGGCTTTGTCGGCCGGGCAGGGAAGGTGGTACGATTGTGTTGGCCGGCGCCGTGCGCTGGGGAGGAAGGTCTGTGGATAACGGCGGCAAGAAACGCGATCAAGATCAAGTTGGACGACGAGGGGGTCGCCTGCACCCGGCGCCTTTGCGGGGCGGTGAGAATGAGAGACTGGTCCGGCTGGCGACGGTGCACAGCGAGCAGCTCGCCCAGATGTACGCGGAGATGCTGCACAACGAGGGCATTCCCTGTGTAGTCAAGGGAGCCGGTGGCTGGTCTTCGGCTTTGCCCACGGGCATGGACGAGCACTACCTACTCGTGCCGACGAGCGACCTGGCCCGGGCAAGTGAGCTGCTGACTGGCTATGGCAGTCCTGGGGAGGGTTTGAGCCTGGACCTGCCGCAGGCTCGGGCAGCCGGCCGCGGCCGGCGCTGGCGGCCGCAGTCGCCGAGCGGGCCGGGCACCTGGCATTGAGGAGCGCCTGTCCGGGCGGCGCCGCGAGAACGCACAGCAACGGTAAGGTAGGCAAAGTGGCACAACGACGGACCGAGGACGGTGATGGGCGCATGGTGGTGAGCCAAACCAGCGAGGCGCTCCTGGCCGATTTCGCGGCACTCTATCCGTTTGCCCTCGACCCGTTTCAGCGGGAGGCTATCGCAGCGCTGGCTGAGGGGCGCTCCGTGCTCGTTACTGCGCCCACGGCTACCGGCAAGACGGTAGTGGCTGAGTTCGCGGTCTGGCGGGCGCTGCGCGAGGGGCGGCGAGCGGTCTATACGACTCCCATCAAGGCTTTGTCCAATCAGAAATACCGCGACCTGAAGCGCCTCTACGGCCACGACACGGTGGGGCTCATGACGGGCGACGTCGTCGAGAACCCGACTGCCCGGGTCGTCGTGATGACGACCGAGGTGCTGCGCAACATGGTGCTGCAGGACGCCTCCGCGGTGGCCGGCGTGCAGGCCGTCGTCTACGACGAGATCCACTATCTGGCCGACCCCGAACGGGGCACCACCTGGGAAGAGGCACTGATCCTCTGTCCGCGCCAGGTCCAGATGGTCTGCCTCTCGGCGACCGTGGGCAATGCCGACGAGCTGGCTTCCTGGTTGGGCTCGCTGCGCGGACCGGACGAGCTGGCTTACGTGCACACCGGCCAGCGGGCAGTGCCGCTCGAGCACCGCTACTTCGTCGACGGCCAGACCACGCCGTTTCTGAGCGCCGACGGGAGGATCCTGCAGCGTCTCAAAGTGGGCGGCGAGCTGTCGCACCGGGTCGGCTTGCGCGGGTTGCCCGCCATGCGCGGCCGGCCACGGGGCCAGGTGCGGGAAGTGCCCCAGCCGGCCGACGTCGTGCGGACCCTCGACCGGGCCGACCTGCTGCCGGCGATCTACTTCCTGTTTTCCCGGCGGGCCACCGAGGCAGCCGCGGAATCCTGCCTGGGGATGGGCACGGTGCCGCAGGCCGACGCCAACATGCAGCTGTTCGCCGAGGCCATGGCCAGGGTTCCGGTAGAGGATCGTGAGATCGGTCAGGCGCGGCTCCTGCGCAGGCTGCTGCCGAGCGGGATCGGCTTCCACCACGCGGGCATGCTGCCCTCCCTCAAAGTAGTGGTGGAAGACCTGCTGGCGGCCGGCCAACTGCGCGTCGTCTTCGCCACCGATACCCTGTCTCTGGGCATCAACGCCCCCGCCCGCTCGGTCGTCATCGGCGACCTTACCAAGTACGACGGCGTCAGTCGCCGCCTGCTGACGGCCAGCGAGTACCGCCAGCTAACCGGCCGGGCAGGGCGCCGTGGCCTCGACCCGCGCGGGGTGGCCGTGGTGCTGTATTCGCCCTGGGTGGAGTTCGACCAGGTCCTCCGGCTGGCGCGCGGCCCTCTGGAGCCACTGGAGTCGGCCTTCCGGCCTGGCTACAGCACCGCGGCCAACCTCTGGTTGCAGGGCGAGGCGGAGAAGCGGCTGACCAGGCTGGCCGGCCGCAGCCTGCGCCGTTTTCAGCGCCAGGGAGATGTGGCGCGGCTAGCTGCCGAGCGCGCGGAGTTGGCCCGGGACCTGGCCTTGTCTACCGAGGAGCGACGTGGCGACGGAGCGCCCCGCAAACGCTCCCGCACCCTGGCGGCGGCGCTGGCGGCGACCGAGGCCGATCTCGACCGGGCCCGGGCCGAGGCCGGTGCGGGCGGCCGCAAGACGATCCAGGCCCTGCGCACGATGCTGGAGCGATTCGGCTACCTGCGGCGCGACCAGCCCGAGCCGCGCCTCCAGCGTCTGGCGGTTATCTTCGACACCAATTCGCTGACCCTGGCCGAGATTGTGGAACGCGGCCTTCTCCGCGGCCTGGCGCCGGCTGATCTGGCGGAGGTGGCTGCCTGGTTCGCTCACGACCGCGACGAGGGCGACCGCCCTTTGCCCCTGCCGGCCAATCTAGTGCGGGTGCGCGAGCAGGTATTCGCTCTCCACCGCGAGGTGCTGGACGCGGAGCGGCGGCTCGGCTTGGAACTCTCCAAGCCACTTTCCCTCGACCTGGCGGGCGTCGCTCTGGCCTGGGCGCGAGGCGAGTCCCTGGAGGACTGCTGCCGCCGGGGGCGACTGGCGGAAGGGGATTTCGTGCTCCTCATCCAGAAGACCATCGATCTGCTGGGCCAGCTGCGCGACGCCGCCCTGGCGCTGAGCAGTCCCGTGGTTGTCGGGCTGGCCGAGCGCCTTGCCGGCGCGACGCTGCTTCTGCGCAGAGGCATCATCGCCACTACATATGCTCTCGTAGTGGGGACGAACGGTGACGAAGGCGAGGAGACGGACGAGGATTGGCCGCCCCACGAACGGGCGGCAGGCGTCTCTGGAGAAGTCGAATAGGGGTCGGTCGCGGGGACGTCGAGCGCGTCCATACTACCATTAGGTCGTTGAGATGGTTATTGGTGTTCTGAGGGGTTAGCTAGCGAGAAGGTTGGGGGGAGTCGCTGGCGGCTCGGGGCGATGCCGTCCGTGGCTGCGCGGTGATTGGGCCGACTTCTAGCCTTGCTCTGGGTCCTCGCCGCCGTTCAGCCGGCCTGGCTGCATCTGCAGGCGAGAGATGCCGGTAGTAGTGTCGAAGCGGCCAAAGGCAGAGAGCTGGGTCAGCGACTGGGCAATAGCCGTCTCGACCACAGCCACAGCCGGGGACAGGGCCTTGAGGGCCTCGGCCAGACCTACTTCCTTGCCGAAAAGGGCGATGTGAAAGGTGCCCCACGGCTCCCGGCGCCAGTTCCACTCGGTGACGGCGCGACAGCGCAGCCCCTGGCGCTCAAGATGGGCGAGAATGGCGTGCTCCAGCACGTGTCCCGTCTCGGTGTGCGGCAGCTCGGCGGCGAAGAGGCCATCGCTTCCGCTGTGGCAGCGAGTGGCCAGGATGGAGGGGAGTCTCTCGGCGAGCGATTCTGCAAAGCCGGGAAGCTCCGCGGTGTGGACGGCGCCCGAGGGGAAGCGGACGACTACTTCCACTTTGCCTTTCTGGGGAGTGATCGAGAGGACATCGACATAGGCCGGGTTGCGGGGAAAGTTGTTGGGGGCTTTGGTCTGCGGTAGCAGCTGTGCCTGAATTTCCACCACGTCCTCCGTAGCGTCAACCAGCCGTCGCGTGGTCTCGGATTTGGTCCCGATTCTACCAGGGCGACCCGGGCGAGCCAATGGGAAGAAGGTCACCTCAGGTGGAGAGTAGTTGACTCCGCCCTCTGGCTCGCCGCCCGCGCCAGTATACTGCAGCCCCCCAGACCCTTCAATACGTTTTTTTCCTACCCGCAAGCGAATGCGGGCCTATTTCGCCAATATTCGTGGGTCAATTTGGCTTTTCGCTTGCTATCCCGACAGGGCTAGCCGAAACGAGCGACGGCGGCGATGCCGGCGAAAATAAGCGTCGCCGCCGCCGTGCGCTTCAGGCCGAACGGTTCCCTCAACAGTAGCCAACCAAGCAGGGCCGCGAACACCACGCTGACCTCCCGCACGGCGCCAACGTAGGCCACCTGAATTTGCTGCAATGCGAACAGCACTAGCGAATAGCCGCAAACGAGCAGGCAGGCAACAGCCAAGACGCGCCGCCAATTGGACCGCCATTCCGCTGCCGCGACGTCCAGGCGACGCCAATGCCAGGGCAGCAACAGCACCGCTGTCGCCCCCAGTACCAGACTGAGGTAGGGGGGAGGTGCCACCAAAGCCATCGCGGCTTTGTCGAGGGTGGTGTAGGTGCTGATGCAGAGGCCGACGGCGAGGGCGCTGATGACGGCGCCGGTCCGGCTGCCCGGTCGACCGGACACGGTGGACCCGGACGTGGTCCGGCCCATGGCGACGATGCCGACGACCACCAGCAGCACGCCCGCCCCCGCGCCGAGCGTTGGGCTATCCCCAAGGAAGAGCGCCGACCAGAGGGCGATGAGCGGTGGCGCCGAGCCTCTGGCTATGGGGTAGACGAGAGAGTAGTCGAAGCGGCTGTAGGCCCGAGCCAGGGCCAGGCAATAGGCGACCTCGCCCGCGGCACTGCCGAGGAGAATCAGCCAGGCGCGCGCCGATAGGTCAAAGCCATAGATGAGGAGAGAGGGAGAGAACAGGACGGCGGCAGCCGCGTAGGTCAGCCAGATGAACGCGTCCTTGTCGTTGCTCTGCTTGGTCAGCAGGTTCCAGGACGCGTGAAAAAGTGCGGCCAGCAGCAGCAGAGCCAGCAGATCGAGCGGCATTTGTGAGCCATTCTAGCCCTGGCCCACGTCGCCGGTCAACGGCCCTAGCGGCAGACACTAGAGTTAGTGCATTCTTGTCGCAGAGGCACCCTGGGCGGCCGGCGCCTCCCGCCGGGTCCGGCTTCATGCCGGTAGAACGCGGGCCCTTGCAGACCCGGACCGATCCGCGAGCGACAAAGCTGCCGAAGCCAACTAGTGCCGCGAACGTCGCTGGCCCATTGCCTCCGTGCCGTCGGCTGGCACTACGACGTAGTCAACTCGCGACGACGCAGATCGGCGACGCTCTGTTCCACCACCGGATCGAGCTCGCCGCCGCGTACCTGCTTCATTGCCTCCGGGTAGCCGCCGCGCGTCAAGAGCGGACCAAGTCCGTCGTGCAACTCGCGCCCCGTGGCGCTGATCGCGCTGTCCACGCCACCCTCACCCCAGGGAACGACTCGCTCGTCGCGGCCGTCCTTGTGGAAGATGTGGCGGTGCGGCTCCATCCGAAAGCAGTCGTAGCGCGCTACCTTCCGCCAATCCCGACCATCGGGGCTCCAGAAGACTTCCAGCGACGGCCCCTGGTCGTCGCCGAAATGGCGGTAGCGGGAGACTAGGCGAATATCGTCCACTGTGTATTCGGTCGGGGTGCTGTCGGCCAGCTCTGCCACTGTCGTACCTCCAAGGCTTAATGTACCTTTCTTGCTAGCCTGGGCAGGGGGCGTGCCAGGCGCGCCACGCTGGTTGTTTGTGGCCAGGACGATGCGGTAACATTACCTATTGGGATTGTAGGAAAGGAACGCCCCGCGGCCTACCCACGGACAGGGCGCTTGCAGTAGTGGAATAGGAGTGATATGGCAAGGTATACCGGCCCCAAGAACAAACTCTCGCGTCGCGAGGGCTACAACCTCTTCGGCTCGACCTCCCGGTCGCTGGAGCGCCGCCTCAACGTGCCGCCAGGAGAGCACGGTATGAAGCGGCGCCGCAAGGTCTCCGAGTACGGCCTGCAGCTGCGCGAGAAGCAGAAGGTCAAGCGACTCTACGGGATGATGGAGCGCCAGTTCCGTCGTTTCTTCGACATGGCGAGCCGGCAGACGGGGGTTACCGGCGAAGTGCTGCTGCAGCTGCTGGAAAGGCGGCTGGATAACGTTGTTTACCGTCTCGGTTTCGCCCGCACTCGACCCATGGCCCGGCAAGTGGTGGCCCACGGACATGTTTTGGTGAACGGCCACAAGGTCGACGTCGGTTCTTACCTGGTGCGCCCCGGCGAAACGATCAGCCTGGCCGAGAAATCTTACGAGATCCCCGGCATCCAGGACGCGATGGCCGACCGGGCCGGCAGCGTGCCGCCTTGGCTGGCGCGCGACGACCGCGCGGGCCGCGTTCTGCGCTTGCCCGACAGAGCGGAAGTGGAGCCCGGGATCACCGAGCAGCTGATCGTGGAGTTCTACTCCCGTTAGGACCTAGGCCGGCGGCCCGGTCAGGGGTGCCGCGCCTGCCGGCCACCGGGGATTAGACGGGCAACGCGGCTACCTTAGTCCTGCCGCTTGGCCGTGTGTCCTGCCGCGACGTAGCGCTCATAGTCAGCCTGGTAGTTGCGCTGCCTTGTGGGCCCGATCACCACCAGTTCTACGGCGACGTGCGGCGGCTGCGCTGCCACCCAGAGCACGGCGTTGGCGATGTCCTGGGGGCTCAGCGCCCGTTCCCTGTCCTCCCGTGGGGGCGGCAGGGGGCGCAGGTCGAGGTTGGGCGTATCCGTTTCGCCTGGGGCGATGGCGCAGGCCCTGATGCCGTGGCGTCGCTCCTCGGCGTTGATCGAACCGGTCAGCGACTGCAGCGCGTGCTTAGAAGCCGAGTAGGCGACGCCTGCCGGCGCACTGGGCCGCAGGCCCGCGCCGGACGTGATGTTGACGATGGTGCCTCTGCCCGCGGCCCGCATATGCGGCAGTACTTCGCGAGTGAAGAAGTAGGCTCCAGTCAGGTTGGTGTCCAGCACCTGGCGCCACTCGGCGAGTGAGGTGTCGGCGAGGTTCCGGTGGAAGGTGTTAGTGCCGGCGTTGTTGACTAGGATGTCCACCCGGCCGCGCTGCCCCACCACATCGGCCACGATAGCTCGCACGCGTTCGTGGTCAGCGACGTCGGCCGGGTAGGGCGCTATCTCGCCGCTGGCCTCGCGAGCGGCGGCCACGGTTTCGGCCAACTTGTCGGCGCTGCGGGCGACGGCGGCCACCCAGGCCCCTTCCCTTGCCAGCGTGACGGCGATGGCCCGCCCCATCCCGGTGCTGGCCCCGGTTACGATTGCCACTTTGCCCGATAGCTGGCCCACGGCGCTCTCCTCCTGGTCGTTCGCTTGTCCCATTCTAGCGAGCGACACCGTCCCTGGCAAGCGGATTGGTCGCTTGCATGGTCCGGGCGCTTGCGGGGCCGGGCCTGTGGCCCCTATACTAACTGGCCCGCACCTCGCGGGCGAGTGGACGAGATCAGTGCTCGACGGAGGCAGACGATGAAGGTGCTGGTGACCGGTGGTGCCGGTTTCATTGGTTCTCACGTGGCGGAAGCCTACGCGGCCGCTGGCCACGAAGTCGTGGTGGTGGACAATCTTTCGACGGGCAAGGCGGAGAATCTGCCCCCGCACATCCGGCTGCACCCGGTGGATATTCGCTCTCCCCAGTTGGCCGAGGTCTTCGCGGCCGAACGGCCGGAGGTAGTGAACCACCACGCGGCCCAGATCAGCGTCAACTTCTCGCTGCGCGAGCCGCGCTTCGACGCCGAGGTCAACGTGCTGGGCTCGCTCAACGTCATCGACTGCTGCTTGCGCCACGACGTGCGCAAACTCGTCTACATTTCCACGGGCGGCGCCGCCGTTGGCGAGCCGCGCTACTTGCCGGTGGACGAGCAGCACCCCGTCGATCCCCTGAGCCCCTACGGTTGCTCCAAGCACACGGTCGAGCACTACCTGTACCTGTTCCGCAAGTCGGCGGGCCTTGACTACACCGTACTGCGCTATCCGAACGTTTACGGTCCCAGGCAGGATCCCCACGGTGAGGCAGGGGTTGTGGCCATCTTCTCCGGCCTAATGCTGCGCGGGCAGCCCGTGCGCATCAACGGTACGGGCGAGCAGGAGCGGGACTTCATCCATGTCGCCGACCTGGCGCGGGCCAATCTTCTCGCGGTCTCGGCCGCGGCCGGGGAGATGTACAACGTCGGCACTGGCGTCGGTACGTCCGTGAACGAGATCTTCCGGGTGCTGGCCGCCTGTACTGGCTATGCCCAGGACCCTGTGCACGGCCCGGCCCTGCCCGGCGAGGTCTTCAAGATCTACCTCGATTCCAGCAAGGCCGAGCGCGAACTCGGCTGGCGGGCCACCGTCAGCCTCGAAGAAGGTCTCGCGGAGACCGCGGACTGGTTCCGTCAGCGGTTGGCCGTCGCGGGCTAGGTCACAGGCTGGGCGGAACCGTGCGACGATGTCCGTTTGACTGACGGACTGCCAGTGGCTAGAATGATGTTACCAGTGGCCGGGCGAGGGCTGCTGCCCTCGCCCGGCCGATTCTTGAATGGGGGCTGATCAGGTGGCCGATATGCGAATCATGAGCGCGGAGAGGATGCGCTCGCTGACTACTGGCATCTTCGCCAAACTTGGCATGCCACAGCAGGATGCTGATTTTATGGGCGAGTGTCTGGTCGATGCCGACCTGCGGGGCGTGCTCACGCACGGCTGCCGCTTCGTGCCGGTGTACCACGCCTTGATCAACAAGGGGACCGTCAACCTGCACCCGGAGATCAAGGTCGTGGCCGAGGCGCCCTGCACGGTCGCTTTCGATGCCGACAATGCCCTGGGCCACATTGTCTCCGCTCAGGCAATGCGGACCTGCATCCAGCGGGCGAAGCAATTCGGCATCGCGGCCGCGAGCGTGCGCAACAGCCGGCATTGCGGCGCGATGGCCTACTATGCCCAGATGGCGGTAGACGCCGGCTGTATCGGCAATGCCGTGACCAACGGCGGGGTGATGATGGCTCCCTATGGCGGCATCGACCGCGCCGTCGCTCTGAATCCGGTCGCCTGGGCGGCGCCTACCGGCAAGCCCTGGGCGGTGAATCTGGACATGGCCACTAGCGTGGTCGCCGGCAGCAAGGTGATGCTCGCTATCGAGAAAGGCGAGAAGATACCCCTCGGCTGGGCGATCGATACGGATGGCCAGCCCACAGACGATCCCTACAAAGCGCGAGAGGGAGCGATGCTGCCGCTGGGCGGGGCCAAAGGCTACGGGTTGGCTGTGATCCTCGACGTGCTGGCCGGGGTTCTGAGCGGCGGGCGCTTCGGCGCCAATCAGGGGCTGGAGCCCTATCCGGTCAAGGAACAGCAATACTCGCATTTCTTCATGGCCATAGACATCGCCAAGTTCCTGCCCCTGGAGGAATTCAAGGGGCGCATGGACGCTCTAATTGAGCAACTAAAGACGGGCCGTCTGGCCGAGGGATCCCAGGGCATCTTCCTGCCGGGCGAGATCGAGTACAACACGCGCCAGCGCCACCTGCGTGAGGGTATTCCCTATCCTGCTTCCGTGATGGCGGAAATCGAGAAGATCGCCGCCGACCTCGGCGTGGCGTAGGACTCCCCACCGTGGGCCACAAAAGAACCCTCGGCCGTCAGACCGAGGGTTCTTCGCCGCCGGGCCGCTACATCATTTCGAAGACTTGGGCTTCGTCGCCGACCCGTTCTTCGATGGGTACGAAGTGGCGGTCCCAAGGGCCGATGTACTCGGCGCGTGGTCGGATGAGGCGGTTGTTGTTGTACTGTTCCATCACGTGGGCGGTCCAGCCGGCGATCCGGCTCACGGCAAAGATGGGCGTGAAGAGATCGGGCGGGATGCCGAGCAAGTAGTAGACGTTAGCCGAGTACAAATCCACGTTGGCGTGGATGTTCTTCTCCTTCAACATCAGCTGCTCGATCATCTCGGTCATCTCGAAGATCTTGGTGTTGCCGGTGCTCTGGCTCAGTTCCTTTGCCATCTGGTGCATGAACGTGGCACGGGGGTCTTCGTTGCGGTAGACGCGATGGCCAAAGCCCGGGATCTTCTTCTTCTCGGCGAAGGCGGCGTGAACGTAGTCCTCGACTTTGTCCTTGCCGCCGATCTCGAGGAGCATCTCCAGCGCCTGCTCGTTGGCGCCACCGTGCAGCGGCCCTGAGAGAGTGCCGATGGCCGAGGTAATGGCCGAGTACATGTCGGCGAGAGTCGCCGCCGAGACGCGGGCCGCGAAGGTAGAAGCGTTCAGCTCGTGCTCCGCGTGCAGGACGAGGGCGGTGTCCATCGCTTTGGAGGCAACCTCGCTGGGGTCCTGCCCGTCCATCATGTAGATGAAGTTCGCTGCGTGCCCCAGATCATTGCGCGGTTGCACTGGGTCCTTGCCGTTCCGGATTCGCTGGAAAGCCGCGACGACCGTGGGAATCTGGGCGGTCAGGCGCACCGCCTTGCACATGTTGGCATGGTGAGAATAGTAGCAGGCGTTGCGGTCGAAAGCCGACAGGGACGATACGACCGTCCGCAGTACTTCCATCGGCTGGGAGTACTCAGGGAAGGCCCTGATGATGGCGATCACCTCGTCCGGCAGCGCTCGGCTCATCGCCAGGCCTTCGCTCAACGCGGCCAGCTGGCGGCGCGTGGGCAGCTCGCCGTACCACAGCAGATGCACGATTTCCTCGAAGCTGGCCCGACCTGCCAGATCGCGAACGTCATAGCCGTAGTAGAGCAGCTTGCCTGTTTCACCCTCGACGGTGCAGATGGCGGAAGATGCGGCGACAACGCCTTCGAGGCCTGATGGTTTCTTCTTGTCGTCGGTCACAGCGGCAACCTCCAGCCTGCGTTTCACAGCGGCGCCTTCGCGCTCGCTCACTATTTGTAATAGCACACTCTGACTTGCTGGTGCAATTAGCGTGCCAGGTAGGCTCCTTGACGCACTTGCCTAACGGTTAGGGCCGGCTAGCAACCTGTGCCCTGGCCGGACCTTTCCCGAGGGCAAAGAAAAGCCCCGGAGCGTGAACCGCGCTAGCGCGGAAGACTAGCCCCGGGGCTATTTCGCATTCGCAGCAGCCCGGATGGGGCTACCGACGGTTCTCGGTGCTCTTGCCGCGGTCGATGAGCTCGCGGACCTTCTGCCCGCCCTTGTGGCCGATCTCCTCGAAGTGCTCATGGCCGTACTTGTCAGAAACGGCTTCGCCGCCCTTGCGGCCGATCTCTTCGAAGTGCTCGTGGCCGTACTTCTGGGAGACCGTCTCGCCGCCCTTGCGGCCGATCTCTTCGAAGTGCTCGTGGCCATACTTGCGGGCAACTGTCTCGCCGCCCTTGCGCCCGGCCTCTTCCACGGTCATGTCGCTGTTGCGGCTGCTGCCACGGCCGCCACGGTTCAGATCACGTGTCGCCAACTTGATGTCACCTCCCATCCAGCTGTCTGGAGTTCTGTCAACTTACTAGCAGGTCTTATGCCATGCCCCCGGGCGCAGGCGTGCTAGCACCGGGACCCAGGGCGCCGCTAGGGGTCATAGGGACGAGCTATCCGGCGCGACATAGCAGACGCAGCGCGGCCGGTTCACCTGCCACCACGTGGGGGAGAAGCGGCATGCTATGATGACGCCCGGACGAATAGTGCCCTGAAGAAATGAGTGAAGCGAGAAACGGCGACGAGCAAGTACTTCTTCCTGCGTCCGGGGGCCTTGGGGGACACGCTGCTCTGCGCGCCCGTCCTGGCCGCATTGCGCGCCCTGGACCAGGCGGCGTGGGTGGCGCTGGCCGCCCAGCCGGCGGCGACGGCGCTGCTCCGCGACGCCGGGCTCGTCGACCTGGCCTTGAGCCAGGATGATCCCCGCTTGGCGTCGCTCTTTGGCGACGCGGGACCGGGCGAGTCTCTGGCGAGTCTCCTCGGCCCGGTGGACTACGCCATGGGCTGGCTGGCAGACCCGGAAGGGGCCGTATCGCGCAATCTAGGGAGACTCGCCGGGGTTCGTTCGGCAGTGGCGCCCTCGCGCCCGGAGCCAGGCGGGCCGCACGTGGCCCAGCACCTGGCGTCTAGCCTGCGGCTGGTGGGCCGCGAATACGCTCACTTGCCGGCGCCTCCCTTGTTGTTCGCCGCCGCCGGGGAGCGAGCCTGGGCCGCGCAGTTCCTCGCGCCTGCTCTCGAAGGTGGCCGACCGCTCCTTGCCGTCCACACGGGCAGCGGCAGTCGGGTCAAGAACTGGCCGGGGGAACGATTTGCCGCCGTGGTCGAGGCGGTGGCAAGGGAGTTCGGGGTGGTGCTCATCTCCGGCCCCGCCGACGGCGACGTGGTCGACGGTCTCGCTCAATTGCCGCCCGCGCCGCTCACCCTGGCCCGCGACCTCACCGTGCCGCGACTAGCAGGCGTGCTCGTCCAATGCCGTGCCTTCCTGGGCAACGATTCCGGGGTCGGACACCTCGCGGCCCTGCTTGGCCTACCGGTGGTCTCGCTCTTCGGACCTACCGACCCGGCTATCTGGCGCCCTTGGGGTGAACGAGTGACGGTACTCAGCTGGGCCGCGGGGCCTGAGTCCCTGTCGGTGGCGGATGTTGTGGCGACGGTGCGCCAGACGGCGGCCGGCCAGTAGGGAGTAGGCAGGCCACCGTCTGGACTGCAGTCGTCCGCGGCTAGGGCTCCTCGCGCGCCGGCCCTTCGGGCGGCGTCTCTGCCTCTGGACCCTCCGGCTGCTTGGGTTGGCCCTCTTCGCCTGCCTGCTGCGCCGGCCGTCCGGCCTCTTCTTCCTCGCGAGCCATCTTCTCCCGGTAGTCCCGTTGCCAGCGACGCACCTCGTCCAGGGCCGGCGGTGCGACGTAGAAGACCTGCACTCCCTCGGGAAACTGCAGGCGGTGGTGCTCGCTGAGGAAGAGAAGCGCCGCCTCGCCCTCTTTAAGGGTCTGCTCGAGCTTCTTGGCCATGTGCTCGTAGCGGCGACGCGAAGCGTCTTGAAACGACTGTGACACCTGGTCGTACACTTTGCGGCTGATGAGGCCAATGTAGAGGCAGCGCTCCCAGTCGAGTACCTCCGCGAACGTTTCCGGGTCCTCCATGGCTATGAAGGAGGCGCCGCGGTCGACACGTCGCTCAGCCAGACCGGCGGCGCCGGGGCTGCGCTGCTCGGCCAGCTTGATACCCCCCTCGCCGGAGCGGTCGACGGTCTCCATAAAGACGTACTTGACGTCGCCAATGCGCCACTCCAGCTTCTGCACCCCGTCGTCGGCGCCCGACCAGTAGCGCTCGAGGATCGCCGCGAAATCCGCCGGCGGCTCCTGGGGCGCCATGATGAGGGGGACGAGGTAGACTTTGCGTTTGTTCCCGTACTGGGCAGCTTCCGGTTTCTCGACTCTGCCCAATTCCTGCGACATCCGTGCTCCCTCCCGGGGGTGATGCCTCATCAGGCCGCTGTCGCGGCAGTGGGCGCCACCGCCCTATTGCAGATGGTGCCGGAGCACTGTGCTCGTCGGCCGGTCTGGCTCGCTCTGCCGTCCCGCCCGCCCTGGCACCTCAGCAGGATTATAGCCGCGGTGCTTGGCTGCCCACAAGCACGGCGCGGCTAGGTGGTTCTGCCCGCGGCCCGCCGGGTACGCGCCCGCGCGCTCAAGGTGGAGCCCGCGGCGAGGGCGGCCAGAGTCGCCAGAGCCACGCTGGCCGTCTGCACAGTGAAGGCCAACTGGAAGCCCGGTACCTGCCCTACCGTGCCGGCGCTACCGGTCTGCAGCAAATAGGCGGCTAGGGCTACGCCCAGGGACTGTCCCAGATTGCGCCGCAGCGCCATCGCCCCCGAACCCATGCCCAGGCGGTGCGGCGGCACAGCCGACATCGTGGCGTGCATGTTCGGCGAGAAGAAGAGGCCTGTGCCCAGGCCGATGCTGGCCAGGCAAAGAATCGGCCAGGCGAGCGACGAGGTGGCGTCCATTCGCGACAGCCCCAACAGGCCGAGAGCGCTGAGGCCTGCGCCCGCGCTCACCAGCCAACGCGAGCCTAGGCGGTCGGAAAGAAGGCCGCTGGGCGACGAGAGCAACATGCGAATGAAGGGCACGATGGAGAGCGTCAACCCCGCCGTAGTGGCGGGCAGGCGGAGGACCTCCTGCACGAACAAAGGCACAAGAAGGTCCTCACCGGAGATGCCGACGAAGAGTAGGAAGGCGCTAAGCAGAGAGAGGCTGAACAAGCGGTTGCGCAGCATGCCCAGTTCCAGCATCGGCGCGGCGGCACGGCGCTCGATGGCGACGAAGCCAAGGGTGCCCAGTGCAGCCAAGCCCAGTAAGGCCAGCACCGTCGGAGAAGCAAAAGAGCTGCCCCGAGCGAAATTGAGCGCCAGGATGACGGAGGCTGCCGCGGCAGCGAAAACCAGCGCCCCCGGAATGTCGAAGCCGCCCAGTCTGCGACGCTGGCTCTCCGGTAGCACCAACAGCGCCGTTACTAAGCCGGCCAGGGCGATCGGCAGCGTCACCAGGAAGACGAAGCGCCAGCCGAAATTGTCGATGACCAGCCCGGCGATGATGGGACCGACGAAGTAGCCCAGGCCGACGACGGTGCTGCTGATCCCCATGGCCATTCCGCGCTGGCTGGGAGGAAAACACTCGGTGAGGATGGCCTGCGAGTTGGCGGAGATCATCGAGATGCCCAGCGCCTGCAGGGCGCGGCTGGCCACCAGCATAGGGAAAGTGCCCGCCAAGCCGCAGAGCAGCGAGCCAACGCCGTAGACCGCGAAACCGGCGGCAAAGACGCGCTTGCTGCCGACCAGGTCCGAAAGCTGGCCGAAGGGCAGCAAAGTGGCGGTCACGATCAAGAAGGCGAGCAAGGGCAGCCAGGAGGCGGTGCCGGAGTCGACGCCAAAGTGGCTCGCCAGCGTGTGCAGGGCGACATTGATGCCGCCCGTGTCCGTGGTGATGATCAAGGTGCTCATCCCCACGGCCACCTGCACGAGCCAGCGATGCTTGACGCGGCGGTACGTCTCTTCCGCCGGGACGCTACCTACGGCAGCCAAGTGCGGTCCAGTTGAGTGTCTGGCGGCCGTCCGGCTCAACCGGGAGTGGCCGCCTACCCTTGACCATTAGGGTTTGAGAGGATACCAGCCGAACTCGTTGACCGCGTCGTAGATCGCCACCACGTTTTCGGGCGGCACTTCGGGCTGGATGTTGTGCACGGTGCAGACGACGTAGCCGCCACCCGGACCGAGATCGGCGATCCGCTGCTTGACTTCACGGCGCACGTCCTCCGGCTTGCCGGCGGGCAGCACGTGATGCGTGTCGATGGCGCCCCAGAAGGTGAGCGCGTCGCCGAACTCCGCCTTGAGCTTCTTGGTGTCGCCCATTCCGGCCGCGGAAACCTGTACCGGGTTAATGGCCTGAACGCCGCATTCGACGAAGTCCGCCATCAGCGGGTAGATGGCGCCGTCGCAGTGAAAGAAGCGGAAGGCGTCCGTGCGGGCCTTGAAGAAGTCGAACGTCTGCTGGAAGCGCGGCTTGATCAGCCGCCGCCAGAGCGTGGGTGAAACGAGCAGCCTGTCGGTCGAGCCAAAATCGTCGGTGGTGCACACCACCACGTCGGCGAACTCCCCCGCTTCCTCCAGCGCCTTGCCGGCAATAGCCAATTTGATAGCCAGGTAGCGGTCCATCAGCGCCTCGGCGAAGGGCGCGTCGCCCGCCACGTCCATGAAGAAGTTCTCCCAGCCTCGCAGCTCGGCACAGCGGAGGAAGAACGAGCAGTTGAGTACTAGAACTACGGAGAAGTCGGTGTTCTCGTGCAGCTCCTTGGCCCTCTCGCGCAGCCCGCGGAACCGCCCTGGGTCCAAAGGGTCGGGCCATCTGTAGTTGTCCAGCCCGGCTATGGTGTCGATCTCCCCCAGTGGGCTGCCGCCCGGTATCAGGTCGTAGTAGTAGCCTCCGGGCGGGCGCTGGCGGACGACGCCCCACTCGTCCCGGTAGGCGTCGTCGGGCAAAGTGACGTCGCCGGCATCCGCTCCTCCCAGCTCGACGCGCCGGAAGTCGACGTCAAACCGCCGTAGGATGTCCTCGTCCACTAGTGCCGTCTGCGACATGTGGTGGTCGATCTTTATGGGACGGTGGCGATAACCCAGATAGTCCAGCAGGTTGCGATAGGCGATGGCCGTGATGGCGTCGCCGGCGGCGCCGCTGAGGTCGATGGGCACCCGGTCGGGCTCCTGGTGGCTCAGCGCGGCCCGCACGCGCTCGCGGTGGGTCATCCTGGCAGACATGTGCACCTCCCTAGAAGTAGGCTCGCAGATCGGTCACTGCCGCAGAGACTACCATAGGCTCCGGTTACGAGTCAACGCTGCTCACGCCCGGTCGCCGGCCCGGAGAGGGTTGAGCCGGGTGGCGCACTGTGGCACAATAGGAGCGGCCGGCGGACAACGTCGCGGGCTATGCCGTCTGTTAGGGAGGGAGTGTGGGCTTGGTCAATTCCCCGGCTGCTGCTGCAGCTGGCGCCGAGCGCGCGTCGCTAGTCAAGTCGCGCTTTCGGCCGCTTCTGGTGGGGGCCATTGCCGCCATTGCCATCCCGCTGCTGCTGTTCTTGTGGCCGGCGGGCGGTACCTTCCTCTACGACGATGCCCGCATGATCATCTACAACGTTGGCTCACTCGAGCACCTGGTCCGTTCGTTCGTCGAGCTGCGCGATGGGTTCTATAGACCAGTGTACGAGATAGCGATTGGCCTGGAAGGCCTTCTGTTTGGCCTCAACCCCGTGCCTTACCACCTAGTGAGCATACTGCTGCACATCGCCTGTACCTGGTGCGTGTATAGGATTGCGCAAGCGAGGACCGGCCGTCTGCCCGCCACACTGGCCGCCTTGCTCTTCTGGGGTGGCGGGACCCACGTGGAGGCGATCTTCTGGGTCAGCGCGGTCAATAGCCAGCTCGCCGCGCTGGGCTGCCTGGCGGGTACGCTGGCCCTGCAACGCGCTGGAGCTGCGCCGGACTCGCGGTCTGCTGATCGCTGGTTAGCCGTGGGCATTGCCGCCTGGCTGCTCGGCGTGCTGGCCAAGGAGAACGCTTTCACCTGGCCGCTGGCCATGGCCGCGCTGTGGTGCATCGAAGGTGGGGGGCTAGCCCCACTGCGCCCGGGCTGGCGCCGGCGCTTCTTGTTGCCTGCCGTCGCCCTTATGGCAGTCTATGCCCCGCTCCGTCTCTTGGCCGGAACTAGCTACAACCTCGTCGTCACCCCATTACTGCTGCTCAAGAACTCCGCCTACTACGCAGTCAGCTATTTATCGACCCTACCGGACGACTATCGCTACCTGAGCGACCTCTCCGCCTGGCAGAACGCTCCCTGGTTGGGCTTGGCCTGCCTAGTCGGCCTCCTGCCGGGTCTGCTCTGGCTAGTGCGACGAAGACGGCAGCTTGCTTTCCCCAAGGCGACGGCTTGGCTAGTGTGGTCGGCCTTGCTTACTCTGCCATCTCTGCCCATCCTGGCGGAGCGCGAGGGCTACTTGCCGGCTGCCGGGGTGTCGCTCGCTTTGGCCGCCTTGCTGGCGCCGGTCTTGCGGAATTGGCGTCCCGCGCAGAACAGTCTCACTAGCTTAGGCGCCGTTGCCCTGATAGCGCTGTTTGGGGCCAACTGGTTGGGGTTGGCCGAGCGCAGCTACTGGTGGAACGAGGCGGCGGGCGGCTCGCAGCTCCTGGTGGCGCAGACCGTTCCCATCATCCGTGCCGATCCGCCTGAGACCGTGCTCGCCGTTTTCAACGTCCCCGACCGGGCGGGGTTCGCTCACGTGCAGGGTGGGCATTTCTCCTGGACTGTGAGCCTGTTCTCGGCCGGGCAGGTAGCATCCGGGCGCACAGTTGTGCGCACCGCGCCCAACGATGGCTTCTATACGGCTGAGGAGGCAGTGACGGAGGCGAAACGCCGCTTTGGCACCGGTGCCCAGGCCCGCCCGGTAAGGGTGCTCGTCTTCCAAGGTTACAAACTGGCCCTGTCGCAGTTGGTGGTGCCCTAGCCGCCAAGTATCCCCTCCCTGGCGGCCGTGCCTGCCTACCCTGCCCCGCGCCAACAGCGCTGCACGTAACTCGGCCGCCGAATGCCCCTTCGATCCCCGCCGAGGTGCGGCAGTTTGGCTCTTCTGTTGAACCTCTTGCGCGTTCGTCGCTACGTACTTAGCGGACGTGAGAATGAAGGTGTAGACAAAGACCAGCACGAAGAGGAGCCAGGTCAAGTAGCGGGAAAGCAGGTCAAGCGACATACAGTTTCCTTCGGATCCTCCCACCGCTGGGTAATGCTGTCGGGTACAACCCTCGCCGGCTGGCCTCCTCCCGTCGGAGGCGCGGAGTGCCGGGATTCGCCGTCGATTTGCAGTAGCAGGAAGTGGACCGGACGAAGGACTCAGTGGCCGACACGACCGGCGGCCGCCGCCGGACGGCAAGGCAGGGGTTCTGGTCGGGGTGGGCAGACTCGAACTGCCGGCCTCGTGGTCCCAAACCACGCGCGCTAACCAACTGCGCTACACCCCGCGGCTCGGCGCCGGCCACGGCGCCTTCGCTATTCTACCGCCGCCGCTCGCCCACCGTCAAACGTCGGTCACGGCGGACCAGAGCGCGGCTCTAGGTTGGCGGCGGGCGACACCACCGTATCGAACGTCGCTGCGGCCACTGGCACGGTAGTTGCCATAACCATGGACAAACGGAAGGAGGTCGACAAATTGAGCCTTCTCTGGGCAATCATCGTTATTCTCGCCATTCTCTGGCTCGTCGGCTGGCTCGGCCCCACCTATTACAGCGGTATCCCACGCACCGGCAACACGGTCCACTTACTGGCCGTTATCGCTCTCGTCCTCATCATCTTGGCCCTGCTTGGCGTAATCTAACCCCAAGCAGGCTAGAACCGCGGGCGAAGATGCGCCGTAGCGTCGCCCGCGGTTCTAGAATTGCCTGCGCTTAGGATCCTAGCTCACGCCCACCCTGTCCGCCGCCAGCAGCTCCTCTAGCCGGTCGCGGACCTGTCGAGCCTCGGCGATGGCTTGGGGGTCGTGGTCGTAAGCGGAGATTCCTCGCAAGTCGGCCTCGATGACGAGGGGGCTGTAGGAGAGAAAGCCCAGCACCGGCAGGCCCCGCACGTTCTCCAGAATGAAATCGCGCTCGCTCTCGTCGTGCACCTTGCTGCCCACCACGTAGATGCGGTGCAGGCCGATGTCCGCCGCCAGCCGGTGCACTGCCTCCGCCGTCTGCAGGCTGCGCCGGCCGGGCTCCACCACTACCAGCATGGCGTCCACCGACTGCGCTGTCCCCCGGCCGAGGTGTTCGATGCCCGCTTCCATGTCGAGGATGATGTACTCTTCACGCTGGACCAACAGGTGCCTGACCAGCTGCTTGAGCAACACGTTCTCGGGGCAGACGCAACCCCCGCCGCCGGTCTTGACCGTGCCCATCTGCAGCAGGGCGACGCCGCTGTGCCGGGCGCAAAAGCGGTCGGGGATATCGTCCACGCGCGGGTTGAGCTTGAACATCGCCCCCATCGTGCCCGGCTTGGCGCCCGTGCGCTCTTCCACTAGGTCCTTCATGTCGGCGATGGGCGCGATCTTAGCGACTATCTCCTCCGGAAAACCGAGCGAGGACGCCAGATTGGCGTCCGGGTCGGCGTCGACGGCGATTACCTTGTGACCCTCCGCCGCGTACAAACGGCTCAATAGGCCCGCGAGGGTGGTCTTGCCCACGCCCCCCTTGCCGGTGATGGCTAGTTTGGGCACGCCCGACCTCCTTGACTTGCTTTTCGTCAGAATTATACTACAGTCGCGGCGCGGTACAGCCAGAAAAGACGCCGGCCGGGGATAAGAATGAGCCTAGCTCAAGACTTGCTGTGCCGAGCGCAAGAACTGGGCTTCGCCGCCATCGGCTGCGGGCCCGCCACGCCGCTGGTCGACCACGAGGCCATTCTGGCCGAGCGCCTGGCCTCCGGCGCGCTGTCTGCCATCACCTACTTCAGGCCCGAGCGAGTGCCCTTGGCGGCCCGGCCAGAACTACTGCTCCTCGGCGCCCGCTCCGTCATCTCCCTGGCCTGGGCCTATGACGGCGCCCAGCCCCTTCCCCCGGCGGGAGGTAGCCACGGTAGGGTGGCGGCCTACGCCCGGGGATTGGACTACCACCGGACGATCAAGGCCAAACTGCGGAGTCTGACTGACTATTTGCGGGAGAGAGAGCCCGCTTGCCGTTGCCGGGCCTTCGTGGATGCCACGCCTTTGCTCGAGCGGGCCCTGGCTCAGCGGGCCGGTTTGGGGTGGTTTGGCAAGAACAACTGCCTAATCGTTCCCGGCCGCGGCTCCTGGATCTTGCTGGCGGAGGTTCTCACCACCGCGGAGGTCGAGTCTTGCCCTCCGGCCGAGGGCGGCTGCGGCGACTGCCGGGCTTGCCTCGACGCCTGCCCCACCGGCGCGCTGGTTGCTCCCTACCAGCACCTCGCGGGCCGCTGTCTCTCCTTTCTCACGGTGGAGCTGCGCGGGCCGATTCCCGAGGCGCTGCGACCGTCGCTGGGCGACCGGGTTCTGGGCTGCGACGCCTGCCAGGCCGCCTGCCCGCAGAATATGCAGCTGGGCAGTCGGCAAAATCCCGTAGGGGCCGGACTCCGTGCCGGCCCCGTGCCTACGTGGCCCTGTGGGGCCGGGCGGGCGGGGCATGCCCCGCCCCTACAATCCGCGGCGGGTCACTTGACTGACTTGCGCCGCCCGTCTTCGGGCGAGGTTGAAGGGAACGCGGACAGGGAACCAGGTGGCCTTCCGGCCTGGCTCGAGCTAGCCTCCCTTTTCGACCTCGCCGCCGCCGCCTTTGCCACTCGTTTCGGCGGCACCGCCGGCGCCCGGCCCGGGCGGGCCAGGCTGCTGCGCAACGCGGCGGTTGTCCTGGGCAACGGCGGCGACCGTGCCTCCGTGCCGATTCTGGCGCGGGCGTTGCTCGACCCTGAGCCGCTGGTGCGCGGCCACGCCGCCTGGGCCCTGGGGCGCCTGGGCGGACGAGCGGCCCGCGCGGCTCTGGCGGCTGCTCTGCGCCGTGAAGGCGACGACTACGTTCGTGGCGAGCAGCTGGGGGTCCTAGACCGAGCGTGATGTCCGGGTCACTGCGCGCAGGCCGGCTGCGTGACTTGTGAACGGTGGCGTGAATGCCCCTCTGCCCGCTACAATGAATTGTCCTGGGGTCGCACGTGTGTTAACATTGGGCACTGTACGACCTGACGCTTGCCACCAATGTAACCAATGGCGGCTGAAACGCCCCGCGGCATAGCCTCGTCCCTGAGGAGCAGCACATGCAGATGGAACGACCTCTGAAGGTCCTCTTGCTTTCCGCCGAAGTCGTCCCCTTCGCCAAGACGGGGGGCCTGGCCGACGTCGCCGGCGCTTTGCCCAAGGCGCTTAAGGAACTTGGCCACGACGTCCGGGTCTGTATGCCCCACTACGAGCGGATCGACCCGCAAAGATTCGGTCTCGAATGGGTGCTGGAACCCTTCGCCGTCCCGATGGACTCCGCCACCGAGCCCGTCGGCGTGCTTAAGGGCACCATTGGCGATGCCATCCCCGTGTACATGACCGACAACGAGCGCTATTTCGGACGCGAGGGAATCTACGGCTATCCGGACGATGGCGAACGCTTCGTACTTTACTGCCGGGCGGCGCTGGAGATGCTCAAGCACCTCGACTGGCAGCCGGACGTGATCCACTGCAACGACTGGCACACCGGCATCGTGCCCAACTGGCTGCAGACGACTTTCCGCGCCGACCCCTTCTTCGCCGCCACCGCTTCCGTGTACACCATTCACAACCTCCAGTACCAGGGCATCTTCGGGCAGCGCATTCTGGAGGTAGCCGGCATCGACGAGTACGGCTTCATTCACCGGCCGGATATGGCCGATCTCTCCAACGTGGTCGATCTGATGGCCCGCGGCATCCTCTTCGCCGACATCGTCAGCACGGTGAGCGAGAGATACGCCCAGGAGATACTGACCCCGGAGTACGGCGAACGGCTCGACCCGCTCTTGCGCGACCGCCGCGAGCACCTCTTGGGCGTGCTCAACGGCGTGGACTACGACGAGTACAACCCGGCGACGGACAAGTACCTTGCCCGCAACTATGACGTCAACTCGCTCGATCTGCGAGCGGAGAACAAGTTGGCCCTGCAGCGCGCCGCCGGCCTGCCCGAGCGGGCGGACGTGCCCCTGTTCGGCATGATCTCCCGCCTGGTGGATCAGAAGGGCTTCGATATCCTGGCTCAGGCCTTCGACAACATTATGGCCACCGTCGACGCCCAGTTTGTCATCCTGGGCACGGGCGATCCCCACTACCACAACGTGTTTGGCGACTTCGCCCAGCGCTACCCGCAGAAGCTGGCTCTCTTCCTGACATTCAACGCGCCGCTGGCGCAGCGCATCTATGCCGGCTCGGACATGTTCCTGATGCCCTCCCGCTTCGAGCCCTGTGGTCTGGGGCAGCTGATCAGTCTGCACTACGGTTCGATCCCGGTGGTGCGCAGCACGGGCGGTCTGGCCGACACAGTGCAGGACTTCGATCCGAGCACCGGCGAGGGCAACGGTTTTGCCTTCGCGCAATACGATGGTATGCATCTCTTCACCACCGTCGTCAGGGCGGCGGAGGACTACCGGTACCGTCAGACCTGGCGCGAACTGCAGCGGCGGGGCATGTTGGCCGATTACTCCTGGCACGCCTCGGCGCGCAAGTACGTCGACTTGTATCACAAGGCCTTGGCCGTGCACGCGGCCGAAGCCGGCCATGCCTGAGTTGCGGCGCGACCCGCTGACCGGCAGGTGGGTCGTCATCGCTACCGAGCGGGCCAGGCGGCCCCAAGACTTCGTTCGCCAGTCGCGAGCGCGGGCCGAGAGCGGCGACTGCCCCTTCTGCGAGGGGCACGAGGCCCAGACCCCGGCAGAGGTGATGGCCTACCGGCCGGCCGACTTGCCGGCGAACGGTCCCGGCTGGCAGGTGCGGGTGGTGCCCAATCTCTATCCGGCTTTCGAGCCCGCCACGGGCGCGCTCGACCTGCGCCGCGACGGCCTGTACCTGGCGGAGCAGGCGCTGGGTGCCCACGAAGTGCTCATTGCCAGCCCGCAGCACGTGGAAGAGGTGGCGAAACTGCCGCTGAGCCAATTCGAGCTGCTGGTTCGGGCCTACATCGACCGCTACCGGGCGCACGCGGCCAATCCGCTGATCCAGTACATCCAACTGATCATGAACTACGGCCGCGAGGCAGGCGCCTCGCGCGACCATCCCCACTCCCAGCTCTTTGCCGTACCGCTCGTGCCGAGCCTCATTGACCTGGAGCTAGCGCGCTCGCGCGAGCACTTCGCCAGCCGGGGCGAGTGCCTGCTCTGCGGTATCCTGCGCCAGCAGCTGGCGGAGGGCGAGCGGGTCGTCTTGGAGAACGAGCGCTTTGCCGTCTTCGCCCCGTTCGCCTCGCGCTGGCCTTTTGAGCTCTGGTTGGTGCCCAGACGGCACGAGGCCCGTTTTGAGCGGCTGGATGACGAGGGGCAGGAGCTGCTGGCCCGGGCGCTCAAAGAGACCCTGGGAAAGGTTTTCGCCGGCTTGAACGATCCTCCGTTCAACTACTGGCTGCACACGGCGCCCACCCAGCAGCCCGTGGACGAGTACTACCATTGGCACCTGGAGCTGGCGCCCAAGCTGGCCATCGCCGCCGGCTTCGAGCTGGGGACCGACGTCATGATCAACACCGCCCTTCCCGAGGAGGCGGCTGGCTTTCTCCGGACGACGCCGGGCCCCGCGTGATGGCGGGCCCGGCCGCGCGCGAGTTCCGCCCCAACTGGGCGACGAGCCGATTGGTGACGTTGTTGTAACCGCCTATTCCCTGTGCTATACTGTGGCCAACCTTTAAACCAGTCCTGCGAGGCTGGAAAGGAGCGGCGAATGTGCGCAATCTACCCTCCGGACCCTGGCCGGCTTAGCGAGTGCCGGGTGGGCCGGAGGCTTTTTTGTGCCTGGGGCCAAGTGGCAAGGAGGAGCGGGTGTCTGAGAAAGTACTGCTGACGGCGGTCGAAATGCGCCGGGCGCTGGTGCGCATCGCCCACGAAATCCTTGAGCGCAACCGGGGCGCCGAGAACTTGATACTGATCGGTATCCGCAGCCGGGGCGTGCCGTTGGCCCGGCGCCTGGCTTCGGTAATCAAGGGCCTGGAGGGGGTCGACGTCCCCCAGGGCGAGCTGGACATAACACTTTACAGGGATGACCTCGGCCGCAAGGAGCTGGCGGTCGTGCGCGGCACTGATATTCCCACCGGCGTCGACGGCCGGCGTATTGTGCTGGTGGATGACGTCCTGTTTACCGGGCGTTCAGTGCGCGCCGCTCTGGACGAAGTGATGGACTTTGGCAGGCCAGAGAGTATCCAACTGGCGGTGCTCGTCGACCGCGGCCACCGCGAACTACCCATTAGGCCCGACTACGTCGGTAAGAACGTGCCTACCTCGCGGGATGAAGACGTCCAGGTCCGTCTGGTGGAGACGGACGACGTGGACGAGGTGGCCATAGTGAGGCCGGACTGAAGGAGCAACGACGATGAATCGCAAACACGTACTGGACCTTGATGACTTCAGCCGGGGAGAAATCGAGCTGGTCCTCGACACGGCCCACGCGATGAAAGAGGTCCTTTCGCGACCCATCAGGCGCGTGCCGGCCCTGCGTGGCAAGACGGTAGTGAACCTCTTCTACGAAAACAGCACCCGCACCCGCGTCTCCTTCGAGCTGGCGGCCAAGAACCTCTCCGCCGACGTTGTCAACGTCACCGCGTCGGCGAGCTCCGTGACCAAGGGCGAGTCGCTGAAGGACACGGTGCGCACCCTGCAGGCGCTGGGCGGCGATATGGTCGTGGTGCGGCACTCGCAATCGGGCGCCCCCTACTTCATCGCCGAGCACATCGCGGGCTCGGTGCTCAACGCCGGCGAAAACCTTTCCCAGGG
>JAMCYS010000093.1 GCA_023473795.1 Chloroflexota bacterium | reverse complement strand
TGATCATCGCCCCGTTTGTACTGGGCTACTCACCTGTGCAAGCCGCAATGGTCAACGACATAATCATGGGCATCATCATAGCTGTGCTGGCCACCTGGAGCGCGGTCTCCAGCCGGGGCACCAGCCTACACTAGGCAGCTAGGCATAGTATTCACGGCCAGCCGCCGAACGGTTCGGTGGTGTTGACCGCAACGGGCCCAGGCGGCTGGGTCCGAGGGAGGGGCCGTCACACGGCAGCACCGTGGGGCGGTCCCTCTTTGTATATCAGGCCGCCTCGGCCATCCAGGCCAGAGGGCAGTCCTCACTGCTGTCACGACCGTAGCCCCGAGCAGTGTGCAGTTTGAGCGAGCGCCTACAACACGTCCTGATCATCGTGCAAGAGAACCACGCGTTCGACACTTACTTCGCTAGGTTCCTACATGCCCGCGTGGGACCCGGATATGGGGAGATGCGATTCGCCGCCGCAGATTTCGCCACCCCATTCTCACAAAGCCTGGCTGGGCCGACAGCAGCAGGCTGTCGCGCCGCCGTTTTGTGCTTGGCTTCGCCAAAGGTGCCGCCCTGTTCACCGCGGGGTCGTCGGTAGTGGCTCTGGCGCAGTTCCTTGATCCCAAGTTGACGGCGCCCCAGCCGGGGCCAGTCGACGCCGGGCTGCCTGACCTATACCAGCCAGGTTCCCTGACCTACGTCTCAGACGCGCGCTGTTACCTGGGGCGTGACGATGGCGGCTTCTATGCCATCGTCGCAGTCTGCACGCACCTCGGTTGCACCCCCCGCCTGGAGGGAGACGCTTTCGTCTGTCCCTGTCACGGCAGTAGATTCACGCGCGAGGGCGCTGTCCTCCAGGGCCCGGCCACGCGACCGTTGGACCGGGCCTTGGTCGGGCGAGACGCCAAAGGCCATCTGTTCGTCCACCGTGGCCGGCTTGTCGATGCTGGTTTTCGCTTTCGTGTCTAGCGGGCACGCGGGCAAAGTGAAGGCCCCAGGACGGCTTGCCGTCCTGGGGCCTTCACCTCGTAAGGAGTGGAGTGGGCAGGTATGTCTCTAGGTCGTCGGGCCGGAGGTTCTTGGCGCCGCGGGCGCCTGCTTCTGCGGTCGCTCGCTAGGAGGTACCAACTTCTGGAAAGGCATGAGTTCTTTTCCCATGCCACGCATGGTTAGGAACTGGTCGGCTGCGGTGTTCTCGAGCCGGCTCTTGATCTTGGCGGCCTGATCGGCGGTCATCTTGCCGGCCGCTACCGTCTGGTCCAACTGAGCGCCAACTGCCGTGACGACCGCGCTCTTGATCGCCTCGGCGGAAACGTTCTTCTCTTTGGCGAGGTCGGCTACCGTCTTACCGGAGCGCAGCTCGGTCCGCAGTTCGTCCGTGCTCAGACCCAGGGCCGTGGCGACGCCCTTGGCGTAGCCGTTGCCGCCAAGGAAGGCGCCGCGCGGCCCTACCTTGCCGGGTCCAGGGAAGCCAAAGCCTCTGCCGAAGCCGGGAAAGGCGCCGTTGCCTTGCTCGATCTTCTGCTTGAGCTGGCTCGCCTGGTCGGCCGTAAGCCGCCCGTCCTGGGCCTCTTTATCGACCGTCTGGGCGCCGGCCGTCTTGATGGCCGCGTTCAGCTGACTGCGGTTGATGTTGAGGGCCTTGGCCAGCTGGTCTAGGAAATACTGGCCGTAGCTGGCGCCGTTCTGGTTTGCCTCCGGCGTTGGCGCCGGTTGGGCCAGCGCTGCCCCCGCCACCAGCAGTGCGAGCAACGACGCGCCCACGGTGGCAACGATCCATGTTCTGGTTCCGCTCATCCCCCTGCTCCTCGGTCCAAGCGCTACCGCGCGGGTACTCAACCCAGTTCCCGCATTCTAGTTTGCCAATCATGCGATAAGCGAAGATTGGGTGAGTGTAAACTCCTGCTAACGTTTCCTCCTTCATCGTCTTGGCTCTCCCTTCCTTCCTATTTTGATTCACCTCAGCCTGCGGTTGGCGTGTTACTTGGGCAGCACCGGCGAGCTAACTCGTCGGGACTTCTTCCGTGCAACGTGTCAAACGGCAGCTGCCGGCGGGTGTCTGGTGCCGGCAGGCGCTAGCCGCGGTCGGCCGAGGCAAGCCGCTCAGAGAGCCACCCTCTAACCAGCCCCCGGGCCTCTCGGGCAACGTCTTGCAGGTAGTGATCACTGCTCGACAGCACGACCAACTCCGTCGGGACTCCGGCACGCGAGAAAAGGCTACGAGCCACGTCTACCGGGATATTAGGATCGCCTTCGGTGTGCACGACCAGCACAGGGCGCGGGGCGATTTCGGCGACCCTATCGGTGCCGAAGCCCTGTCCGGAGAGGATGACGGCGGTACTGACTTCGGGGCGCTCGGCGGCTACCTCCACGGTCAGGCCACCGCCGAAAGAGAAGCCGACGAGCGCGACGTTGTTCAACCCCATGCCCTCAAGGTAATCCAGGGCGGCCAAGGTTTCGTTCAAAGAGGTCTCGAAATTGCCCGGGCTGCTGTACTCCAACTGGGCCGAGGCGATCCCTCGCCGCTGCAGGCTGCGCGCCAGGCGCGAGTAGAAGCCGTCGAACGGCCCGTCGATACCGCCATCGGTGCCGCTCAACCACAAGACGCCCGACCGTGCCGCCTCGGCGGGCGTGTACTCCAGCCGCACCTGGCTTTCGCCCCGCGGCAGCAACACCCAAGAGGGGTCAGCCCCGCCGCGGAGAGATGGCGGCGCGGCTAGAGCGGCAGCGTCAGCGACAGGCTGCGGCGGGGCTAACCCCGATTCAGCGCCCGGCGGCACGCCCATTACCGTACCAGTCAGACCCGCGAGCAAGACAAGCGCCGGGAGAGACAGCCACAGTCCGCGGTCGCGCCCGCACCTTGGTCCCATCTTTGCCTCCAAGCACACTTATGGTCGCTTGGCAAGACTATGTCAAAGCTGCTGCTGAGCTAAAAGAGCGTAACGAAGCACCACTTGTCCCGCCGGGCGGCTGTCCGGCCGGGCTGGTGCCGTTGACAGGCGCCAGGGCCGCTGGTAGCATCCCCGGAGATGCCTTGCCGCCAGGTCGTTCTGCCTCCAATCTGGCTGGCAGGACGGCGAGCGCGGCAGGGCCGGGCGCGGCGATTGTGATATGAGCGATAGGATAGACCGGGCCTTGTGCCGAGGAGGCCGAGCCGCGAAGCCCTGTCCAGAGTCTGGAAGGGGATGCGAGCGGCACCTCACGGTTGCCTGGCGGGTGGACGAAGCGGATGAGCAGGCGAGTGGCCCTGCTGCTCTATACATTGTGCCTGCTAGTGGTGGCGTCGACCCTCTCGCCCGCCGCAGTCCGTGGGGAGACGGCCTTCGTTAGCGCGGCCGGCAATCGTCTGCGGGGGCCGGACGGCAATTTCCTCTTCGTCCTGGGCGCCAATTATGTGGGCGGCCCGGATCGCCCCTGGCGAATGTGGGAGGATGGCCTCTTCGACCCGGCGGCGGTGGACCGCGACTTGGCGCGCGCGCAGGCGGCGGGCGCCAACGCCGTGCGCGTCTTCATTCGCGAGCCTCTGCCCCAGGAGATAGCTGCCGGGCGCTGGGACAAACTGGACTCGCTCGTTTCCCTGGCCGAAAAGCATGGCCTCTATCTCATAGTCACCTTCTACGACTACCGGGAGCCGGACCTCGGCAAGGTGGCAGCGCTTGATCGTGCTATCGCCCGTCGCTATGCCGCTAGGCAATCCATCCTCGCCTGGGACCTGAAGAACGAGCCTGGCTTTGCCGACCTGGCGACCGCCGCCTACCCGGAGGCGCCCCCGCCCTTACAGACCGACGCGCTCGTCAAAGCCTATGGCGAGTTCGTGACGCCCGCGCAGGTGGCCGCCTGGCCGCGAGGCGACTGGGGCGGCGACGTCATCCCACCTCGCTTTGACGATCGGCAAGCCTACATCTACGCCAACAACCTGCGCATCTACCAGTACTTCCTGGGCGAAGCGGCCATCTGGATCGCCCTGCGGGGCTTCCAGGTGACCATGGTCGACTACCTGCAGTCGCCCGACGCCGGGCGCTGGTGGCACCTGACCGACGCGCTGGACAAGACTCTGGCCGCCTGGTTGGCTCCGCAGCTGGCAGCAGTGCGGCAGAGCGACCCGCATCACTTGCTGACCGTGGGGTACAGCGACCCGGCGCTGGCGCAGCTGAGCGCGAATAGCCTGCTGGATTTCGCTTCGACTCACCGCTACCAGGACCTCGGCCTCACGCCAATCGAGCTGTCCAATCACCTCATCAGCGACCAGTACGGCACCTTCTTGGAGAAGCCACTGCTGCTGGAGGAATTCGGCTACTCCAATCTGGAGGCGGATCCCGCCGCTGGTTCGGTGCATGAAACCGCATTGCTGCTGCATATCCTAAGCCAGGGGATGGCTGGGGGGACAAAATGGGCCCTCTACGATCTGAACGACGGCGGCGACCGCCCGCCTGGAGAGGACCACTTCGGCCTCTATGGGGTTGACGGCTCAGCGAAGCTGGCGGTCACAGCCATGCGCGCCCTGTCCGACTACGCGTCGGCGAGCGCCCTGGCGCCCGGCACCCTTCGTCTGGAGTCGCGGCACGGTACCGGCCTGCGCTACGTCTACACGGCGCCCGATGCCCTCTTCGTCTCCGGCGGGGCCTATGCCGACGAACGGCTGATCTATGAGGCGGAGGACAGGGCCCAGCTGTTCGTTGCCTGGCCGCGTCCCGGTCGACTGGACGTAACGGCGACTGTTGCCGCCGACGTGCACTTGAACCCGCGGGCTCTCACCGGCCGGGCCGACGCGGGCGGCTTCGCGCTGAGGCGGGAGGACGGCGCAGCCGTGCCATTCAGCCAGGTTGGCGATGTGCTGTCCTTCCGGGCCGATGCGGGAGAGTCCTACCGTCTCGCCTACAGCGCGCTCGCCCTGCAGGCGCGCATTGAGATTGTCTACCCCCATGATGACAAACCGGTGAGTCAGGCCACCCTGGCGAACATCGGTGCCTACTTGTTCGCGGACCAGAGCGACGCCTCCATCTGCGCCGCGTTGGCTCCCACCGTGCGTCTCTGGGGCTCGCTGGGCAACGGGGTGGAGGAGGAGCTGGCGGTGGGCAGGCAACGCGGTGCCTCTGCCGGGGGGCTTTCCTTCCCCGCCTGGGACTTCAACGACGTCGACGTGGCGGCGGCTCGAGACTCGCGAAACAAGTACTACTTCCGGGTCACGGTCGATGGCTACGAGTCGCGCAGCAGCGTCTGGAGTCACGGGGAGGATGCGCGTACTTACCTGCCCCAACAGGAGCTGCCGGTAGGCGTGGCCGACGACGTGCCCGCGGTGGTGGATGCCAAGATAGAGATAGTCTGGCCGCATGACGGCAAGCCGGTGGCGGAGGCTACACAGGTAAACATCGGGGCCTTCCTCTTCGGCCACGGCACGCAGGCGCCGGTGCCCCCGCAATGGTCGCCCACGGTCCGGCTCTGGCGGGCTCTGAACAATGGTTTCGCCGAGGAAGTGGCCCTGGCCCAAAAGGTTATCAAGCGCGAGGGCGACCTGGTCTATCCCGCCTGGGAGGTCAACGACGTCGACGTCGGCGCGGCCCGCAACCCCTTGAACAAGTATTACTTCTGGGTGACCGTGGACGGCGTGGACAGCCGGAGCAACGTCTGGAGCCATGGCGCCGACGCCCGCACGTACTTCCCGCGGCAGGACGTGCCCACTGGCGTAGTGTCATGCGACTGACTGCTACACCTCTCGTTCTCACGGGCGGGAGAGAACTCGTGCGGCTTGCTAGGCGCGTCAAGCGGCTGCGCCCCGACTATGGGGGCTCGGACAGAGGTCCTTCCGTCTGGCGGCGCCGGCCTACCTCATTCCTTACATATTTTGCGTGGCGCCGCAGCTCACCCTCTTGGGCTACGATGCGCTCAGCGGGGCGATGGCCGCCGTTACCGCCATATTGGGGGTGCTGGCCCTAGGCATCGGTCTGTTTGGCTGGTTGATGACAGACGTGCCCTGGTGGCAGCGCCTGCCCTTGCTGGCGGCTGCCTTGCTCCTCATCACGCCGGGTTGGGAGACCGACCTGGCGGGCTTCGCCATTCTGGCGGCGGTCTACTGGCACCAGCGACAGCTGGCCGCCAGGTTCAAGGCGGTCCCAGTCTAGGCCTGGTCCAGCGGTAGCGATGGCAACTGCCGATTGGTGGCTGCCATTGCTACCGGTTCCGCGGTCGCCGCTCGGCGGGTTCAGTCTCGGCGCAGCAAATGGCCGGCCCTGGCCTCGGTCTGGCGACCCTCCTCGACCGCTATCTGGCCGTTGACAGCGACGAAGAAGATGCCCTCTGGGAATTGCCGCGGCTCGGCATAGGTCGCTCGGTCGCGAACGCTAGCGGGATCGAACACGACAATGTCGGCGAAGGCCCCCTCCCTGAGCACGCCGCGGTCGCGCAGGCCCAAGCGACTGGCCGGAGCGGAGGTCAGCCGCTGGATCGCCGCCGCGAGCGGGAGCGCGCCGTCGTCGCGGGCGAACTTGCCCAGCACCCGCGGGAACGTGCCGTACAGGCGAGGGTGCGGGTTGCCGACGTAGACGTCGTCGCTGCCGATCATCCCGGCGGGATGCTTGATGATGAGCGCCAGGTCCGCGGGCGAGTAAAGGTTCAGCAGAACCATGGCCACCTGCCCCTCTTCTGCCAGCAGTAGGTCCAGGGCAGCATCCGCGGGCTCACAGCCCCTCTCGGCGGCGATTTCGCTGACGGTGTGCCCCAGGCAGGCCCGGTTGCGCTCACTGCGCGTCCCGGCAATCAGCACGTTGCCCCAGCCGACGAGGTCCACGTAGTTCTGCCACGGCATTCGCGGGTCGGACGCGGGCGGGTTCTCCGCGATTTCGCGCTTGATTCGTTGCCGTATCTGAGGGTCAGCCAATCTTGCGGTCAGCGCTTGGTTGCCTCCGGCCACCGACCAGGCAGGCAGCACTTGCGAGAGGAGGGTTGACCCTGCCTCGTACGGGTGTTGGTCGAATGTGACGTCCTGCCCCCGGGCCCGCGCGGCGTCGATCAGGGCAAGCATCTGCTGGGGCTTGCCCCAGTTGCGCGGTCCCGCGGCGCAAAGATGGGACACGTGCAGCGACACGCCGGCCGAATCTGCCACGGTCACCGCCTCCCGCAAAGCCCCGAGCACCCCATCGGCCTGGTCGCGAATGTGAATGTCCATGAGGGCCCGACCGGCAGCTACGCGCCGGTAGACGGCCACCAGTTCTTCGCGTTCGGCGAAGAAACAGGGCAAGTAGACGAGACCGACGGATAGGCCATAGGCGCCGGTGGCCAAAGCCTCGTCGACATAACCGGCCATGGCCGCCAGTTGGCGGTCATCCGGCGACCGGTCATCCAGGCCCAGCACCGCTGACCGGATGGCGCCGAACGTGGCTAGGGTGGCGACATTCAGCGCGGGGCGAGCCCGGGCGAGATAGTCCAGGTAGGAGGCGAATGTGCGCCAGGGCCATTCGGACGGCTGGTCCCCGAGGACGCCCGCCAGGGTTTGGCGCCATGGCCCGGCTGACTCGACTGTGGTGGGTGCCGGCCCGAGCCCGCACTGGCCCACCAATTGAGTGGTCACGCCCTGGCGAACCTTGGCCGGCGCCAGGGGTTCGGTCAAGACCGCGAGGTCCGCGTGGCTATGCATATCGATGAAACCGGGGCAGACGGCCTGTCCGCCGGCGGAGATCGTCCGGACGGCCTCGCGCTCGCCAAGTCGGCCAAGGGCGACGATCCGCTCCCCGACGACGCCAACATCTGCCCGGTAGGGAGTTCCTCCCTGTCCGTCGTAGACCAAACCCCCGGCAATCAGTAGATCGAACACCGGCTACCTCCCTTCGGCTTCTTAGGCCGGCGGTGCCAGCCTCTGCCTGCGGTTTCCATTATACGCCTGCCGCCGTCGTGGCCCATGGATCGCACTGCCGGCGGCAAAAGGTCCAGTCGCGGCTTGACAAGGCTTTTCTGCCTATGCTATCCTCGGCGGGCTTTGCCGCAGGGCCTGGAGCCCGGCTGGGAGAAATTGCTGTGCCCGAGCTGAGTGAACGCCAGCGCATCATCCTGAAGGCGGTGGTCGTGGAGCACGTCGCCATCGCTCAACCGGTGAGCTCAGAGTCCGTGGCTCGCAAACTGCCGCTCAACTTGAGTGCGGCCACGGTACGCAATGAGATGGCTGCCCTGGAGGAGATGGGGTATCTGCAGCATCCCCACACCTCCGCCGGCCGTCAGCCGTCGGAAAAGGGCTACCGCTATTTTGTCGCCACGCTCTTGGACGAGAAAGAGCTGGCGCCCGGCGCTCGGCTGGCAATTCGTCGGCGCTTGCAGCCTGACGACTCCACTCTGGAGGGCTGGGTGGCTACCGCGGCAGAGGAACTCGCGGCGGCCGCGCACAATGCGGCCGTGGTGAGCGCCCCGCGGGCGTCGGAAAGCCGGCTGAAGCATCTCGAGCTCGTGTGCGTGCACGATAGGCTAATCCTGATGGTGGTGGTGCTATACGATGGCACCCTGCGTCAGCAATTCCTGTCTTTCGCCGAGGCGACGACTCAGGAAGACGTCAGCCGGATCGCTAACCGCTGCAACGCCCTCTACGCCGGGCTTTCCGCCAACCAAATCAATGCCAGCGAAGACGCACTCTCGGGGAGCGAGGTTCAGGTTCTGGAGGCGCTGCTGCGCGTTTTGCGGCAGGTAGACCAACGCCAGTTCGCGGACCTGCACGTGCAAGGCATCAGCTACATTCTGACCCAGCCTGAGTTTGAGCGCTCGGATAGACTGCGGAGCGTGCTCGAACTGCTCAGCGAACCGAAGGCGCTGGGCGAGTTGTTCGCCGAGACCCCTGCCAGTGACCGACCGCGCGTGATCATCGGCGACGAGAATGCGGCCATGCCCTTGCGGGAGTGCGGTTTGGTCCTGGGCCGGTACGGCGGCAACAGCCAGGTCAGCGGCGTTCTGGCGGTGCTGGGTCCGATGCGCATGGAATATGATCTGGCGATTTCCAGTGTGCGCTATCTAGCTTCACTGTTGAACGAACTTCTAGGTCAGATGTATGGCTGGAACTAGGCCCCCGGACTTCGCATTCGGAAGAGGCGTTTGATGTCGGACAAAGTCGAAGAAGATGGCCAGCCGGATGGCCAGGCTGCCGAGTCAGCTACGCCGGAGTCGGCGGCTCAGCCCGGCGATGAGCTCGCCCAGGCGAGGGCACAAGCTGAGGAGAATCTGAGAGGCTGGCAGCGCACCCAGGCGGATTTCGTCAACTTCAAGCGGCGCATGCAGCAGGAACGCGAGCAGCTGGAGCAGTTCGCTGGGGCCGAGGTGGTGCGCCAGATATTGCCGGTGTTGGACGACTTCGAGCGCGCGGTGGCAAATCTGCCCGAGTCGGGCCCGGAGGCCGCCTGGTCTCAGGGCGTTGTGGCCATAGTGCGGAAGCTAGAAGAGACGCTGACCAAGCAGGGCCTGCAGCCGATCGCGGCTGTGGGCAAGGAGTTCGACCCCAGCGAGCACGAAGCTGTGCTCAACGTGCCAGTTCCGGCCGAGCAGGACGGTAAGGTGACGGCCGAGGTAAGGCGAGGCTACAAGTTACACGACCGCGTGCTCCGACCGGCCCAGGTAGTGGTCGGCAAAGACGCGGCAGCCGGCAGCCAGGACGTAAGCGGTTGACCGGCCCGAGAGTTGAGCCGAGCCGACGGGAAGAGTACACCTAGGGGAGATGCCGAGAAGTGAAAGCCTATAACGTGGCGATTCTGGGCGCGACCGGTCTAGTCGGTCAGGAATTCATCAAGGTATTGCAGCAGCGCCGCTTTCCGGTCAAGGAACTGAAGTTGCTGGCTTCGGGTCGCTCTTCGGGCAGGAAGATGGCTTTCAATGGCCGCGAAGTCGAGGTGAGCGAAGCGGGCCCAACCTCCTTCCGGGGCATCGACGTGGCGCTGTTCTCGAGCGGCGCCGAAGCTAGCCTCTACCTGGCGCCGATTGCCGTCAAAGCAGGTGCCGTCGTTATCGACAACAGCTCGGCCTGGCGTATGGACTCTGAAGTGCCCCTGGTTGTGCCCGAGGTGAACGCCGACGACTGCCGCCTTCACAGGGGCATAATTGCCAACCCGAACTGCTCCACCATTCAAATGGTCGTGGCGCTCAACCCGCTGCACCGAGTCAACCGCATCAAGCGCGTCATCGTCGACACCTACCAATCGGTGTCGGGCGCCGGCCAGGCGGCGATCGAGGAGCTGAGCGCTCAGACGCGTCTCGTGCAGGACGGCCGCAATGCCATCCCGCACGTGTTCCCCCATCAGATCGCCTTCAACCTGGTACCGGAGATCGATGTCTTCCTTGATAATGCCTATACCAAGGAAGAAATGAAGATGGTGCACGAGACGCACAAAATAATGCACGCGCCCGAAATCGCCGTTTCGGCCACCTGCGTACGGGTGCCGGTCTTCATCAGCCACTCAGAAGCCGTACACGTGGAGTTTGAGGAACCGATGTCCGCCGAAAAGGCGCGGGAGATACTGGCCGAGGCACCGGGTGTGCGCATCCTGGACGACCCGACCGTCAGCCTCTACCCAATGGCCTGGGAGGCTGCCGGCACGGACGACGTGTTCGTCGGTCGGGTTCGGCAGGACCACTCGCACCCGAACGGTCTGGCGATGTGGATCGTGGCCGACAACGTGCGCAAGGGCGCGGCCCTGAACGCCGTGCAGATCGCCGAGGTGATGGCGGCGCGGGGCTGGCTGTAGGCCGAACCCCTTCGCGTTGCTGCGAGCTTGCTCCGCGCTGTAAGGCCAGCCCTACTCCACGTTTACTGCTGCATCCACAGGCACCACTTGAATCCACGTGGTGCCGCCTTTTTCCAACAGCACTGCCTTGCCATCGCCGTCAAAGTAGTTGGTGGTCTGGTTTAGGGACGTGCGCGACCAGGTGCCCTCCATTACCTTCCCATCGCGGAAGTAAAGGGCTCGGCCACTGCCTGTCACCTGGAAGTCCTGCTGATCGTCTCCGCCCAGGAACCAGTTCCGCATAAAGAGGACGATCACGTTGCTGCCCCGCAGTTGTTTCCCTGTTGCCTGGTCGACGTGCGGCGCTCCGGCTGTGAAGCGAAGATAGTCATTGCTCTCGGGGACGTAGCGCCAGCCCACGTTGTAGTTGTAAGGGTAGTGGAGCGTTACACTGGTGGCGTTTTTGCCCGCTGGCTGAGGGTCGTCGCTGAATTTCAGCCCGGCAGTCGAGCCCGCGCTCTGCTTCAGGCCCCTCCTGTCTGCTTCGGCGCGCTGGTTTGCCGTGCTGGTGTAGAGATTGTGGGGAGCGTCTCTGTCATCAGTGCGCCAGAAGCCCGGGCTGCCGTGCAAGTCGTCCAGGTCGACCGTGCCGGTGGCGGCAATGGCCTGGTAGGCTTCCGTATAGCCGCCGCAGTGAGCGTACATGGCGTTGAACTCGTCGGCCCAGTAGACGAAGTAGTGGCGGGCGCTGCGAATGGGGCCGACCTGAGCAGCCGCCTGGCTCATGAAGAGCGCCATGAAGCGGGTGATGCCGCCCTCGGCCAGCGCCTCGTAGACGACGTCGGCCTGAGCCAGACCAGACTGCGGCCGGGCGTCGGGGTGGTTATCTATCATCGCCGCGATGGCGCGCTGATAGGTGATCTCAGTCACCCGGCGAACGAGCGTTGCCTTGACCTCCGTTCGCGAGTTGGGCCCCACGGTCACTCTTTGTTGCCAGTCGTCATAGCCCCCTGTGCTGACTCTCACCTCATGTTCCCCTGGCGTAATATCGCCCAGGGTCAGCGGCGTATTACCCCGCGACTGAGAATCAAGGTAGACCTTCGCCCCACTTGGCGTGGAGGAAACCTCAAGCCCGCCAGTTAGGCCCACCAGCGCGGCCTCGATGGTGAGGTTGTCCTCTGGCTTGACGGTGACTTCTTTCGTCCATGCGGCGTAGCCGTCCAGTGTCAGGCGCAGTTGGTGTGTTCCGCCGTTTACATTGACCAGCGCAGCCGGCGACGTGCCGGCCAGGGAGCCATCCAGGTATACTTGGGCTCCCGACGGTTCCGAGCGCACCCGCACGGTTCCTGACTTGGCCAGCAGAGTGACGGCGACCTCGCCGCTCTGACGGGGCTCGAGCCGCAGGTCTGCACGCTGGGGCTCGAAGCCGGCGAGACGGAATTCCAGCGAGCCTTGCTGGCTCGCCAGGCGCGTGTGCAGCGTCAGCGGCGTGTTGCCGATCATCTGTCCGTCCAGCCAAACTTCGGCGCCACTGGGGCTCGACTGGAGGCTGACCGTACCTTCTTGTAGCAGCCAGTAGGTTGTCAACGTGAGCAGCAAGGCGGCTGCAAGTAGTGCGCCGATCAACAGCCGCTTGGCGGCACCGGACCTGCCCGTGGTAGGCTTGGTCGCGGTCTGCTGGTCGATCGTCTCCAGATTGGCGCTGGTCATGTCCGCTGCTCCTGCCCGTGCGGTGGCTAAGCCGGATGGCGTCGCCCGTCGCCGTTGATTAGAATAGTGTCAGATAGGTTGGAGGATAGGTGCAGTTGTTGATCAAGACGCTGGCGGTGGGTCCCTTGGCGACCAACTGCTACATAGTCGGGGACGAAGAGAGCAAAGAAGGCCTGATCGTCGATCCCGCTGCGGAGGGGGCGCGCATACTGGCGGAGGTAGGTCGCCTGGGCTTGCGGATAGTCTATATAGTTGATACCCACGGCCACCTCGATCACATCCTGGCCAACGACGAGGTTAGGCGAGCCACCGGCGCGCCACTGCTGATCGGGGCCGGCGACGCACTCAACCTGGCTCATCCGGACCCGGTATTCGTGCGCTGGCTTGGCATCAGCGCCCGTTTTGCGCCGGCCGACCGGCTCGTCCAGGGCGGCGAGAGCCTGCCTCTGGGTGCGCTCACCTTCCGGGTCCTGAACACCCCCGGGCACACCCCGGGAGGCATATCGCTCTATGGCGAAGCGGCCGTCTTCACCGGCGATGCCCTGTTCAACCAGGGCGTGGGCCGAACGGACCTGCCGGGTGGCAACTGGCAGCAGCTGGAGCAGAGCATCAAGAGCGTGCTATTCGCTTTGCCTGACGAGACCGCAGTCTATCCGGGCCACGGGCCGGCGACGACGATAGCATTTGAGAAGACGGGCAATCCGTTTCTCTAGCGTACAGGCTCACGGCAGCCCTGGTTGCCCGCCACTTCTCCGCGCCAGTATATGGAGGGCAGACTGGCCTGTCAATCGGTAGGCGCCTGGCCAATTTGGGGGATAGCGGTAACTGACGACCGCTGGGCCGAGCATAAGGCGGCCCGGCGCCGGCGTTGCCAGCGGAGAGCCGTGTTCGTGCGGGGTGGATTTGTTATAATACACGCGAACTCGGCGGCCGCTGTGGTTGCCCACAGGCGGCGCCGTTGTATGTAAGGAGGACTCATGAAGCAATACGGCACGGAACAACTGCGCAACGTGGGGCTGTTCTCGCACGGTGGTGCCGGTAAGACGACACTCTCGGAGGCCATGCTTTTCAACTCCGGGACGATCAATAGGATGGGCCAGGTCGAAGAAGGGACCACCGTCTCAGACTATGACCCTGAGGAAACCAAGCGCCACATCTCCGTGCAACTCTCCGTGCTGCCGTTTGAGTGGAAGGGCAACAAGGTCAACCTGCTCGATACCCCAGGCTACACCGATTTCGTCGGCGAGGTGCGCGAGGCCGTGCGCGTTGTCGACGCGGCGCTGATTGCCATCGACGCGGTTTCAGGGATCGAGGTAGGGACCGAGACGATGTGGCGCTACGCCAATGAATACGATTTGTCGCGCTTCGTCGTCATCACCAAGATGGACCGCGAGAACTCGGAGTTCACGCGCGCGGTAGAGCAGATCCGCGACCGCTTCGGCGCCAAGGCCGTGCCGATTCAATATCCCATTGGTGCCCAAACCAACTTCCAGGGCGTCGTGGACCTCCTATCCATGACGGCGTACACCGGGGCCAAAGCGACCGCTGGCGAACCCCCCGCGGACGTGACGGCGCAGGCGAGCGCCCAGCGCGAGAAGTTGGTGGAATCCATCGCCGAGACCGATGACGGGCTGCTCAACAAGTACCTGGAGGGCGAACAGATCGCCAACGAAGAGCTGATTGCCGCTCTGCGGCGCGGCGTAGCGAGCGGGCAGTTGGTGCCGATTCTGTGCACTGCTGCTGCCGGCAACCTGGCTGTGCAGCCGCTCATGAACGCCATTGTCGATTACCTGCCCTCGCCGGCTGATCGCGGCGCCGTGGTGGCAATCGATCCGGTGGCCAACAGCGAGGTCGAGGTCGAGCCGCGGGCCGGCGAGCCCCTTCTTTCCTTCGTCTTCAAGACCACGGCTGACCCCTACGTTGGCAAACTGACCTACTTACGAGTCTACAGCGGCACGATGAGTAGCAACTCGGTCGTCGTCAACGCCAACCGGGGACGTGACGAGCGCATAGGCCAACTTTACGTCATACGCGGCAAGAGCCAGGAGCCGACGGAAAGCCTGGTTGCCGGCGACATCGGCGCGGTGGCCAAGCTGCAGGAGACGACCACCGGCGACAGCCTCTGCCAGCGTGACCGCGTGCTGCAGGTGGCGCCCGCCACGTTCCCGTTGCCGTCCTTCTCGGTTTCTATCGCGCCCAAGACCAAGGCCGACCTCGACAAGCTTGGCTCCGCTCTGGCGAGGATCGTGGAAGAGGATCCCACCGTCCAGGTTCGCAAAGACGCCGACACCAACGAAATGGTGCTCTCTGGCATGGGCGAGTCCCACGTGGACGTAGCGACGGAGCGAATGCGCCGCAAGTTCGGGGTGGATGTCGAGACGAACGTGCCCAAGGTCCCCTACAAAGAGACCATCCAGATGTCGACCAAGGCAGAGTACAAGCATAAGAAACAGACCGGTGGCCACGGCCAGTACGGCCACGTCTTCTTGGAGCTTGAGCCGCTGCCGCGCGGCGCGGGGTTCGAATTCGCCGAGAAGGTGGTCGGCGGCTCCGTGCCCAGAAACTTCGTCCCGGCGGTAGAAAAGGGCGTGCGTGAGTCACTGGGCGAGGGCGTGCTGGCGGGATACCAAGTGGTGGATATGCGGGTCACGCTATATGATGGCTCGTACCACCCGGTCGACTCCTCCGAAATGGCCTTCAAGATCGCTTCTTCACAGGCGTTCAAGAAGGGCGTGGAGCAAGCGAAGCCGGTGCTCCTGGAGCCGATAATGAACCTGACTGTCACCGTGCCCGAGGCCAACATGGGCGACGTAATGAGCGACCTCAACTCGAAGCGTTGCCGGGTGCTGGGCATGGATACTCAGGACAACATCAGCGTGATCAAGGCGCAGGGGCCAATGGCGGAGCTGCGCACGTACGCGACGGACCTGCGCTCGATCACCGGCGGACGCGGCACGTACACCCTGGAGTTTGACCACTACGAAGAAGTGCCGACGCACCTGATGCCAGCTATCGTCGCGGAGGCGAAGAAGGAGCGCGAGGCCAAGCAAGGGTAGATACCGAGTGAGTCCGCGCCGTGCGGGAAGCCGAGTTGAGCGGGCCGAGACTTGGGGCTCTCGACGATAGGGACGTTCGAGCAGGCGTCCCTATTCTCTTGCCCCCGACAAGCCGAAGTGCGCGCGGGCCGCGTCGACATCGCGGCTCATCTGCGCCACCAGCTCTTGAACATCGGTGAAACGCATTTCCGGTCGCAGTCGTTCCAGGAACTCTACCCTCAGGTGTCTGCCGTAGAGATCGCCCGCGAAATCCAGCAGGTGCACTTCCAGGTTGGGCCGGTGGTCGCCGAAGCTTGGTCGCGTGCCCAGATTGGCGACACCAGGCAGTGCCTGGCGCGCCAGATGCGCCCGCACTAGGTAGACCCCGTTGGCCGGCACTACCCGGCTGGGCATGAGGGCCATGTTAGCTGTTGGGAAACCGAGCACGCGCCCTCTCTTGTCGCCCTCCTCGACGGTGCCTTCCAGATCGTAGGCTCGCCCCAGCATAGCATTGGCTTCGGTGATGAACCCTTCGAGCAGCAGATAGCGGATGGCGCTACTGCTGACGACAGTGCTATCGAAACGTACCGGTGCCACCGTCTGAACCGTGACCCCCAGCCGCTTGCCGATCTCACGGAGCACGGGGACGCTGCCCTGCCGGCCCCGGCCGAGCGCGAAGTCGGGCCCGACCCAGAGGGAGACTGCGCCCGTCTGCTGTGCCAACGAGGCCATGAACTCCTCGGCACTCAGGCCGGCTACCTCGCGGGTGAAGTGGAGAGTGGCCACCACGTCCGCGCCGATGCCGTGAATGAGCGCTCGCCGTTCCTGCACACTGGATAGGTACTGCAATGGCTCGCCCTTGGCCAGGACTTCCCTGGGGTGGGGAGAGAAAGTCAGAGCGAGCGAGCGCAGGCCGCGTTCCTGGGCCTCGGCCACGGCGGCACCGATCAACGCCCGGTGGCCGATGTGGACGCCGTCGAAGACACCTATGGTCACTACGGTCGATGTTGGCGAGGCCCCAGTACTGGGGTCGAAGGTGATGTTAGGGCTAGCTGCCACCGGCGAACACCTTTCGTGGCTGCCAGAGTCCCGGCGCAGCCTGGTGGAGGAGGGCGACCATACTGCCGGAAGCGTCGTACGCTCTGCAGACGGGCGCGTCTGCCTCCTGCGGGCCTTGCCAGGCCTGCCCTTGCGTCACCCGCCGGACACTACCGTTACCCAGCAAGGCGACGGGCAGTTGCAGCATCGCCTCGTCGGCGGCGTGGACAAACTGCTCGGCAAAGCCTTCCGTGAAAGCCACGTGCAGCTGCGCCAGTGAGGCGGCGTCCCGCAAATGGAAGGGCCCGCTGGCAGTCCGGCAAAGACCCGACAGATGCGCCCCGCAGCCCAACCGCTGCCCCAGGTCGTGGGCCAACGAACGAACGTAGGTTCCTTTGCCGCAACGGACGAGGAAAACGGCGTACGGGGGCTGCCACTGGAGTAAGTTGATGCTGGCGATGTCCACCCTCCGGGCCGCCAAGGCAACGCTGTGACCGGCCCGAGCCAGGCGGTGAGCCGGCTGTCCACCAACCTTGAGCGCGGAGTACGCCGGTGGCACCTGCTCGCTGCTGCCTTCGAAAGACGCCAGGGCCGCCGCCAGCTGCGGCCGATCAAAGGACGGCGCTACCGGCTCACCCAGGGGGCTCCCCTCGGCGTCATACGTATCAGTGGCGAAGCCGAAGCGGACTTCAGCGCAGTATTCTTTGTCGTAGTTGGCCATGTACTCCAGCACGCGGGTGGCCTTGCCGAGGCAGAGCAGCAGAACGCCAGAGGCCGCGGGATCGAGGGTGCCGGCGTGGCCAATGCGGCGCTGGCCGCTCAGGCGGCGCAGCATCGCCACCACGTCGTGGGACGTGGGGCCAACGGGCTTGCGAACGTTCAGTATACCGTCCACACGCTTAGCGCTCAGCCGCTCTCGCGATCAGGCATTGTACTACCTCGCGCTGGACGGCGGCAAGCCGGCCGGATACGAGGCAACCCGCCGCCCGGGCGTGGCCGCCGCCGCCAAACAAGGCGGCGACAGAAGCCACGTCGAGACCGTTGGTAGACCGCAGGCTGACCTTGACGCCACCGGCGGTGGTCTTGAAGACGGCCACCGCCTCCACCTGGCTGAGCGAAGACATCAGGTCTATGACGCCATCGCCTTCTCCCGCCGTGGCACCGGCGAGGGCCTGCATCTCGTCCGTGATTTCCGTCCAGGCGATGCCGGACTCGCATTTCATGCGTTCCAGGGCCAGCCCCCAGAGGCGGAGGGTGCTGAACGAACGGTTGTGATAGACGGCATCGACAATGCCCGACAAGGACGCACCCCGCCCGCAGAGCTCGCTGGCGATGGCCAAGGTACGCGGCGTCGTGCTTGGCGTTCGGAAAGCACGCGTGTCCGTCACCAGGGCGGTGAGCAGGCAGGTGGCGATAGACTGGTCGATTTGCACCCCGAGTGCGAGCAGCAAATCGTACACCTGCTCGCCCGTGGCCGCGGCGGTGGAGTCGACCAGGTTGACGTCGCCGAAATAGCGGTTGGTGGCGTGGTGATCGATGTTCAGCTTGCGGGGGCGCAAGGAGCCACCATTGGAGTGGTCGTCGCCAAAACGGGTGGCGTCGCTGGAATCGACGTACACTATCAGGTCGACGTCGGTCGGCGGTTCGTCGGCCCTTACCAACTGCCCGTAGCCTGGCAAGAAAGCCAAGTTCGTGGGCAGATCGTCCACGTAACACACCTTCACCTGGGCGCCAAGCTGCCTCAGGCCCACAGCCAAGGCGAGCGCTGAGCCTAAGGTGTCGCCATCCGGATTGACGTGCGTCATCAGGGCCGCCTTGCGGGCAGAAAGCAGGGCGGTCACTGCCGCGGCACGCGCCTGCTGCTGGTCGCGAATCACTATGACTACTACTCCTTGTCGCCGGGTCCGCTAGGCGTTTCGCCCTCGTCGCCCGCTTGCCTGGGCTGCTCGCGCCGCAGCTCGCGCAGCAGGCCGAGCACGTGGTCGCCCTGTTCTATAGATGTGTCCAGCCGGAAGTCCAGTTCCGGCACTCGGCGCAGCGAGAGTCGCTCCCTGAGCTCGTGTCGGAAGAAGCCGGCCGCGTGCTGCAAGGTGCGGAGCGATGTCTTTTTCTCCTCTTCGCTGCCCATCACGCTAACAAATACCCTGGCCGTCGCCAGATCAGGCGTGGACTGCACGGCGGTGACGCTAACCATCCCCTGCAGGCGGGGGTCTTTGAGCTGGCGCCCAATGAGGTCGGCCACCTCCTCCCGCAGCTGTTCGTTGATCCGTACCAGACGGCGTGATTGCTCTCCCGACATCGGCGGGGGTGAGCCGCTAGCTCACCCTCTCCTTTCCGTAGGCTTCGATGAAGTCGCCCACTTCATAGCCGCTGAAGCCTTCCACCGACATGCCGCACTCGAAGCCCGTCTGCACCTCGCGCACGTCGTCCCTGAACCGGCGCAGGCTATCGATCTTGCCCTCGGCGAGCACCTTGCCGCCACGCACAACCTTGCCCATGGCACCGCGGGTGATCTTGCCTTCCGAGACCATGCAGCCAGCGGCCGACCCGGTCTTACCGATCTTGAAGACCTGCCTCACTTCGGCCCGGCCCTCCAGGGCTTCGCGGTAGACCGGTTCGAGCATGCCGGTGAGCGCCTTCTGCACGTCGTCCACCAGGTTGTAGATGACCTCGTAGGTGCGGACGTCGATGCCCTCGGCTTCGGCTCGCTTGCCGGCCCCGGGCTCCACGCGGACGCTGAAGCCGACGATGATAGCCTTGGAGGCTACCGCCAGCAGGACGTCGGATTCCGTAACGTTTCCCGTGCCCTCATGAATGACGTGCACGTGCACTTGGTCGCTGCTCAGCCGGTCCAGCGAAGCTCGCAGTGGCTCGATCGAGCCCTGCACGTCGGTCTTCAGGATGATGTTGAGGTCCTTCACCTGGCCGGCCTGGATTTCGCTGAATAGTTGCTCCAGACTCACCCCGGCCTTGGTTGGCTGAGCGGCGGAGTCCTGCCTCTGCTGTACCGCCTGACCGGCGAGTGCCCGCGCGGCGCGCTCATCCGCCATCGCCCGCAGTAGATCCCCCGCCTCGGGGACGCTGGCCAGACCGAGAATCTCGACCGGCGTGGCGGGGTCGGCCCGCTTCACGGGTTTGCCTCGGTCGTTAAACATGGCGCGGACTCGCCCGTAGACCCCGCCCACGACCACGTAGTCTCCGACTTTCAAGTTGCCGCTTTGCACGAGAACAGTGGCGAGGGGGCCGCGCGCCTTGTCCAGCTTGGCTTCGATAACCACGCCTTGCGCACGCCGCTTGGGATTGGCCTTCAGCTCCGCCATGTCGGCCACCAGGAGGACCATCTCCAAAAGATGATCGATGCCGGTCTTACGCTTGGCCGACACTGGCACGGCCACGGTGTCGCCGCCCCACTCCTCCACTATCAGGCCGTGGTCGGAGAGCTGTTGCTTGATCCGGTCCGGGTTGGCATCCGGCTTGTCGACTTTGTTAATGGCCACGATGATCGGCACCTTGGCTGCCTTGGCGTGGTCGATGGCCTCCACGGTCTGGGGCATCACCCCGTCGTCTGCCGCCACCACGATGATCGCCACGTCGGTAGCCTGGGCGCCCCTGGCTCGCATTGCGGTGAATGCCTCGTGGCCAGGCGTGTCCAGGAAAGTAATCTTCTTGCCGTGAATTTCGACCTGGTAGGCACCGATATGCTGGGTGATTCCCCCGGCTTCCTGCTCGGTCACGTGGGTCTTGCGAACGGCGTCAAGGAGGCTAGTCTTGCCGTGGTCGACGTGCCCCATAATCGTCACCACGGGTGGGCGTTCGGCCAGGTTGGCCTTCTCTTCTTCCGCTTGCGCCAGCTCTTCCGCGGTTGGCTCGGCCGGCGGCGGCGCTTTCTTCTCCTCGACATCGAAGCCCAACTCGGTAGCCACGATCGAGGCCGTGTCGAAGTCAATGGCCTGGTTGATGTTGGCCATTACGCCGTTGCGCAGCAGTTCCTTGATAATAGCCGCCGGGGTTACCCGCAGCTCTTCCGCCAGATCTTTGACTGTCACGCTGGCAGCAACCTGGACGGTTCGTCTCTCTTGGGGACGCGCCGGGGCGGCGACCGCCCCTAGACTCTCGTTCGAGCGCGGCCGACCGGCGGGTCGACCGCCGCCTTTTCTTCTACCGTAGGAAGAGCGACCGGGTGGCCGCCTGCCGAAATTGGGGCTCATAGGCCATTACCTCCTAGTGTCGCTCAGCAAAAGCGCTGAGTGCAACGCCTGTGAGAAGCAGGGCGTGACTCAGCGCTTCGACGCCACGGACCATTGCGGTCCAGCCGCTGGGCCGAACAACGTTCGCTGGCTATTGGCGCCTATTCGCTCTGCTCCTGTGGCATCTCGCTGCCGAACTGCTGCAAGACTGCCTTGTTGTCTGGACTGATCGCGGTCTGAAGCGCGTGCTCCAGGCTGCGCCTCTTGAACGCCTGCTCCCAGCACTCGCGCTGTCGGCAGACGTAGGCGCCCCGGCCCGCCATCTTGCCGGTCGGGTCTACTTCCACTGTATCGACGAGCGTGCGCACGACCCGCACCAGCTCGCGCTTGGGCCTTGTGGTCCGGCAAACGACGCAGGTGCGCAGCGGAACGTGCTTCGGCCGCGGACCCTTGCTCTTTCCAGGCATAGTGATCGGCGAGTCTAGGCTCGCGCCCTAGAGCTCTTCGCCCCTTTCATCGCTGGCCACTTCGCTCGCCGGTTCGCTCTCTACCCGTGGAGCCGCCGGCTTATCGGCAACTTTCGCCGTGGCCAACCCGGGCGACGGTTTAATGTCGATCCGCCAACCGGTGAGCTTGGCCGCTAGGCGGGCGTTTTGCCCCTCCTTGCCGATTGCCAACGATAGTTGGCGCTCTGGCACCATCACCGTGGCCGTTTTGTCCGCCTCGCTGGTCTGGACGCCAACGACCTGCGCCGGGCTGAGAGCGTTGGCAATATAGTTGGCGGCCTCTGGGTGCCACTGCACGACGTCTATCTTCTCGCCGCCCAGCTCGTTGACGATGTTCTGGATGCGCACGCCTCGCATGCCAACGCAAGCCCCCACGGGGTCCACGCCTTCTTGTCGGGCATACACGGCCACCTTCGAGCGGGCACCGGGCTCGCGGGCGATCGACTTGATCTCTACGACGCCGTTGTAGATCTCAGGAACCTCCAGCTCGAAGAGCCGCTTGATAAGGCTGCGGTGCGTGCGGGAAACAGTAATCTGCGGGCCGCGATGGCCACGCTCGACCTCGACTACGTACACCTTGAGCCGCTGGTTGAGGTGGTAGTGCTCGCTGATTACCTGCTCGCTTGCCGGCAGGGTCGCCTCCGCCTTACCCAGGTCAAGGATGACGGCCTTGGGCTCGATGCGATGCACGATGCCGGTTATGATATCGCCCTCGCGCTCCGCGTACTCGTCAAAGACCATATCCCGCTCTGCCTCACGCAGGCGCTGCAGCACGACCTGCTTGGCGGTCTGCGCGGCAATGCGGCCGAAATTGCTCGGTGTGGTCTCGACTTCCAGCACGTTCCCGACTTGCGCCTTCGTTTGCTGGGCGCGGGCCTCTGCCAGGGTTATTTCCGTACGTGGGTCCTTCACCGCTTCGACGACTTGTTTCTCGACGAAGACGTGCGCCTGCCCCGTCTGGGGGGCGACGTGGACTACAACTTTCTGAGCGGCCGGAATGTTGAAGTTGCGCCTGTACGCGGAAACCAACGCGGCTTCGACCGCCTGGAGGACGACGTTCTTCGAGACGCCCTTCTCGCTGCTCAGCTGGTTGATGGCAGTGATGAAATCGCTTTTCATCGCCCAGACGCACCTCCCGTCGTTGTCCTCCGCGCCGGGCCACTCCCTGGCCGAACCCGCCAGTCGGCGAACAATAAGAAAAGTGGGTAGAACCCACTTTTGCTGCTCGGGACCGACTTATGGACGAAGTATATCACTTCCATCTTGAATAGGCAATAGCGTCGCCTGCTTGGCTATCGCTCTCCGAGCGTCCCAGGTTACACGGCGCTGCCCCAGGCCCAGAGGGCGTTGAGGAGGAAGTTCCAGCCGGTCGTCATGCCCACGGCGAGGAGGTTGGCCGCCAGATAGTACAGGCCAAAGAACTGGACGAATGCGTACAGAAGCGCCACACTGATTACCAGCCCGCCCAAGGACACTAAGTTGAAGCGGAAAAACTGGCGAATCGTGAACGAGCGACGGGAAAACGTCCAGAGATTGTTCCAGAGATAGTTGTTGACGATGGCGGTTTCCACCGCCAGCGCCGACGCCAACACCAGCGGCAGTCCCCCAACTTCGTGGCCAAGATAGAGGACTCCCGTGTTTACCAACAACCCACTGATGCCGACAAGGGCGAACTTCAGGAACCGTTCAACCGTTATCGCACTTCGTGACACGTCCACCTCCGCTGTGGCGCGTTGGCAGTATGCGTGCCAGCCGCGGCACTGCCCTTCGTGCTTGACACCCACTAGGGCAACTGCTAGATTCACCCCGTTATCAAGCCGAGGTGGGCAGGCCAACATGCGCGCAATCGTTCTTCACGGTCCGAATGATCTTCGCCAGGAAGAGGTGCCGCTGCCGGTGCTCCAGCCCGGTGAGTTGCTGGTGCGCACGCGGGCGGCCGCCGTATGTGGCACGGACCTGAGGATCATCGCCGGGACCAAGACGCGCGGCGTCACGATCCCGGGGATCATTGGGCACGAGCTGGCAGGCGACGTTGCCGAACTCGCGGACCCGGTGGCGAATTTCCGCGTGGGAGACAGGGTTTGCGTGGCGCCCATCATAGCCTGCGGCCACTGTTACTACTGCACGCATGGCCTGGAGAACCTTTGTGGCGACCAGCAGATCATCGGTTATAACCATTCTGGCGGCTTCGCGGAATACGTGCGCGTGCCGGCTCGCGCCGTTGCCGCTGGCAACGTGTTTCGCCTGCCCCCCGGAGTCACGTACGAGGAAGGTGCCCTAGTCGAGCCGCTGTCTTGCTGCGTCAACGGCCACGAGAAGTCGCGGTTGCGCTTCGGTCAGAGCGTACTGATCGTGGGGGCGGGGCCAATCGGCTTGCTGCACCTGCAGCTGGCCCTGGCCGCGGGCGCGGCGCAGGTTATCATCAGCGAGTCGCTCCCGGGGCGGCGGCGCAAGGCCGCGGAAATGGGTGCCAGCGCGGTTGTTGACCCTGCCAACGAGGATCTGGCCGCGGTGGTGCGCGCGCGCACGGAGGGTGTTGGCGTCGACGCTATTGTAATGGCCTTTGGTGCCCCCGAGCTCGTGAACAGCACCTTCAGCCTGGCGCGCAAGGGCGGCGTCGTCAACCTCTTTGCCGGTTTCCCTGGTCGCGGTGAGGCTGTCATCGAAGCCAATTTGATCCACTACAACGAGACCACCGTGGTTGGCACGTCGTCATCCACTAACCGTCACTTCGCCAAGGCGCTGGCGCTAGTGGCGCGGGGAAACGTGGACGTCGGCAGCTTAGTGGGTAGGGTCTACGGCCTGGCCGAGGTCGACAAAGCCATTGCCGCCGTGCGGGGGCACGAGACCCTCAAGGCCGTTCTCCATCCGGATGAGTAGCTGGTCGGCCCGAAGTCCCCTCAGGCTACATCCGGGTGACTGGCGAGTAGCTCTACAGTCTCTCCAACTTCGCGAAAGCCAACGAAAGCCTCTTCACGCCCACACTGGGGAAGGCCACGCTGACTTCGACGTCGGCTCCGGTGACCTTGCTGGAGACGACGATGCCTTCGCCGAAGCTGGCATGGCGCACGCGGTCGCCTGGCTGATACACGACGCCCGCCGCGGCTGCCTGGGCGACTGGCCGGGGAGCGGCGGCGGGACGGGCGGTGGCTGGCGCGGCAGGCTTGTTTTCGCCGGCCAGGGCACGGTTGCTCGCGATCAGCGCCTGCGGGATGTCGGCCAGAAAGCGCGACGGCAAGCCCGGCTGGGAGCCCCCATACAGGTTGCGGCGGAAGGCGTAGACTAGGTACAGCCTTTCCTGGGCCCGGGTCATCCCCACGTAGAACAACCGCCGCTCTTCCTCCATCTGCTTCGGATCGTCGGTCGAGCGGCTATGGGGGCACAGGCCCTCTTCGACGCCAGCTATGAACACAGCCTTGAACTCCAGGCCCTTGGCAGCGTGCAAAGTGATCAGCGTGGCCGCGTTCTTCTCTTCTCGGTAATTGTCCGGTTCGGAGGAGAGAGTGACGCTCTCCAGCAGGGCCTCCAGGCCTATCTGGGACTCTATCCCCGTATGGTCGGCTGCCACCGCGGCGAGCTCTTGCACGTTCTCCCAGCGCCCTTCGCCCTCCTCGCTGCCGTCCAATATCTGCTCGCGCAGGCCGCTTTCGCGCACGGCGTAGTCGAGTAGTTCCGGTACGTCGTGATGCCTGGCGGACTCCAGCACTCTTTCCAGTAAGGCGCAGAAATCGCTGAGCAGCTGTTCGGTGCGGCTGGTGAACGGCAGCCTGAACGCCTGCGGCAGTCTGGGCGCAGCCAGGTCAGGGAGAAAGTCGGGCACTGCCTCCGGGCCGTGTTTGACCAGCAGCATGACGGCGAACATCGGCAGACCAAGGCTCGTCCCCAGCGTCTCCAAGTGCTGTACGGTCTTGGCGCCGATGCCGTGGCCGGCGAAGGAGATGATGCGCAGCACGCTGGTGTTGTCGGCAGGGTTGAAAGCGAAGCGAAGCAAGGCCAGAGAGTCCTTGACCTCTTTGCGCTCATAGAAACGCGTGGCCCCTACGAGGCGATAGGGCAGCTGGCTGCGGATGAAAGCCTCCTCCAATGCGCGAGACTGAGCGTTTGTGCGGTACATCACCGCGCAATCGCTGATCTGGCACCGGCCGCGCCGAGTCAGCCTCTGCACCTCGTCGACGACGAATCGGGCCTCGTCGCGTTCGTTGTAGGTTTCCACCACGTTGATCAAGGGGCCGGTATCGTTCGCCGTCCACAGGTGCTTCTCTTTGCGCAGCGCGTTCGCGGCGATTACGCCGCGCGCCGCGGAAAGGATGTTCTTCGTGGAGCGATAGTTTTGCTCGAGCACGATAACTTTGGCGTCGGGATAGTCGTACTCGAAGTTCAGTATGTTCCGCAGGTCGGCCTGGCGCCAGGAATACACTGATTGGTCCTCATCGCCGACCACGCAGAGGTTTCGGTACTTGCCTGCGATTTGGCGAAGAAGGGCGTACTGGGCGATGTTAGTGTCTTGGAACTCATCGACCAGCAAGTAGTGATAGCGGGTCTGATAGCGCAGGAGCACGTCCGGCTGCTGACGGAACAGGTTAACAGTCGACATAATGAGATCGTCGAAGTCCAGGGCCTTGTGCAGCGCTAGTTGCTCCTGGTAAGCGCGATACACGCGGAGCACGATCTCTTCCCAGTAGGAGGACACGTGCTCGCCGTACTGCAAGGGGCCGATCAGCTCGCTCTTCGCCTTCGAGATGTGGCTGAGGAGAGCCCGAGGGGCGTATCGTTTCTCATCGAGTTCCAGGTCGCGCAGGACCTTCTTGACCAGGGTCTGCTGGTCTGTGTCGTCGAAGATGACGAAGTGGCTGTCGATGCCGACCGCTGGCCCCTCACGTCGCAAAATACGGGCGCAGACGGCGTGAAAGGTGCCAATCGTCAGGGGATCGAGTTGGCCGGGAATGAGCGCAGCCAGGCGATCCTTCATCTCGCGTGCCGCGCGGTTAGTGAAGGTCACGGCCAACACGTTGTAGGGGCTAACGCCGAGGTTGCGGACGAGCTGGGCTATGCGGTGGGTAATGACCCGCGTCTTGCCCGAACCCGGCCCCGCCAGGACGAGCAACGGCCCCTCGACCGTTTCGGCTGCCCGCCTTTGTTCGGGATTAAGTACGCTGAGGATATCCATTTCGGCTCCGTGGCTGGGCACGCCGGCATTATAGCACAGGTCGGCCGCGGCCAAGAGCGAAGACGGGCAAGCGGTATGGCGGATAGGGCTTGATTTTGCGCGCGAAAAGGATACACTATTGATGAACCCGTTGTGCATCCATGTTGTAGGCTCTTTGGTTGACCTGGCGGGGGGAGACGGCGATGGAAGGCCGAGATTCTACGGGCGAATATCCTGACCAGGGCAGCGGACCGGTTAGGGCCGATGCCTACAGCCCCACACAGCTATTCTTTCTCTTGCGCATGGAGCGCTTGCTCCGCCTCTCGGACCAGAATGCCACTCTACTCAAGCCAGAGGAGTGGGAGAGTCGGTTGCTGCAAAAGGCCATCTACTCCACCTACTGCGATTGCCTGGCGCTTGGCATGGGGCGGGAGGCGCGCGACCTACTGGCCCGCCGCCGCACCCGCCTTGGCTGATGCGTTGGCGCAACAGGCTGGCGGGCTACTGCGTGGCCGTTTTCCTTAACCTGGTCCTCCTCTGGGGCGACGTCACGCCGCGCTCATCCAGCTGGTCAGTCTCGGTTGGAGTCCCGCTCGTACGCCTGTATGGGGGGCCACGCATCGTTCTTTGCGCTGACGACGCCAACGCGGGCAGTCAAAGGGCGTTGTTGCTCGGCGATAGTTGCGAACTGTCGCCACACGATGGTCAGCAGTGGCTATTCCCCGGTACGCGCCTTCTGTTGCGGCCCGCCCAGCTCGCCTTCTGCCCCAACTAACCCTCGAAGCGCAATCTAGGCACTAGCTACATCGTCCTTTTACACGTTGTTTACAGGCGTCGGCAGCGGAAGCTTGCCCTCCCTTGCACGTTGTGGTAGTATTAGCTGCACCAACGGTGAATGTGGTTCGGTATGACCGCGGCACTGCTGGGCTACAGGTAGCGTGCGGGCAGTGGCCCCAGGCGGTCCGGAGCAGTTGGCGGAACTATGGCTTAGTCGCCGGACGCCCGCGTAAAGCAGGTCAAGCAGAGTTGCTGCGGGGCCTAAGGGCAGCCCGATAGGCTGGCACGCAACTTGCATCAAGCTAAGTGTCAGCTGCGCGGCGGAACAAAGGAGCCGCGAGAGGGTGGTGAGCGAGAATGGTGGCGCAAGCGGTAGTTTACGAGCAGATAGAAGGCGAGGAGAGGGAGCCTGCCCTGAGGGTAGTGCCTAGCAGTGTGGGCGAATTGTCCGTCCGTGAAGACGAGCAGGAGATCCCTGAGTTGACGGAGGCCGAGTTGGCCTTGGCCGACTCTCTCTCGGGGGAGGTGCGCGGCGAAGGCGGTGACGCCACTGACGATCCCATCTGGGTCTACTTGCGCGAGGTGCGGCCGGTGCCGCTGCTCACGGCCAAAGAGGAAGCTCTGCTTGGCAAAGCCATAGCCAGAGGCTTTCAGGCCGAGGCTCGGCTGGCACGTGCGATGCCGGGTACTGAGGAACGCGGCCTTCTCCTGGCTGAGAGCGAGCGGGGACGTTGGGCGCGGCAGCGGTTGCTGGAAGCTAACCAGCGGCTGGTCATTGGACTGGCCAAGCGCAACCTGGGCCGCGGACTGGCCTTCGCCGACCTGATCCAGGAAGGGAACCTGGGCCTGATGCGGGCGATCGAGAAGTTCGACTACCGCAGGGGGTTCCGCTTCAGCACCTATGCCACCTGGTGGGTGCGCCAGTCGATGAGTCGGGCGATCGCCGATCACGGTCGCAGCGTGCGCGTGCCCGTGCACATGCTGGAACAGACCACGCGGGTAGTACGCACGACGGCGCAGCTGCAGCAGCAGCTTGGCCGGGAACCGAAAACTACCGAGATCGCCAGCCGGCTGCAAATCACGCCGGCCAAGGTCCTGGAATCGCTAAGAGTGGCGCAGGACGCCGTCTCTCTGGAGACCCCAGTTGGTGAAGAAGATGACGCGTATCTCAGCGATTTCATTGCCGACGAGAACGCGCCCGAGCCCTACGAGATGGCCGAACTCAGCGCCCTGCGTGACCAGATCGGCGAGGTGCTGGGCGGCTTGGCGGAGCGCGAGCGGCGGGTGCTCGAACTGCGGTTCGGGTTAGCGGATGGCAATGCCCGCACCCTGGAGGAGACGGGCACGGCCGTCGGCGTGACCCGGGAGCGCGCTCGCCAGATCGAATCCGAAGCCCTGGCCAAGTTGCGCACACCGCGCAACCGCGACAAGCTGCGCGAGTATCTCAACTAGGAACTGACCATAGGTTAGATTGCGGCAAAACGGGGCCGCCGGCAACAGCCGGCGGCTTGGCTGTCTTCCGGGAACTTCGCTGGCAAGTCACGGATGCGAGGCGCCGGCCAAGATAGGCGGAGCTTCTTGGCGGCTCGCCGATCGTTGTGGTTGACAGTGGGCGACTGGCCGACCTATACTCGCGACGGGGACGTTGCCCCAGCCGGAGTGGTGGAACTGGCAGACGCGGCGGACTTAAAATCCGCT
>JAMCYS010000010.1 GCA_023473795.1 Chloroflexota bacterium | reverse complement strand
GTAATCGCGGAGGCGATAGCGGCCCCGCCGGATGCGGAGGAAGCGACCGTTTTGTGTGTGGTGGGTGAGGAGATATCGTCCGAAGCCACAGGCGTGTGCCTGCTGAGCTGTGAAGTAGCCGTGCTGTTCCGAAGCGACGCTGAAGAGGCAGCTATGATCGGAATTCCTGCCAGCACTGTCACCCATACGTTGCATTCTACCCAACATGCGGGGTGACACACAACACCTCATCATCGCCCAATTCAACCCAGAATAACCATCGTCGACGGCCAGATCAGGGAACTTACCCCTCGTTGCCTGACAAGCAGACCAAGAGCAGGTTGTTGTAGGTGTAGAAGGCGAAGCCCCAGCCGTCTTCTTGCGGAAAGACATCACCTACTCCTCACTTCAGCACCCTTAGCATCGGCACCAGCTTGTACTTGCGCCCGTGCCGCGCGAGGAGCTCTGCCAGGTACGCCTGCCACTCCTTCTCATGGCCACTTGCCCGATACGCGTCTCGCGCCTTGCCTAGCCACCTGGCGGCGCTGTCGTAGTACTGTGCCTTCCCCTCGTTCATGATAGGCTCAGCCTGGCCCCGGCAGGCCTGGATCACCCAGTCAGGATGCGATTCGATGGCCGCGTCCACCACCCGCTCCACCAGGGTGTGCGTCACCCCTTTCTCGACCGCGGCGATGGCGTCCCCGATCAGGCCCTCGTGCAGGAAGACGTCCACCTGCCCCTCGGGGTAGTAGGATTCCGCCTGCCGCAGTTGATCCAGGAGCCTGGCACGCAGCTCGGACCAGCCCTCGGCGGCCAACTCCCGCAGCCGCGGATAGGCGCCAAGATCGGGCGCTTCCTCCAAGGCCACCAGGGCCGCCGACAGCGCCTGCCCGGTTTTGCCCATTCCGGCGGCCAGGTCCCTCAGCCACGAAGCCAGAGCTGCCTTGCGTCCCTCCAGGGTGAGGCCGCGTTGGGCGACCTGCAGAGCCGGCTCCAGTTCCCCGCGCTCCCGCAGTACCCTGGCCAGGGTCAGCGCCTCGTCGGTCGTCGCCAGGTGCTCCGGCCCATACTCCATCGCCTCCCCCACCCTGCCCAGCTGAACCAGCACGGTGGCGTACCGTTCCCTCTGTGCTGCCGCTCTGGCCAGACGGAGGTACTCCTCGTGCCGGCCCTGCCGTTCCAGCACGTTCAGCCTGACCCTGACCAACTCGTCATCCCACCGAGTGGACGGCCACTCCGGCTCATCCCCAACCGTGACTGCCCCATCCAGGATCCGTCGCAGCGGTGGGAAGTCCCAGCCCTGCACCGCTGCCCCCAGAGCGGGGTCGAGGGCCTCGTCGAGGCCGTAGTCCTCCAACTCGGCCTGCCATGCCTCCAGCTTTCTGGCCCAGCTCTGCCTCTCCGCCGCTGTCAGGTCTGCGCTCAAGAGGGCCTCGGCCCAGGCGGGGGCTAGATCATGGAAGAAGTCACTGACGTAGCCGTCGGAGTCGTCCAGGTACTCGTAGCCGGCCAGATACTCCGCCGTGATGGCCTCCAGCACCACCAGGCCGCTCTGCCCATCGCCCGCCCGGATGAAAGCCCAGGCCTGATCCAGCACGTCGCTGACCCTGGCCACCACCTCGCCCACCTGCCAATAGGCTTCCGAGGAGTGCCTGTAGTCCACGCTGCGCATGCTGTCACGGACCTGGCGGCGGAAAGGCGTCGGATCCAAAGGGATGCCGCGAGCCCGCGCTGGCGCCTCCGAGGCCGGCGCGGTAGGGGGCGAAGTCGCCGTGAGCAGGGCGATCTGGGACTCGATGGCGGCGACCAGCCGAGGCTCCCCGGCGGCCAGCGCCAGCAGTAGCCTCTGCAACTGATCGCGATCCAGGCCCGCTAGTGATTGCTCCAGTGGCGGTAGCTCGACGATCGACTCGGGCTCGCGCAGGCAGGCCAGGAGCGTGGCCACGATGTGCTTGCACCAGCCGCCCCAATCGAAGGGGCAGTTGCAACGGGCGTCCGTGATGCCGCCCTCGTCGAACTCGACGTGAACAATGTAGGGCTCGGGCTGACTGCCCTCCACCTCTGCCTCGACAACGTCGCCCCGGCGGGTCAGAGACACCACGGCCCCCTGGTCATAGTACTCCTGACCACGCCGCAACGACTCCGCCGAGGCTCGCTCGCGGATGCCGATTTCGGCTAGCCCAGGCAGGTCCATTCCCTTGTCCCCCTTCGCCGGCGGCATCAGATAACGGATCCCAGTCGACCCGTGCTGCAATCACGCTGAGATCTCCGAACCGATCCCTATGCGACGAGTATACGCCGTAACGGGGGGTTTCCACCTTTGGAACTGCCCCAGCGCCTGGAGCAAGCAAAGGAGAACCCGACGGCTCTTACACCACTTTGATGGGATTCCACCCGTTGCGCTCATCGACGCGGTGCCGTACAGTTAGGCTCGCGCGGTAGTCCAAGCGGTGAAGCGGAGATGCGAACAGTTGAAGCGGGTCTCAAGCGAAGAAGAGATGATTGCGAGGCACCGTCCTACCGGACTGAGTGTGGGTGAGCGCCTACTCGATTCTGTGAACCGAAGTCAGGTTGGCGCAGTATCTGGCGGCCGCAATGAATGAGTCCCAAAGGCGTCACGTGCTTGTGGAATTGACGGAACTGCGCGAGGAGAACGCCCGTCTCAAGTCGTTGCTGACTGCACACAGCATCCCATGGCAGGAGGGACAGAGCAGCGGCGCAGGTGTCCAAGCGATATCATGGCCCCCTCACAGGGATGGCCAGTACTTGGACACCGCCGCCAGAGTCAGCCTCTTTCGCCGGCTGTTCCACGGCCGCACCGATGTCTACGCGATCCGCTGGGAATCTGCCAACGGCAAGTCCGGCTACGCCACAGCCTGCGACAACGAATGGCGGCCCGGCGTCTGCGGCAAGCCGCGCATCAAGTGCGCCAATTGCGATCAGCGCCAGTTGCTGCCGGTCTCCGATCAGGTAGTCTACGATCACCTTGCCGGGAAACACACCGTCGGGGTCTACCCCCTATTGCCCGACGACACCTGTTTCTTTCTTGCGGCCGATTTCGATGGAGCCGAATGGCGGGAGGATGCCCGTGCCTTTGCGCAGTCGTGTGCAGAGTTGCAGGTCCCGGCGGCGGTGGAGATCTCCCGTTCCGGGAACGGGGCTCACGTGTGGTTGTTCTTCGCTGAGGCGGTGCCTGCCCGTGAAGCGCGGCGGCTGGGGTCGGCTCTGATCAAGTTACACGTGCGCCCGCACACGGCAACTCAAGCTCTCAAGCTACGACCGCCTCTTCCCGAACCAGGACACCTTACCGAAGGGTGGCTTCGGCAATCTGATCGCATTGCCCTTGCAGAAGAAGCCCGCGAACGGGGTCGCAGCGTCTTTGTGGGCGAGCGCTTCGAGCCGCTCTCCGATCAATGGGCGTTTCTGGCGGCAGTGGCCCCGATGAAGGCAACTGATATAGAAGGCACTATCCTGCGGGCTACCGGTGGTGGTCATCCCCTGGACGTCGCCTTCGTTACGGAGGAGAATGAGCCTGAGCCGTGGAAAAGGCCCGCTCCGTCCCTTGGCAATATCCCCGCACCATTGCCGGAATCGTTGAAGCTGGTGCTGGCTAATCAGATATTCATCGAAAAGGCACAGCTGCCTCAGACACTCGCCAATCGGATGATTCGGCTGGCTGCCTTCCAGAACCCCGAGTTCTACAGGGCCCAGGCCATGCGCCTGCCAGTCTGGAACAAGCCGCGGGTCATGGGCTGTGCGGAGAATTACCCGCGACACATCGGATTGCTGCGGGGCTGTTTGGATGCGCTGTTGGAGCTGCTGAGGCGACACGGCATCAGCGTCGAATTCCAGGACGAGCGTACCTGTGGAGCACCTATCAGTGCCCGTTTCCGAGGCGAACTGCGTGCTGACCAGGCCGCGGCGGTTGAAGCCATGCTGGCACAGGAGACTGGCATCCTGTGTGCGCCGACGGCATTCGGCAAGACGGTAGCCGCGGCGGCACTGATCGCCAGGCGTGGGGTAAGCACGCTGGTCATAGTCCATCGTACCGAGCTGCTCAGGCAGTGGCAGGAGCAGTTGGCCAACTTCCTCGACGTGCCGAAGGGCGAAATTGGAGTCATCGGCGGCGGCAAGAGACAGCCCTCCTGTCACGTCGATATTGCCGTGATGCAATCCTTGGCCCGACTGGAGGCTCAGCCCGAGCCTCTCGATAGCTACGGCCAGATCATCGTCGACGAATGCCATCACGTATCCGCCTTTACCTTCGAGTCCACACTGAAGCGGGCGAGGGCACGGTATGTCATAGGACTGACCGCGACACCGGTGCGGCGTGATGGACACCAGCCGATCATCTTCATGCAGTGCGGGCCGATCCGGTGTAGTGCCGCAAGACCGGACACCGCACCCACACACATGGAAGTTTGGCCCCGCTTGCTGATTGCTTCGCGGGTCCCACCGGGGGCAGGAATCCAGGAGGTGTTTCAGGCCCTCGCTAGGGATGACCGGCGCAACCAACACATCGTTCAGGACATTATCGAAGCCTATCGCGAGGGCCGGAAGATCCTCGTTCTCACCGAGCGCACTGAGCATCTGGAACGTCTCCAGAAAGCGCTCGCAGACGCCATTGAACGCTGCTTTGTCTTGCACGGCCGACTAGCAAGGAAACGGCGTGCAGAAGTTCTCGCGGAACTATCGGACTTGGGCGAGTCGGCGCCGCGAGCGATAATCGCCACCGGTCGGCTGGTGGGAGAGGGCTTCGATCACCCGCCGTTGGATACCCTGGTGCTCGCCATGCCGATTTCGTGGAAGGGAACGCTGCAACAATATGCGGGCCGCTTGCACCGCGACCACGCCAGCAAGAAGGATGTGCGCATCTACGATTACGTCGAGACGAACAACCCGCAGCTCGCCCGGATGTGGGATAAGCGCCAGCGCGGTTATCGGGCCATGGGATACGCGGTACGCCAGACAGACGAGGTTGCGGGCGGAGAAGCCCACCAATTAGGAATTCCCACGTTCATTGGTGTTCATACCACTTACCAAGATCAATGAGGTGAGGGCCAAGCATGCCGAAGCAGGAGAACTTGATGTGCGGCTATCTCTCTGCGATTCCCTCCGCATATACCAGAGTAGGCGTGTGGCCGCTGTCCATATCGACAGATCGCATCGGCGTTCCAGCGATGCGGTGGGCCGCGCTAATCGCCGCGGCCCAGCCACGGTTGGCTATCGGCGGCTTGGGGGACGTCGTAGAAGCGTATCCTGCCGCTGCGCTGAAACGGTGGGGGTTGCGCTGGAACGGTTACAAGGGGCGGGAGCCGAAGCAGAGGGCGGAGCGGCACGCACTAGTGCCCTCGCTCCTAGACAAGGCCCGCGATTGGCTATCGATGGCTGAGGACGATCAGACAAAGTGCGAGGGCTTTGACGACGCCTTCAACCCGCTCACCGCAGCACTGGTTGCGCGAGCCGATGGGCCGCAGTTGGCCCATTTCAGAAGCGGATCGTGCGATGACGTTCCTAGTGCAGCCTCAGAACAGGTCGTCGGTAATGCCCGTTGCCTACTAAAGCGGTCCTCATCGTCAGTGCTGGGCAGCTGCCACCGTCGCTCGGTCCGACGATCCCCGAAGAGGTCATCTGTTCATGCACTAGAATCTGTTATGCACTCTGACCATGTGCTGTGCTCGGCTCATGAGCCGAAGAGCATATCCGAGCGATGTCTCTGACGATGAGTGGGCGTTCGTAGCGCCCTACCTGACGCTGATGAGCGAGGGCGCTCCCCAGCGGGAGCATTCCCTGCGCGAGGTCTTCAACGGTCTGCGTTACATCGCCCGTACGGGCGTGCAGTGGCGCTTTATGGCCCACGATCTGCCTCCCTAGCACACGGTCTACCAGTAGACCCAACGCTGGCTGAAGGCCGGAGTGTTTGAGGCGATGGTGGCCGACCTGCGTTCGCTGATGCGTGAAATAGAGGGCCGCCAGGCCAAGCCGCGGGCGGCGATCCTGGATAGCCGCACCCTGCAGTCCAGCCCTGAGAGTGGAGCACGGGCCGGCTACGACGGGCACAAGCGGCGCAAGGACAGCAAGGTGCACCTGGCCGTGGACACGCTGGGGCAGTTGCTGGCGGTGCTCGTGACTCCCGCCAGCGAACAAGACCGTGCCCAGGTGGGGGCGCTGGCCGAGCAAATCCAGGCGGTCACTGGCGAGTCGGTGGAGGTGGCCTTCGTGGACCAAGGTTACACCGGCGAAGGGCCGGCTGCCGAGGCCCAGGCGCACGGCATCCGTCTGGAAGTGGTTAGACTGCCCACGGCCAGGCGCGGCTTTGTGCTCTTGCCCCGGCGCTGGGTGGTCGAGCGCAGTTTCGCCTGGATGGCGCGGTTTCGTCGCCTGACACGTGACTACAAGCGTCTGGCGACCACGCTGGCCGGATTGCACTTCATTGCCTTTGCCATATTGATGGCCCATCGCTTCGTCACTTTCATGGTGCAAAGTGCATAACAGACCCTAGGCTGTCGCCCTGCATACGGCAGCTATCGACTGCTCAGGCTGCTGGAACTTCCTCATTCTGCGATTGTGTCGGCGGCCAGGGAATTCACCCACTTGAGGGCTTCCGCGGCCAAGTAATTCACCCACCCCACGGCCAAGTTATTCACCCAGGGTGACGGCCAAGTAATTCACCCACCCGGTGTGCGGCAACAGCT
>JAMCYS010000061.1 GCA_023473795.1 Chloroflexota bacterium | reverse complement strand
CCTCCGGCTCTGGCATCTCAAACAAGGTCTCCTTGGTCACCGCTCACCTCCCAGGCGCTTTAACCTATTCTAGCTCGCCTGGCAGGACACTACAACCAACCGAGGTGATTTGTTCACAGACTCTGAGCCGAGGAGAAGCACAAATGGCCGCACAATTGCACTTCCGTTTCATGGTACCCGGCGAGGAAGGCTGCGTCTGCGACCTGGTCTGCCGGGTCTTCGACGAATACATCGCCCCCCAATACGACGCCGCGGGCCTCCGCTAGTTCCGCGACTACGCTTGCCCCGAGGGCCTTGCCGCGCGGACCGCGCGCGACCATTTCGTGCTGCTGGCGGAGGCGCGCGACCAGGTGGTGGGCGCCGTCGAGGTACGCGAGAACCGGCACATCTCCCTGCTGTTCGTGGAAGGCAGACTGCAGCGCCGGGGCATCGCCCGCTCCCTGTTAAAGGCAGCCGTAGGCATCTGCTTGATGGCGGCACCCGGCGTGCGCGAGCTGACGGTCAACGCTTCGCCGAACGCTGTGCTCGCCTACGAGCGGCTGGGGTTCACTCCCGCCGGGCCGGAGCAGACGGTCAATGGCATCCGCTTCATCCCGATGGCACTGGCCCTGCCGGTTGCCCAGGCGGCCTAGACCGCAGGCCAGGAAAGGTGCCCCAGGTCGTAGCGCCGGACCTTGCGCCCGGCTCCGGCCAGCCCCGGGGGCACCGGAAGCGCCGGAGCGCGGGTTGCCGCCTGTCGGGGGAGAAAGGCCCGGACACTACTGAAAGGCAGGGAGCGGACTGAAGTCCGCACTACAAGCACGGGTTCCTTGTCGTTCGTACCGCGGGCTTTAGTCCGCTTCTGTCCGGTGTGCGGGACATGGCCCCCGCGTTACGCCCGGAGCGACCTCTCCTGCGCCCCACGCGTGCCAGCCAAACGCTGCAGCAAAAGCGACCCGTTTTGACCGGAGGCGGATTCAAGTCTTAGAATAGCGGGAGCAGTACCTGGCGGCTTGGCCGCTTGAAGGGGTAATACGTGTCTCTGCCCCCGGAACAACCACCCGAGCCCCGCATACCCCTGGGCCACGGCGCCACTTTCGCGCCCCGCTTCGCCAGCGGCGACGGCCCGGACTACGACAACGTCCTGGCCTGCATTCGCTGCGGCCTCTGTCTTTCGGTTTGCCCGACGTACGCCACGGACGGCGTGGAGGTGCAATCGCCCCGCGGCCGGGTAGCCCTGATCAGGGCCTGGCAAGAGGGCCGGCTCGAGCTCTCGCCCAACCTCCGCGACCATATGTACCACTGCCTCGACTGTCGCGCCTGCCAGACCATCTGCCCCACCGGCGTGCGCGTCGGCGAGCTGGTGCTGGGCGCGCGGGCCGTGGCCGAGAGCCAGCGCCGCCGGGGGGCCGTCGCGGGCGCCCTGGCCGGCTTCTCCCTGCGTTGGCTGCTGCCCCACCCGGACAGATTGGAAGCCTCGCTCGTGCCCCTGCGTCTGTACCAGCGACTGGGCCTACAGCGACTCGTGCGCGGTAGCGGCGCCCTGCGCCTGCTGCCCGGCCCGCTGGCGGAGATGGAGGGCTTGCTGCCCCAACTGCCCGGCCGCCCCCTGCGGCAGGAGCTGCCGGAAGTGGTGCCCACGTCAGGCGTAAGACGCTACCGCGTGGGCTTCTTCCTCGGTTGCGTGATGACCCTCGTCTTCGCCCGCTCCAGCCGGGCGACGGTCGACGTGCTGACCGCCAATGCCTGCGAGGTGGTGACGCCCAAGGAGCAGGTTTGCTGTGGCGCGCCCCACACCGAGGAGGGGGAGTTCGAGGAAGTACGGGCCCTGGCACGGCGGAACATCGACGTCTTCGAGTCCCTGGGTGTCGACTACATAGTGGCCGACTGCGCCGCCTGCGGCGCTCAGACCAAGGAGTACGCCCACCTGCTGTGCGACGACCCGGCCTACGCCGAGCGCGCCCGCGCCTTCAGCGCCAAAGTGCGCGACATCTCGGAGTTCCTGGTGGGCATCCCCTTGCGCCGGCCGCTGGGCGCAGTGCCGCGCCAGGTGGCTTACCACATGCCCTGCCACCTGGCCCACGCCCAGAAGGTGCGCGAGGCCCCCCGGCAGCTGCTGAGGCTGGTGCCGGGGCTGCAACTAATGAAGCTCAACGAGGACGATTGGTGCTGCGGCAGTGCCGGCATCTACAACATCAGTCACGCCGGCCGGGCGGACAAGATTCTGGCGCGCAAGATGGACAACCTGCGGGAGAGTCGCGCCGACACGGTGGTCACGGGCAACCCGGGCTGCCTGCTGCAACTGCAGGCGGGCGTGCGCGGCCGCGGCTGGGCAACTGACGTGCGCCATCCAATGGAGCTGCTGGCCGAGTCCTACCGGGGCGGCGCCGGGGAGCAGCTGCCGCCGTTGGACGGCGAGAAGGTGAGGATAGACAGTGGAAGCCCGACTGATTGACGAATTGCGCCGCCTCCTGGCGCGGGAGCGCGTCCTCACCTCGCCGGAAGAGCTCGCGGTCTACTCCTATGACGGCACCTTCCTGGAGAGCAAGCCGGATGTCGTCGTCTTGCCCCACACCACGGCCGAGGTGGCGAGCGTGCTGGCCCTGGCCGACCGCGAGCGGGTGCCGGTGGTGCCACGGGGGGCCGGCAGCGGCCTGGCGGGGGGCTCCGTGCCGGCACGGGGCGGCATCGTACTCGGCACCAACCAGATGAACCGCATCCTGGACGTCGACACCGTCGACATGGTGGCGGTCGTCGAGCCGGGCGTGATCAACGCCAGCCTGCAGGCAGCCGTGGAGGCCAAGGGCTTCTTCTATCCCCCGGACCCCGCCAGCCTCAAGCAGTCGACCATCGGCGGCAACGTCGCCACGGGCGCCAGCGGCCCCCGCTGCCTCAAGTACGGCGGCACCAAGGACTACGTGCTGGCGCTGCAGGTGGTGCTGCCCGGCGGCAGGGTGGCCCGCTGCGGCGGCCGGATGATCAAGAACGTGAGCGGCTACAACCTGTCGCAACTGTTCGTCGGCTCCGAGGGCACGCTCGGCGTGGTCACGGAAGCGACTCTGCGCATCATCCCGCTGCCCAAAGCGCGCGGCACGGTGCTTGCCGTCTTTCCTCGCTTGGAGGACGCCGGGGAGGCGGTCAACGCCATCCTGGGGGCAGGGGTGGTGCCCCTGGCACTGGAGATAATGGACCAGACGGCCATTTACTGCGTCGAGCAATATCTGCACGCCGGCCTGCCGCTGGACGTGGAGGCGCAGTTGCTGGTGGACGTGGACGGCGACGAGTGTTCGGTCACGCAGCAGCTACAGGTGGTGAGCGACACCTGCCGCCAGCGTGGCGCCCGCGAGGTGCAGGTCGCCGCCGACAAGGCAGAATCCGATCGGCTGTGGGCAGTGCGCCGGGCAATCTCACCCTCGCTGGGTCGGCTGAAGCCCAACAAGTTGGGCGAGGACATTTCCGTGCCCCGGAGCGCCATCCCGGAGATGGTGCGCCGGGTGGCGGCCATCGCCCGCCAGTACGACCTGTTGATTCCACTTTTTGGGCACATTGGCGATGGCAACATGCACCCGAATATCCTCTGCGACCTGCGCAACCCGGCCGAGGTAGAGCGAGTGCAGGCGGCGGCACGGGCGATCTTCGACGCGGCGATTGGCTTAGGCGGCACGCTCTCGGGCGAGCACGGCATCGGCCTGCTCAAGCGCGACTTCCTGCCCCAGAGCCTCGACCCCAACGCCCTGGCGCTGATGCGGCAACTGAAGGCAACCATCGACCCCAACAACATTATGAATCCCGGCAAGGTGTACTAGGAGAGAAGCAAGATGTCTGACAAGGCCACTCGGACTCAACACGACTCTCTGGGGGAGGTGGCGGTGCCGGCTGGGGCCTACTACGGGGCCCAGACGGCGCGGGCGGTGGAGAATTTTCCGATCAGCGGCTGGCGCGCCCATCCGGAAATGGTGCGGGCCATTGCCCTGGTGAAGCGGGCGGCGGCGGAAGCCAATATGGCCCTGGGCGAGCTCGACCCTCGCCTGGGCCAGGCCATTGTGCAGGCGGCGCGGGAGGTGGCCGACGGCCGCTGGCGCGAGCACTTCGTCATCGACGTCTTCCAGGCCGGCGCCGGCACCTCTTTCAACATGAACGCCAACGAGGTCATCGCCAACCGGGCCAACGAGATCCTGGGCGGCAAACTGGGCGACAACAAACCCGTCCATCCCAACGATCAGGTCAACATGGCCCAGTCGACCAACGACGTCTACCCCACGTCCATGCGCGTGGCGGCGCTCTTCCTGGTAGCGCAGCTGCTGCCCGTCCTGGACGACCTGGTGCTGGCGCTCGACGACAAGGCCCGCGAGTTCGACCACATCATCAAGGCCGGCAGGACGCACATGCAGGACGCCGTCCCGGTGCGCCTGGGCCAGGAGTTCGCCGCCTACGGGAAGGCGGTGGCGCGCGGGCGGGCCCGCATCCAGCACGCGGCCGAGGCGCTCAAGGAATTGAACATCGGCGCCACGGCGGCGGGCACGGGGCTGAATAGCCATCCCCGCTACCGCGACGAAGTGGTGCGCCGGTTGAGCGAGATCACCGGCTGCGACCTGCAACCGGCCGGCAACCTGCAGGAAATGACGCAGAGTGCCAGCTCCTACGGCGAGGTCTCCGGCGCGCTGCGACTGCTGGCCCTGGAACTGATCCGCATCGCCAACGACTTGCGGCTGCTGAGTTCGGGCCCCCGCACGGGCTTTGGGGAGATCAACCTGCCGCCGGTGCAGCCCGGCTCCTCGATCATGCCGGGCAAGGTCAACCCGGTGATGGCCGAAGTGCTGGACATGGTCTGCTTCCAGGTGGTGGGCAACGACCTGACCATCGCCATGGCCATTCAGGCGGGCCAGCTCGAGCTGAACGTGATGATGCCGGTCATCAACTTCAACCTGCTGACGTCGCTGGAGATCCTGCGCAACGTCGTTCGCCTGTTCACCGATCGCTGCGTCAAGGGCATCACGGCCAACGAGGCGCGCGCCCAGCAGCTGCTGGAGGACAGCTCGGCCCTGGCCACGGCGCTGAATCCCTACATCGGCTACGAGGCGGCGGCCAAGGTGGCGCAGGAGGCGGTGCGCACAGGCAAGACCATCCGCCAATTGGTCAAGGAGAAGGGTCTGCTCTCGCAGGAAGACCTCGACCGCGTGCTCGACCCGGTCGGCATGACCAGCCCGCGGCCAAGACTGGACGTCAAGCCCGCGCAGCGCTAGTCCGGTCGCGAGGGAACCTGCCGCCCACCTTCGGCGTCTACATGGACAAATGCGAAGACGCGTTCGACGGGAAGGAGGCTGACAATGGGCGGCGAACTCTCCCCTCGATCAGGGTTGATCGCGAGCGTACTGGTGGCATCGTTCCTCCTGGGCGCCTGCGCGGCAGCCGGCGCCGCGGCGGTGCCCTCGCCCACGGCTCCGAGCCCGGCGGCGGGCGCTAACGCGGCTCCCCCGATGACGCTGGAGCAGGCGAAGGAGATCGCCAAAGCGGGCGTTTGCGCCCAGACGGGGCCGCTGACCGAGAGGTCGCTGTACAACGACTACACCAAGACCTGGTGGATCGACCTGGACGTGAAGAAGGAGGGCTGCGCGCCGGCCTGCGTCGTCTGGGCCGAGACGGGCCAGTCCGAGGTCAACTGGCGCTGCACCGGCCTGGTGCTGCCGCAGAAGTAGCAAGACGAGCTTCGCCTGCCCGGCGTTGCCGGGCAGGCGACAGATAGGCGGCCGCCTGAGCTGCCGAGGTCGATCACCTTTTGTGAATTGGGACGGTTGGCTTCTTGCTTAGCCCTATCGCCGTCCCCCCTGGCTACTCCGCGGCCACCTTGTGCACGACTTCCCGCGACAGGCCGGCAGTCCTGTAGAGCGTTTTGAGCGTGCCCGGGAAAAGCGTCCCGAACTGCCGCTTACTGAGTTGCAGCTCGGCGCAAACCGTCTCCCGCATGGGCGGTACGCCGAAACGGCCATAATACGCCCGGGTGAAATCGACAACCCGCCATTGGTCCGGGGTGAGGCGCTCGAGCACGTCGCCGAAGCCCTGGCGCCTGGCCAGGAAGACGGCCGCCTCCGGAGACCACAGGGAAGTGTCCTCGATGAACCCATCGGCGTCCACCGCGACGGGCCGCTCGCCGATCTCCTGAACCGCCACCGTCACCGCCTTTGGCGGCAGCACGATGGCGTTTGCCACCAGCTCGCAGAGGTTCATCACCTTCACGCCAAGTTTGTAGTGCTTGCCGATCTCGCTCAGTTGGTCGATGCAATTGTGGCAGGACGTGGCCACGATCTTCGCGTCCGTAGCCACTATCTGATCGGCCTTGACCTTGGCCGCCGCCAGCCGGCGGTCGCGGAACTCGCTCATCGTCAGCGCGCCGCCGCCGCCACCACAGCAGAAGTTGTTCTCGCCGTGCGGTTCCATGTCCTGGAAATCCATCACGACTTTGCTGAGGATGTAGCGCGGCTCGTCGATTATGCCGCCGCTGCGGGCCTGGTTGCAGGGATCGTGGTAGGTCACCCGCTCGGTGTTCCTCTTCTTGTCGACTTTGATCCGACCCCGTCTGATCTGCTCGGCGGCCAACTCAATGTAGCTGATCACGTTGACCGGCATCGGCTTGCCATACCAGCCAGGGGCTTCCCAGCGATAGACCCGGTAACCATGGCCGCACTCCGTGAGGATGAGGGTTTTGGCCCCCAGGCGCACCGCCTCGTCGATGGTCTTGGTCACGATCTGCTTGCAGGCCGCGTCATCCCCGGAGAAAAGGCCGTAGTTCGTGGCATCCCAATAGGCGCTGGACAGCCCGACGTCCAGCCCTGCCGCGTAGCAGGTCTTGAACTGGGCCATAAAGAGCAACGGGTAGAACTTCACCTCGCGCGGATTCAGGCAGATCAGAAACTCGGTCCCCGGGCGATCGACCGAAATGCGGAAGTCCGGATCGTCGAGTTCCTTCTGCAGCTCCTCCTGCAGCCAATCCACCGTCTCCAGGAACTCCTCGCGGGTTATCCCCATGTTGTTGCCGGTGGCCAGGTGAGTATCTATGGTAGCCTTCAGTCCAGGCGGGATAAGGCCCTGGCTGGTCAGCATCCAGCGCGCCGTGCGCATCATGAGGGCCATGTCGAGTCCCATGGGGCAGCTGAGGTTGCAGCGCCGGCACATAGTGCAATTGCCGAAAGCGGCCTCGTAGAGCGCCGCGATCTGCTCGTCGGTCGGCTGGGTGGCGTGTACCCAACCAGGCGCCAGCTGGCCCAGCCAGTCGTGGCGGCGTTTGTACAACTTGCGCAGCTGCTCGGCTTTGTAGGCAGGGGTAACCTTGGGATCACGCGTGGCCAGGTAGTAGTGGCACGATTCGAAGCATTGGCCGCAGTGCACGCAGGCGTGCATGTTCACGGCCATCTGTCGCGTGAGTTTGGAGTCAAGGACCTTCATCGCCGCCTCGCCGACGGCGCCCTTGGGCCGGGAGTCGATGGTATCCACCATATCAGTTGTACCTCCACTGGCTCTTGCGGACGGTGACCCCCCGCCTGCCGAACGTGTAGCCGAAGTAGAAGCGGCTGAATGGCATGTACAAGTAGTGCGAGACCTTGCCCAGCGGCACGTAGATCAGGAGTAGGGCCGTCAGCCCGAAGTAGACTGTGAGCCCCAGATCGCTCATGGTACCCAGGCCCCAGAGGGCAGCGGCAAACCATAGGGAGACTACAGTGATCGCGAAGTAGTCGTCCGGCGTGTTAATGGCCCGCAAGTTAACGTTTACCAAGCGGCGCCGAATCCGGATCAGGCCCGCTACCACCCCCAGGGCCAGGAAGAAAAGAGAGACGTAGATGACCGGCTGCGGCAACAACTGGGGGGCGTAGGGCAAGGCGAAGCTGGCGAGGATGGCAATGGCCACCGCGATGTGGAAGAGCGCGAACTCGACGTAGACCGCGAAGTGCTTGCGCGTACTCTCCATGGTCCAGGGCAGAAAGACGGAGCCGAAGGAGAGGAGAACACCCCTGGCCGCGGAGGCTTTGGGCGCGGCCGTCTCCCAGGGGGAGCGCAACGAGCGGAGCCAGTTCAGGCGAACGAGGTACATGCCCACGAAGATGGCCAGCGCCACCAACTGCACCTCGTTCTCGACGACCCTCAGGACCTCATTCAAGACACTACCTCCAGGCGCGAAATTCGCGTCCGACATCGCCGCCGCGCGGGCGGCCGCGCACCGGCCGGCAGGGGTCTGTACGCGGCAGCGCGTCTATGTACGCGTACGTACATTCTAAGACCAACTTGCCCGTTCGTCAAGCGACCGGGGGCTCAACTACCGCGAGCAAATGCAGGGGGAGACGGCGGCGAAACTTGTACCCTTGCGTACAGGGGCGTACGCGAGCTTGACAGCAGAGCCGCACGACGCTATGATGGCTCGCGATATGGAAGACATGGTTGGGTTTCTGCGCTCCCTCAGTCGCAAGAGAGGCGTCGCCCCGAGCCAATTGGCCAAGGATGTCGGCGTGAGTCACGCCACGATGAGCCGCTGGCTGGCCGGCAAGGACACGCCTTCGCCCAAATCATGCGCTCGCTTGGCCGACTATGGCGGCGTCAGCACCGAGTATGTGCTCGCTCTGGCACGGCACCTGCCGCTCCTGCAGACCGCCGGTACGAGCGAATGGCCGGAGTTCCGCGAGTACGCCAGGCTTAAGTATCCGGACTTACTTGACGACGACTTGATCATCATGGTCGAAGATCTCATCGAGCGGCGGAGAAGAAAGCGTGAGGGTGGCCAATCGCCCTGACACAGCCACGTGCCTCACTGGGCCAGACGGCCATGCGCCAAGCTGCCCCTTCGAGCGGCATTGCCCCTGTCGCAAAGGCGCCTGGTGCCGGCAGAAGCGCGAACAGGCTAGACTGGTCCATCAGAACTACCGCATGCTCACCCTCGAGGGCTGCCGGGACGGCCACTGCGATCGGCCCTGCGAACTGCTAGGACACGTCGAAAGCCAAGCCAACGACTTCCTGGCCGCCGCCGGCATCAGCAGCCCGCCCGTGCCCCTCGACCTGATCCACACGTTCGACCCCCTGCGCCCGGTCGAAATCCGCTTGTTGCCCCTTCGAGCACACCATGGGGCCGTTTGGCTTCTCGGCGACGAGTGGGTGCTGCAACTCAACAGCAACCAGCCCCTGCCTATGAAGAGGTACGTGGTCTTCCACGAGGGGTACCACATCGTCTGCCACGTCTCGGCCATGTACGAAGCCGAGACGGCCGACGGCTGCCGCCCCTTCGCCGAGGCCACGGCCGATTATTTTGCCGCCAGCATATTGATGCCGCGCGAATGGGTCCTGGCCTACTGGCCCCGAGTGCGCAGCGTGGCCAAGATGGCAGAGATCTTCCAAGCGCCGGAACCGGCGATGCGCAGCTGGGCTAGGCGCTGGCTGGAAATCTAGCCCGCCTCGCCGGACCTTCAACCCCAGGCGGCGTTTCTACTGCCGCCGAGCCTGCGTCGCTCCTAGGCAGGCCCGCGCTCGTGCGCAGCCCGGCGGATAGGCGTTCTCTCGCGATGAGAGAGCCAGGCCGCCTGGGACTTGGCGCGACCTGCAATCCGGCGGACCCAGCTTACGACTCGTCCAGGCGTGGCCCGCTCCAGCCGTGTCTCCCCCTTACTTGGCCCAAGCATACTAGCCATCCGTGGACCGCCTGCGCTCCAACGTAGTACAATAGGACCTCCGCTCGTTGCCCGACCTGTTGCCAAAGTGGGCGTGATAGGATAACCTATCGGGCGCACCAAACCGTTCTGGAGGTCTGCCTTGGGCCAGGAGTTCTATTTGACTGGCTACTTCTACGCCGCCGTGTTTCTGGCGGTGGGAGCCGTGGTCGTCCTCGGAGGTCTAATCGCGTCGCTGTTGCTGGCGCCGCGGGGCCACAAGACCCGGGAGAAACTTCGCGCCTACGAGTCCGGCGAGGAGCCGGTGGGCACGGCCTGGGTCCAGTTCCCAGTTCGTTTCTACATTTTCGCTCTGCTCTTCGTCGTTTTCGACGTAGAGGCCATATTCCTCTTCGCCTGGGCCACGCGCTTCGGCCAACTGGGGGTGGTCGGCCTCGTAGAGATGGCCATCTTCATTCTCGTCCTCGTGGCGGGCCTCGTCTACGCGTGGCGTAAGGGGGTGTTGAAGTGGACGTAGTCGAAAAAGCGGGCGAGCCGAACATCGCCTTCACCACCATGAAGGACCTGTTCGGCTGGGCACGCTCGCGCTCGCCCTGGCCTTTGACCTACGGTCTGGCTTGCTGCGCCATCGAGATGATGGCTTCCGGCATGCCCCAGCACGACGTGGCCCGCTTCGGCGCGGAGGTCTTCCGGCCCAGCCCGCGCCAGGCCGACGTGATGATCGTCGCCGGCACCGTCACCCTGAAGATGGCCCCGCGCATGCGCCGCCTCTGGGAGCAGATGGCCGAGCCGCGCTTCGTCATCGCCATGGGCGCCTGCACTACCAGCGGCGGCGAGTTCTGGGATTCCTACCACGTGCTGCAGGGCATCGACACGGTGATCCCGGTCGACGTCTACGTCCCCGGCTGCCCGCCGCGCCCGCAGGCGCTGATTGACGGCATCCTCAAACTGCGAGAAAAGATAGCCCAGATGTACCCGCAATCGCCGCTCCTTTCACTATTCGACGGCGAGCCCAAGAAGAAGGAGGGAGAGTAGGGCATGGTACTCAACGTCCGCCGCAAGCCCGCCGCCCCTCCCGCGCCTCGCTACCGCCAGGCCGCCGAGACGATCAGCGGCAAGTACGGCCAGCATCTGGTTGGCCCCATCGCTTTCGAGGAGAGAGCGCTGAAACTGGAGGCCGACCCGGCAGGCCTGCGGGAGCTGGCCCTGGCGCTGCGCGACGACCCAGCGCTCGGCTTCAACTACCTCAGTTGCGTCAGCGGCGTGGATATGAAGGACCACATTCAGGTGGTTTACCACGTCCATTCCCTGGCCAACGTGCTCACCGCGCAGCTGCGGGTGAAACTGGACCGCGACAACCCGGTGGTGGATAGCCTCGTGCCCGTCTGGCCGGGCGCCAACTGGCTGGAGCGCGAAACCTACGACCTGGTGGGCGTCCAGTTCGCCGGCCACCCGGACCCGCGCCGGATCCTGACGGACGACGACTTCGTCGGCCATCCGTTGCGCAAGGACTACTTGCCGCCAGCCTACCGGCAGCATGGGAGCAAGGCATGACGACGACAGAGAAGCTCGTACCGCTGGATCAGCAGGAGGCCGAGGAGCCGTTCGACGCCTCGCAGGACCTGATTCTCAATATGGGCCCCCAGCACCCCTCGACCCACGGCGTGTTGCGCCTGGTGATGCGCCTGCGCGGGGAGCGGGTAGTCAAGTGCACGCCGGTCATCGGCTACCTCCACCGGGGCATCGAGAAGATCTTCGAGAGCCGCACTTACATGGGCGGCATTCGCTACTGCGACCAGTTCGAATACATCAGCAATATGCTCAACGAGCACGCCTACGTGGGCGCCGCCGAGGCGCTGCTGGGCGTGGAGGTGCCCCGGCGGGCGGAGTATATCCGCGTGATCGTGGACGAGTTGAGCCGCTGCAGCGCTCACCTGGTGGGCGTCGGCACCTACGTACTCGACCTCGGCGCCTGGACGCCGGTCACCTACTGTTTCCGCGAGCGGGAACGCATCCTCGACCTTTTCGAGGCCCTGGGCGGCAGCCGCTTCAACCACAACTACTTCCGCGTGGGCGGCGTGCTCTTCGACCTGCCGACCGGCTGGCTGGGCACGCTGGAGAAGTTCCTGGGCGACTTCGGCAAGCTTCTGGACGAGCTGGAGGAGCTGGTTTCGGGCAATGAGATCTTCCGCGCCCGCACGGTGGGGGTGGGCGTCATTCCCCAGGACGTGGCCGTGGCCTACAGCCTGAGCGGACCCAACATCCGGGGCTCGGGCGTGCCGTTCGACATGCGCACCTACCGGCCCTACGGCGCCTATCCTGAACTCGACGTCCAGCCGCAGGTGCGCTACGGCGGCGACTGCTTCTCGCGGTACGAAGTGCGGCTCTACGAGATGCGCGAGGCCATCCGCCTCTGCCGCCTGGCGATGGCGAACCTGCCCGGCGGTCCCATTCAAGCCCGCGTACCGCACGCGGTGCGCCCGCCCAAGGGTGAGGCCTACTTCACCGTCGAGGGCGCCAAGGGCGATCTTTCGCTGTATATGGTCAGCGACGGCCTGTCGCAGAACCCCTACCGGGCCAAGGTGCGCGGGCCCTCGTTCGTGAACCTCCAGATTCTGCCGCGGCTGGTGAAGGGCTGCACGATGGCCGACGTGGTCGCTATCCTGGGCAGCATCGACATCGTGCTCGGGGAGGTGGACCGCTAATGGACCTGACTCTGATCCTAGGCCAGCTTGGCCGTCTGGTAATCGGGCTGCTCATCGCCATCGTCTTCGTGATCGGCTCGGCGCTGGTGCTCTCCTGGGGCGACCGTAAGATGCTGGCCTATACCCAGGATCGCTTTGGCCCTCTGCACTCCGGCCCGCGCTGGCTGCAGGGCCTGCCCTTCGCCATCGCCGACACCTTGAAGCTGCTGCTCAAAGAGGACGTCGTCCCCGGGGAGGCCGACAAGATCCTCCACCTCCTAGCGCCGGTGATGTTTGTTATGCCGATGCTGGGCGCCTACGTGGCGCTGCCGCTGGCGAATCAGTTCCCGGTGGCGGCGGACCTGAACGTCGGCCTGATCTTCGTGGTGGCGGTGAGCAGCCTCTCCACCTTGGGCGTGCTCACGGCCGGCTGGAGCTCCAACAACAAGTACTCCACCCTAGGCGGGCTGCGCGCCGTGGCCCAGAACATCTCCTACGAGGTGCCGTTGGTCCTGTCGCTCGTGCCGGCGGCCATGATGGCCGGCACGCTGAGCCTGAGCGGCATCGTCAGCGCCCAGGTCAGCACGGTCTGGTTCGGCCTGCTGCTGCCGCTGGCGGCGCTCATCTTCTTCATCTGCGGCCTGGCGGAGACGAACCGCAACCCCTTCGACCTGCCCGAGGCCGAGAACGAGCTGGTCGCCGGCTACTTGACCGAGTTCAGCGGCATTCGCTGGGCGATGTTCTTCATGGCCGAGTACGGGAACATGGTCGTCATCTGCTGGATGGCGGCGACGCTCTTCCTGGGCGGCTGGCACGGGCCCTTCGGCGAGGGGTTCGGCTGGCTGTGGACCATGGCCAAGCTGTACGCGGTAATGTTCGTTTTCCTCTGGGTGCGCGCCACGCTGCCACGGCTGCGGATCGACCAGCTGATGGGCTTCGCCTGGAAGGTGTTGATCCCGCTGGCGCTGGTGAACATCGGCCTGGTGGGTACGCTGGCGGTGCTCGTGCCGGGGACCATTCCGGTGGCGTTGCCCCTGGGCATCACCGTCTGGCAGTTCACGCTGCCGGTGTACGCGCTGCCGCTGGCGGCGGTCAACTGGGCGATGCTGGCCATCTTCGTCTGGAAGCTGCCGTCGCTAGTGCTGCTCCGGCCGGCCACAAAGCCCGAGAGCGCACGGGCGGTTAAGCAAACGGTCGTGGTCGGCAATCCGCTCGCCGACGCGGCGGGGAGGTAGGCCGATGCTAGGCATATTCAAGGGCATGGGGATCACCATCCGGCACTTCCTGGGGCGCCGCTGGACGAACCTGTACCCATATGAGAAACCGCAACTGCCGGAGCGCAGCCGCGGACTGATCCAGCTGGTGGTGGAACCGGAGACCAAGGCCTTCAAGTGCGAGGCCTGCCTGCTCTGCGAGAAGGCCTGCCCACCGCGCGCCATCTCCATCCAGTACAGCCGGCGCGACCCGTTCCGGCCCTTCCGCAAGCGCCCACCGCTGAGGGACAAGACCATCAGCGGCTTCTACCGGCCGCGTCTGGTGCAGGGGGCCGAGTACGCGGGCGCGCGGCCGATGTCGTTTGCCGTGGCCGTGCCCGCGGACGGCCGCAGCGGGCCGGAGGAGTCGCTGGCGAAACTGGAAGGCATCCTCAGCTCGCCCCGCGAAGACAGCGGCTTGCTGCCGGTGCTGGAAGACGTGCAGGCCGCCTTCGGCTACCTGCCGCGCTGGGCGCTGGAACGAGTCGCCAGCGAGGCCAGCCTGCCGGTCAGCGATCTGTACAGTATGGTCACGCTGAGCCCGCAATTCCGCCTGCGGCCGGCTGCCGAAGGGGGTTTGGCTGGTGAGTGAGAAGAACGGTCGCTGGTCCCTGCTGCCCGCGGCGGGCAATGTCCCGGCGTCCTTAGACGGTCAATGGCGCGGGGGCAGCCAAACGGATCACATAGACAAATACCTGGCGCGCGGCGGCTACGCCGCCGCCAAGCGCGTGGTGAGCGAACAGTCCCAGGCCGACGTGCTCGGCCTGCTGGAGAAGTCCGGATTGCGCGGCCTAGGCGGAGGCGGTTTCCCTGTGGCCCGCAAGTGGCGCGCCGCCCTGGCCAACGAGGGACCGCGCTACCTGGTAGCGAACGCGTACGACGCCGACCCGGCCGCGCCGCTCTGCCGGGCCCTGCTGGAGACCAATCCGCACGCCCTCTTGGAGGGCATCGTCATCGCGGCCCACGCCCTGGGAGTGCAGGAGGCCTGGGTTTACGCCAAGGCCGAGAACTCGGCGGCGTTGCGCCGCCTGCGGGCGGCCGTGGCCGAGGCCGAGGAGCAGGGCTACCTGGGTCTGAGTGCCTTTGGCGGCAAGCTCGCGTTGCAGGTGCACATCTTCGCCAGCTGGGGCGGCTTCGCCGGCGGCGAGGAGACGGCGGCGCTGGAGGCCATCGAGGGCCAGCGGGCGATGCCCCGCCAGAAGCCCCCGTTCCCAACCGAGAGCGGCCTCTGGGGCCGGCCCACCGTGGTGCACAGCGCCGAGACCCTGGCCAATCTGCCGCACCTGGCGGCCGACGGCGCCGAGGCCTTCGGCAAGGGCAGCAAGCTGTTGGCCCTGGGCGGCGACGTCGCCAAGCCCGGCCTGGTTGAGGTGCCGTTTGGCACCCCCCTGCGCCAGATCCTGACCCAGTGGGGCGGCGGGCCGGCGGCCGGCCAGAGCCCGCGGGCGGTGCAGATCGGCGGACCGACCGGCGCCGTGCTGCCGGAGAGCCTGCTGGACACGCCCCTAGGCCACGACGCGTTGCGGGAGGTCGGCGCCTTCGTCGGCTCCGGTAGTCTGCGGGTCCTGGGCGAGAAAGTCTGCATGGTCGACTTCGCCCGCGGGCGGATGGATTACCTGGCGCACGAGTCGTGCGGCAAGTGCGTCCCCTGCCGCCTGGGCACGAACCGGCTGACGGGCGTGCTGGAGACCATAATGAGCGGCCTCGGTCGCAAGGACGATCTGGCGCTGCTAGATGAGTTCGGCAACCTATTGAGCCAGAGCTCGCTCTGCGGCTTCGGCCTCACCGCGCCGACGGTGCTGCGTACTACGATGACCCATTTCGCGGAAGACTATCGCGTTCACATAGAGGAGGGGCGTTGCCCCACCGCAACCTGCCGGGCCCTGCGCACGCGCGGATTTGAGAGGAAGGCTGCCGTATGAGCCCTGAGTTCACGGAGTTTCACGTCCCGCCTTCGCGGGTCATAGAGCCTCACCCGCAGCACGCCGACGGTCACGCCCTGGTGAAGCTGACGATCGACGACCGCGAGGTCGAGGCAGTCGCCAGCGTCACCGTCTTGCAGGCGGCGCAGGCGGCAGGCATCGAGATCCCCACCCTCTGCTCCGACGAGAAGATGGAGGCGATGGGAGGCTGTCGGCTGTGCGTGGTCGAGGTCGCAGGCGAGACGCGTCCGCTGCCCTCCTGCAGCCTCGTGGCAGCCGAGGGCATGGTGGTGCGCACCAACAGCGAGGCCCTGCGGCAGCTGCGCCACGATACGCTGGAACTGATTCTCTCCGACCATAACGCCTACTGTCAGCCGCCCTGCCAGATCAACTGCCCGACCCACATCGACATCCCGGGCTTTCTGGAGCAGAACGCCCAGGGCAACTGGCGCGAGGCCGCCACGATTCTTATGCAGGTGCTGCCCTTCCCGGCCACGCTGGGCCTGGTCTGCCCGCGGCCCTGCGAGGACGTCTGCCGGCGCAAGCTGGTGGAGGAGCCGATCTCCATCTGCCAGAGCCACGGTTACCACGGCGAGCAGATTCTGGAGGACCCGCCCCTGCCCTGGCCGCAGGAGGCGCCCACGGGCAAGAGAGTGGCCGTGGTCGGCGCCGGCCCGGCCGGGCTCTCTTGCGCCTATTACCTGTCACTCAAGGGCCACAAGGTCAAGGTGCTCGAGGCCTTGCCCAAGCAGGGCGGCATGCTGCGCTACGGCATCCCCGAGTACCGCCTGCCCAAAGACAATCTCGACCTGGAGCTGAACCGGGTCTGGGCGCTGGGGGCTGAGCTGGAGTGCGGCAAGTCCCTGGGCTGCGACTTCTCGCTCGACGACCTCTTCGCCGAGGGCTGTGACGCCGTCTTCCTCGGCATCGGCGCGCACAAGTCTAATAAACTGGAGATTCCAGGCGAAGAGCTGCCGGGCGTGCTCACGGCGGTGGAGTTCCTGCGGCGGGTGGGCTTCGGCGAGCACGTGGAGGTCGGCCCGCGAGTCGTGGTCATCGGCGGCGGCTTCACGGCCTTCGACGCCACCCGCACCTCGCTGCGCCTGGGCGCCACCAAGGTCGACACCGTCTACCGCCGCTCCCGCAAGGAGATGGGCGCCCACTGGACGGAGGTGGACGACGCCGAGCACGAGGGCGCGCAGCTGCACATCCTGGCCGGCCCAGTCCGCATCCTGGAGGGAGTGGACGGCCGGGTTGCCGGCGTGGAGTTCATCCGTATGGAACTGGGCGAGCCGGACGCCAGGGGTCGTCGGCGGCCCGTGCCGGTGAAGGGCTCCGAGTTCACCATCGAGTGCGACACCGTCATCGCCGCCATTGGCCAGACGCCGGACCTCAGCTGCGTGGGCAACGAGAAGGACGTCCGTGTCAGCAATCGCAGCACGATCGTCGTCGACCCCGGCAACTACATGACCGACCGGCCGGGCGTCTTCGCCGGCGGCGACGCCACCATCGGCGCCTCCACGGTCATCCAGTCCGTGGCCTGCGGCAAGCTCGCGGCGCGCTCCATCGACGCCTACCTTAACGGCGAGGACATGGCACAGGTGAGCCAGCGCATCCTGGTCGAGGAGGCCAAACCGGACCTCATTTCCATCGTGCCCTACAAGCCGGTGACGAGCCGCATGCCGATGGCGATGCTGCCCTACGAAGAGCGGCAGCACAACTTCGCCTGCATCGAGTGCGGCTACTCGGCCGAGCAGGCGAAGGAAGAGGCAGCGCGCTGCCTGCAATGCGTCTGCCCCGACGCCAGCCGCTGCTACCTGCAGAAGCTGAGCCTCGAGTACGGGGTCACGACCAACCGCTTCCACGACGGCGAGGCGCGCGACTTCCACGACTACAAGGCGGACACGTCGCACTCGTTCATCCTGCGCGACCTGAACAAGTGCATCAACTGCACGCAGTGCGTGCGGATGTGCCGCGACGTCATCGGCCCCGATTGCTACGGATTGATGGGGCGGGGCTTCGACACGATCGTGACCACGCCGTTCCACGCCTCGCTCAACGAGAGCAACTGCGTCTCCTGCGGTGCCTGCGCGGAGACCTGCCCGACCGGCGCTCTGATGCTGCGCGAGCGGCAGGTGGAGCGCTACGATCTGGACATCTCGCGCTGCATCTTCTGCGGCGACTGCGTGGAGGTCTGCCCGCACGGCGCGCTGGCGGAGTCGCCTTACTTCGAGTTCGCCGGCTACGACCGCTTCGCGCCGATGCAGCTGAGCAAGGAAGACCTGGCGCGGGCGCCGCTGTACGAGAAGCCGCGGGAGAAACCGCCCGAGATGCGCGACGAGACCCACACGCCGGTGATGTACCCGAAGTTGCCGCGCGGGTGGAAAGAGTAACGACCGACTAGTTGGTACGGCCGCCCGGCGGCGGCGTTCTCTCCCTGTTGGGGGGAAGGAGTCAGTGGTCGATGCACGAGATGACCGAGCGCTTCCTCAAAGAGGCCTTTGCCGGCGAGAGCCAGGCGAGCATGAAGTACCAGCTCTTCGCCGACCGGGCGGAGAAGGAACACCCCAACGTGGCCCGGCTGTTCCGGGCGCTCTCTTTCGCCGAGCGGGTGCACGCCACCAATCACCTGCGGGCCCTGGGCGGCATCAAGGACACGGTCGCCAACCTGGAGACCGGCGCCGCGGGCGAGAGCTTCGAGATTCGCGAGATGTACCCGGCCTACCTGGCCGTGGCCGAGCTGCAGGAAGAGAAGCACGCCCGGCACTCCATGGCCGACGCCCTGGAAGCGGAGAGGGTGCACCTGAGCCTCTACGAGGCGGCCAAGGCGGCAGTCGTGAGCGGGAGCGACGCCACGGTCGGCACCCTGCAGATCTGTGACGTCTGTGGCTGGACGGTGGAGGGCGAGGCGCCCGACATCTGCCCACTCTGCAAGGCCAGGAAGGAACACTTCAAGGCTTTTTAGGGCATCTAGCAACTTGTAGGGGCGACCGGCCGGTCGCCCCTACGTTTTCTTCGGCCCAGAGCCCAGTCTGTGGCGCGGGATGCCACCCGCTGGCGTCGTCTTCCTGATCTACTTTATCGGATAGACCCCCACCTCGCGGGCGGTATCGAACATCGCTACGATATTCTCGGGCGGCACGTGCGCCTGGATGTTGTGGATCGAGCAGAAGACGAATCCCCCGCCCGGCGCCAGGTCGCGCACCCGCCTGGTCACCTCGGCCCGCACCTCCTCCGGCGTGCCGCTCTGCAGGACGATGGTGTCGCAGCCGCCACCCCAGAAGGTGATGTCCTTGCCAAACTCGCGCTTCAGGCGCGCCGTATCCATATCGGCGGCGTTGACCTGCACGGGATTGAGCACGTCCATGCCGCAGTCGATCAGGTCGGGAATGGCCCAGTAGACCGAGCCGCAGGCGTGCAGCTTGACCTTGGCCCGGCTGTGCTTGTGGATGGTGTCAAAAACCCGGCGCAAGCGCGGCTTGAACATCTGCCGGAAGAGCTTGGGTGAGAAGAGTGGCCCGTACTGCCCGCCAAGGTCACCTTCCATCTGGATGATGTCCACGTACTCCCCAATCTCCGGCAGCACCGCCTCCCAGAGGTCGACGAACCACCGCGTAGTCCGCTCGGCCAGCACCTCGATGACCTCCGGTTGCAGGGCGAGGTCCATCAGCGACTGCTCGAGCCCCCGCAGGTAGAAGGCCGTCATCCAGATGCCGACCGTGGGGGAGTTGAGCATCAGCGCCTTTTCGCCTGTCGCGTGAGCGGCCTTGAGCGGCTCAACAATGTGGGCGATGCGGTGCGGGTCGCGGGGATCGGGGAAGGGGTAGGCTTCCGCTTGCGCCACGGTGACCTCGCCGGCCAGCGGATACTTGTAGGGATCGTAGTACAAGCCGTCCGGCGGCCGGTGGTAGCCGATCCCCCACTCGTCCGTCCAGCTGTCGTCGACCGGGTCGAGCCGGAACTCGTAGCCGCTGGCCGCCCTCACTTGGAAGGCGATGGCGTCCGAATGGAAGCGCTCGATCAGGCGCGGGTCGGGCTCGGCCGTGTAGGTTAGGTAGCTGCGCACGACCTCCTCGCCGCCCTCCAGTCCCAGGTACTGCTTGAGGGCCCGGTGAGCGTAAACGTGCAGGCTGTGGCGCCCGCCGAAGTCGATGGGCAGGCGGTCTGGTTCCTCGTGGTTCAGCGCCATCAGCACGCGCTGGCGAGACGTCATTGGCTGGGGCATCTCTCCACCTCCTCTTCCGCTAGGCATGATACAGGCACCGCCGACGCCGGGCAACTTGTGGAAGATAGAGGCCCTGCCTTGTGCGTTCTTCTATCACGAAGTCGGACGTGCCTGGAGGCTCCGGCCACCCCGAGTGCACCGGCGGCGAGAATGTACAAGCCCCGAAGTTGCCATGGCGAGCGCCTCCGGCGTTGACACCGCCAGGCCACGGTGCGAAACTGGGAGGGCGCTAGATCGTTCATGGACTCGGAGGTAAGCCATGGTTGCCTCGGTACCGGATGCTCTGCAAGAGCGAGCTGCCGCCGCCCTCCACGACGTCGACCTTTTCGGCGTGGCCACGGTGGTTGATGCCGCCGGCACGCCGCTATATGATTCGGCGACCGCGCTCCTGCCGGGGGCGCGCGCCGTGGTCGTTCTCGGCATGGAGCTGTTCCCCGAGGTGCTGGCGCTTGTGACGCCAGAGAAGGTAATGGGTGAAGCAGCGGCCCGCGAGCTGTACGCGCCGCACATCGACTACCAGAACGGCCGCTTGAATCGCGGTCTCTACGAGCTGGCCAAGGTGCTGCGGGCCGAGGGCTACAAGGCGATTCCGCTGTCCTCCCAGGGCACGCCGGTGGACGCTCGCTTCCAGCGGGCCATCCTCTCTTTCAAGCACGCCGGAGAGTACGCTGGGCTGGGACGCATTGGCCGTAGCAGCCTGCTGATCACGGAGAAGTACGGGCCGCGGCAGCGCCTAGCCTGCCTCGTGACCGACGCGCCGCTGGCCTCGACCCGTCGGGAGACCCCTGACCTCTGTGCCGACTGCGCCGGCGATTGCGTCGTTTCATGCCCGGCGGGGGTGATGGCGATGCCGGCTGGCGGCGAACGTTACGCCATCAACAAGTTCGCCTGCTGCGCCTACCGGGCCGGTACGGGCGCCTGCTCGACCTGTATGAGCCAGTGCGCCCGGGCGTAGGTTTGCCTTTACCAAGAGAGTCTTGACAGGCGCCGCGGGCGCTGCCTATAATCAAATTGGACAAGCGAATACTGCCTGCCGAGTCCCCTCACTGGGAGGGGAGCGGGGGAACCAACATCGAGGGGTGAATCCTGCAAAGGCGCAGGTAGGGCGGCTCTTTCGGCCCGAACCCGTCAGCTAACCCCGTAGGCGCGCGAAAGAGGTCGAGCGCAAAGTCTGCATCTGTCAGGCCTGAGGCTACGCCCTCAGGCCTTATTTTGTCCGGACTCAACGGCGGGCCCGGATCGTCGACAGGAGGACAATGGATGCGTTTTCTCGGGGCGGTTGACGTGATTGGCGAGGCGGGCAACGCCGCCCGGCTCGCGAGCGTGGCGGAAGGGCTCCTCGAAGAAGGCATCGACGATCTTGCCAAGTACCGCATCATCCTGCATCTCCTCCAGAATCCCGGTGCCGGCGGCGACTCCTCCTACTTCGCCGCGGCGCTTGGTTTCCACTCCCCTTGTCAGACGGACGTGCTGCTCAATGAGCTGGTAGACGCCGGTCTGCTGCGGCGGCAGGAGCTGCCGCCGGGGCAGCCGTACTATAGTCTGGCTCCCGACTCGGGGCTGCGCAAGCGGCTTCACGAAGAGTGCCGGACGGTGCCAGGCTCTGCCGAATACGAGTTCCTCCTGCGCCGTCTGGCCCAGCGCTCGGTGGAACGGGCCCAGGCCCAGCTGACGCCGGCCCGCAAGCGGCGCTCCTAGCGGTCGCAGCCCGGGGCGCCAGGGTAGGCGCCCCGGCGGCCGCAACGGCGCGGCCGGCGCTTCACCCCCCACCGCGCACCTGCCGGCCGAGTAGGCGACAACCGCGGGCACAATTGGCCGACAACCACGCCAATTTGGGTTGACATTGCCGGGCGCACCAGCTAATATTGCCACGGCTGGAAGTTGATTAGTTGCCCGTGGTCTGTGGCGTGGTGATTCTGTTTTGCCGTCTAGCCGCCGAGCGTTAGCTTACCCGCAGGGTAAGCTTGTGTTGTGTTAGGGCCGGGGAGTCGGTTGGACGTCAAGGAGGCGGCGTCCGACGGGTAGCCCTGGCGCTACTAGTTGGCGCCAAAGGTGCGATTGCGGTGAGCAACAAGCAACGCAGAATGACACAACAGAGTTCGCAAAGGAGCAGAGGAGTGGGTGTGGGAAACCGATCCCTTGGCGCTTCGCAGGCCGACACCAGCTGGATAGAGAAGTTCTTCCACATTAGACAGAGTGGTAGTACGGTAGGTACCGAGCTGGTCGCCGACGTCACGACCTTCATGGTCATGGCTTACATCATTTTCGTCAATCCGAGCATTCTCTCGTTCGCCGGCATCCCGGATCTGCAGGGACTGGGGCCCGGCTTCGCCCCGACGATGGCAGCCACCTGTCTGGTTGCCGGAGTCATGACGATCTTCATGGGCGTGTACGCCAAATACCCGTTCGCCCTGGCCTCCGGAATGGGCCTGAACGCGGTGGTGGCCTTCCAGTTGATCGTCGGCGCCAAGCTGCCCTGGCAGGCGGCGATGGGCGTTATCTTTCTGGAAGGCGTCGCCATCACGGTGCTGGTCGTCACGGGCTTCCGCGAGGCGGTGATGAACGCCATTCCGATGAACCTGAAGCGGGCCATCGGCGTCGGCATCGGCCTCTTCATCTTCTTCATCGGCCTGGTGGACGGCAATCTTATCCTCTGGGGCTCCAAGGACCTCGGCACGCCGGTGGCCCTCGGCAACTTCACCACCGGACCGGTTCTGGTCTCGATCGTGGGGCTCTTTATCACGATCTTCTTGATGGCGCGGCGGGTGAAGGGCGCTTTGCTGATCGGCATCCTGGTCAGCACGGTGGCGGCCATCATCGTCAACGCCGCCAGCGGCTACACGGCCTGGGCAACGCCGGGCACGGCGGTGGTACCGACGTCGGTACTGGCGCTGCCCGATTTCTCCACTTTCGGCCAGGGGTTCAACTTCGGGGTCTTCGCCAAGCTCGGCGTCATCACCGCCGTGCTGACGATCTTCTCGCTGATGCTGTCTGACTTCTTCGATACCATGGGCACGGTGATCGGCATCGGCGGCCAGGCCGGCTGGCTGGATAAGAACGGCCAGCTACCACGGCTGAAGCGCGTGCTGCTGGTCGACTCGCTGGCGGCGGTCTTCGGCGGCGGGGCGAGCGCGAGCTCGGCCACGACCTACATCGAGAGCGCTGCCGGCGTCGGCGAGGGCGGCCGCACGGGCCTGGTGTCCGTGGTGGTGGGCGCTCTCTTCCTGCTGGCGATGTTCTTCTCGCCCATCGCGGGCGTGGTGCCCTCGCAGGCGACGGCGCCGGCCCTGATCATCGTGGGCTTCCTGATGGCGGCGGGCGTGCGCGACATTCCCTTCGACGACTTCGAAGAGGGCCTGCCGGCGCTGCTGACCATCGCCATCATGCCTTTCACCTACAGCATCACCAACGGCATCGGCGTGGGCTTCATCTCCTACGCCTTCATCAAGCTGGTGCAGGGCAAGGGCGGCCAGGTGCACTGGCTGCTCTGGGGCACCGCGGCGGCGTTCTTGCTCTACTTCGCCCTCCCTTGGTTGAAGGTGGCTTTCGGTATCTAGGCTCTCGCGGCGGCGCCTGCCTCCGGCGCCGCCCACAGCCACCACGGGACGGCAGCGCTGGCTGCCGTCCCGTTTTTCGTGTCTTACTCGCTCGCCAAGTGGTCTGCGGCCCGACAGCCTGCCGGCGCTCTTGTAAGCGGACAACATGTGCTATCATCAAGTAAGGTACCGCGCGTCGCGGTGGGGCTCGTGTTTACGACCGCTCGGCCGGCGAGAGCCGGGCGTTGCTGTTGTAGGGAAGGTTCGGTCCGGTGAACGATTCCCCACTCTGGCCACTAGCCGTCTACTTCTTGCTGGTCCTCGTCGTCGTCGGCGGCATGGTCCTGATTTCCTGGGCCCTGGGCCAGCGGCACCACGAGATGGCCACGGCCCGGCCCTACGAGTCGGGCGTGGCCCGCACCGGCACGGCGCGCGTGCGGCTCGACGTCAAGTTCTACTTAAACGCGGTCTTCTTCGTCATCTTCGACCTGGAGGCCGCCTTCGTCTTCGCCTGGGCAGTCTCGGTACGCGAGCTGGGCTGGTCAGGCTTCGTGGAGATCCTTATCTTCGTCGGCGTACTGCTTGCCTCCCTGGCTTACCTCTGGCGTCTGGGGGCGCTAGACTGGAGCAGCGCCCGGCGGCGACCGCGGAGATAGAAGGAGAGCGACAGTGCCCTGGTGGGATGCTGAAAGCCCCGCGCCCGTGGTTCGAGAAGAGGCCACGCCTCAACAGCCGTCGCTGGAGGAGGCCATTCGGCGCAACGTGCTCCTGGCCAAGTTGGAGGACCTGCTGGCCTGGGGGCGGAAGAACTCGCTCTGGCCCTTCAACTTCGGCCTCTCCTGCTGCTACGTCGAGATGGCTACCAGCCTCACCAGCAAGTACGACATCGCCCGCTTCGGCTCGGAGGTGATCCGCGGCACGCCTCGCGAGGCCGACGTGATGGTCGTGGCGGGCACGGTATTCATCAAGATGGCCCCCGTCATTCAGCGGCTGTACGAGCAGATGATGGAGCCACGCTGGGTAGTCTCGATGGGCTCGTGCGCCAACTCCGGCGGCATGTACGACATCTACAGCGTTGTGCAGGGCGTCGACAGATTCCTGCCGGTGGACGTCTACGTTCAGGGCTGCCCCCCGCGCCCGGACACCCTCGAACAGGGGTTACTGCTGCTGCGCGACCAGGTGGGCAACGAGAAACGTCCTCTCAGCTGGCTGGTCGGCCCCCAGGGCGTGATCAAGCCGCCCGAGCCCTCGCGCCGGGACCTGCTGCGACCGGAGCGCCAGCGTGTGACCTATCTCACCCCGCCCGATGAGGTCTCACAGCCACGATGAGTCAAGAGCACGACGTAGTGCGCGAGCTGCAGGGCCGCTTTGGCGCCGAGGCCTTAACTTTCCAACCCACGGCGGACGCCATCCCCACCCTCTGGGTGGACAAGAAACGCGTGCACGAGGTCCTGCGCTTCCTTAAGTACGACGTGCCGCTACCGTATCGCACGCTGTTCGACCTCACCGCCATCGACGAGCGCAACCGCGCTGACCGCCTCAACCAACCGGCGAGCGACTTCACCGTCGTCTACCAGTTGCTGTCCTACGAGCGCAATGCCGACGTGCGCCTCAAGGTGCCGCTGGCCGGCGAGTCCCCCTCTCTGCCCACGGTCGTCGACCTCTGGCCGGCGGCCAACTGGTACGAGCGCGAGGTCTGGGACATGTTCGGCATCGTGCTGGACGGGCATCCCAACCTGCGCCGCATCCTTATGCCTCCCACCTGGGTCGGCCATCCCTTGCGCAAGGACCATCCCGCCCGGGCCACGGAGATCGGCCCCTTCACAATGACCGAGCAGAAGGAAGAGGAGGAGCAGGAGGCGCTGCGCTTCCGTCCCGAGGAGTGGGGGCTGAAGCGGCGCAGCGAGAACGAGGACTTCCTGTTCCTTAACGTCGGCCCGCAGCACCCGGGCACGCACGGTCCCTTCCGCATCATCCTCCAGCTCGACGGCGAGGAGATCCTGGACGCCGTGCCGGACATCGGCTTCCACCACCGGGGCGCCGAGAAGATAGGCGAGCGCCAATCGTGGCACACCTACATTCCCTACACCGACCGCGTGGACTATCTGGGGGGCGTCCTGAACAACATGGCGTACCTGATGCCGGTGGAGCAGCTCGCCGGCATCGTGGTGCCCGACCGCGCCAAGGTGATCCGGGTGATGCTGGCGGAGCTGTACCGCATCTCCAACCACCTCGTCTTCTACGGCACCTTTGCCCAGGACCTGGGCGCCATGTCGCCGGTCTTCTATGCTTTCAACGACCGGGAGCGGGTGATCGGCGTCTCCGAGGCCATCACCGGGGCTCGCCTGCACCCCAGCTGGTTCCGCATCGGCGGCGTCGCCGCCGACCTGCCCCAGGGATGGGACGATCTGGTGGGCGAAGTCGTCGACTTCCTGCCCGGCAGAATCGACGAGTACGAACAGATGGTGCTGCAAAACAGCATTTTCAAGGCGCGCACCCAGGGCGTCGGCAGGTACACCCAGGAGCAGGCGATCGAGTGGGGCGTCACCGGCCCCGGGTTGCGCGCCACGGGCCTGGCCTGGGACTTCCGCAAGGCGCGCCCGTACTCAGGCTACGAGTGGTTCGACTTCGAGGTGCCCACGGCCACAGGCGGCGACTGCTACTCCCGCGCGCTGGTGCACATCGCGGAGATGCGCCAGAGCCTGCGCATCATCGAGCAGTGCCTCAAGAACATGCCGGCGGGGCCGTACAAGTCCCCCCACCCGCTGACTACCCCCCCGCTCAAAGGCTACACGATGCACGACATCGAGACGCTCATCACCCACTTCCTGGGCGTGAGCTGGGGGCCGAACTTGCCGGTGGGCGAATCGACTTACACCACAGAGGCGGCCAAGGGGGCCAACGCCTACTACGTGATTAGCGACGGCGATACGATCCCCTACCGGATACGGATTCGCACTCCGTCCTACCCGCACCTGCAGATGCTGCCGGAGATAGTGCGCGGCTTCATGATCCCCGACCTGACGGCGACCTTGGGGAGTATCGATTTCGTGATGTCGGACGTGGACAGATGAGCGCTCAGTTGGTAGCGCGGGAGCTTGTCCCCTGCGGCGACTCGGGCTGGCAAGAGAGGACTGAAGTCCTCACTACGAACGACGCAGAACCCGTGTTCGTAGTGAGGGCTTCAGCCCTCTCCGGCCATCTCGCCGATAACTCTAGCTTGGTCGGGCCGCGGTGGATGCCACCCGGTCGGGTGGCGACCTCGGGCTACCGAACCTGCCTGCCCGCAGGGGTACAACCTGATGCTAAGTCCTGACGAACGCCGCGAGATCGACGCCGAGCTGGCCAACTACGAATTCCGCGAGGCGGCCGGCATAGAGGCACTGAAGGTAGTACAACGCCATCGCGGCTGGGTCACCGACGAGGCCCTGGCCGACCTGGAGCCGGTGCTGGGCCTGAGCGCGGCCGAACTGGACGCGGTCGCCACGTTCTACGACAAGATCTACCGCAAGCCGGTGGGCCGGCACGTCATTTTCGTCTGCAGCAGCATCAGTTGCTGGGTGATGGGCTACGAGAACGTGCGTGACTATTTGCTGGACCGTCTGGGCATTCTCCTCGGCCAAACGACCGCCGATAACCGGTTCACCGTGCTGCCCACGGCCTGCCTGGGCGCCTGCGACCTGGCGCCGGTGATGTTGGTGGACGACGACCTCCACTGCAATCTGACGCCACCAGAGGTCGACGCAATCCTGGCGAGGTACGAGTAGGCGAATGGAGACGCCCCTCACCAAGAACATCAGACCGGGCGAGCTGCCCCTGGACCTGGCCGGCTACGAGAAGGCCGGCGGCTACCAGGGGCTGCGCAAGGCCCTGGCCCTGAGCCCGACCGAGGTGCAGGAGGCCGTGAAGCAGGCCAACCTGCGCGGGCGGGGCGGCGCCGGCTTTCCCACGGGCGTCAAGTGGAGTGTGGTGCCGATGGGAGACGGCGCGCCTCGGCCCAAGTACCTGATCGCCAACGTGGACGAGATGGAGCCGGGCACGTTCAAGGACCGCTACCTGGTCGAGGGCAATCCCCACCAGTTGCTGGAGGGCATGATCATCGCCGCCTACGCCATCCAGGCCGAGATCTCCTACGTCTTCCTGCGCTGGGCCTACAAGCTGGCGTACCAGCGCCTGGAGAAGGCGATCGGCGAAGCCTACGCCGCGGGCTATCTGGGCCAGAACATCCTGGGCTCGGGCTTCCACTTGAGGATGCACTTGCACACCAGCGCCGGGCGCTACATCTGTGGCGAGGAGAGCGCTCTATTGAACTCGCTGGAGGGCAAACGGGCGACGCCGCGCTCCCGGCCGCCCTTCCCGCAGGTGAGCGGGCTGTGGGGCAAACCGACCATCGTCAACAACACCGAGACCCTCTGCAACGTGCCTCACATCCTGGCCAACGGCGCCGAGTGGTACAAGGGTCTGAGCAAGACGAACGACGGCGGCACCAAGCTGTACGGCGTTTCCGGCAAGGTGAAGCGGCCGGGCCTCTGGGAGCTGCCGATGGGCACCACGATCCGCGAGATTTTCGAGGACCACGCGGGCGGCATGCGCGAGGGGTTGACCTGCCGGGGGCTTATCCCCGGCGGCGCCTCCACCGACTTCTTGCTGCCCGACCAGTTCGACGTCCAGATGGACTTCGACACAGTGCAGAAGGCCGGCAGCCGCCTGGGCACGGGGACGATAGTGGTACTTGACGACCAGACCTGCCCGGTCGGCTTCGTGCTCAACCTGCAGCAGTTCTTCGCCCTGGAATCGTGCGGCTGGTGCACCCCCTGTCGGGAGGGCCTGCCCTGGGTGGCCAAACTGCTTAGCGCCCTGGAGCAGGGCAGCGGCAGCGAGGGGGACATCGCCATCCTCAAGGAACAGACTTCCGGGCTCTGGCTCGGCAAGACTTTTTGCGCCCTGGCGCCCGGGGCGATGGAGCCGCTGCAGAGCGCGCTCAAATTCTTTGGCGACGACTTCACACGCCACGTGCGCGAACAGCGCTGTCCGTGGAGGTCTTGATTGCCGACCATTTATGTCGATAACGTGCCCTATGGCGTGGCGGACGGGCTGAACCTCTTGCAGGCCTGCCTATCGCTCGGCTTCGACCTGCCCTACTTCTGCTGGCATCCGGCGATGCACTCGGTGGGCGCCTGCCGCCAGTGCGCCGTCAAGCAGTTCCACGACGAGAAAGACACGCGCGGCCGCATCGTCATGGCCTGCATGACCCCCGCCACGGAGGGCGCCCGCATCAGCATCGACGACCCCGAGGCCAAGTCCTTCCGGGCCGGAGTCATCGAGTGGCTGATGCTCAACCATCCCCACGACTGCCCGGTCTGCGACGAGGGCGGCGAGTGCCACCTGCAGGACATGACCTACATGACCGGGCACGACTACCGACGCTACCGGTTCGAGAAACGCACCTATCGCAACCAGTACCTGGGGCCCTTCGTGCACCACGAAATGAACCGCTGCATCCAGTGCTACCGCTGCGTGCGCTTCTACCGCGACTACGCCGGCGGCCGGGACCTGGACGTCTTCGGGGTGCACGACCGCGTCTACTTCGGCCGGCAGCAGGATGGGATTCTGGAGAGCGAGTTCAGCG
>JAMCYS010000136.1 GCA_023473795.1 Chloroflexota bacterium | reverse complement strand
TGTCGAACCGCGTCGGCACTGGGATGGGGCCGACCCTACGCAGGCCAAGGGTCGGCCGCGTGGGATGGACGTTGAGGACCGTCACCACCTGCCCATCGAAGTCTACCGTTGCTTGCTGGCAGGGGCAGTTAGAGCCAGATCTCAAGGAGCGCCGCCAGCCTGTAGGGCCACCAACCGGCCAAAGGGGTGAGGGCGAGAAGGTACCAGGCCGCCAGCACGCCACAGTAGAGCACCGCCAATAGCAACGGACCGACCCCACGCAGGTGTTCAGAGCCAGCACGGCTCGCCTTAACACCAGGCAGGGAGCGTGCCCGGCCGGTCGAGCAGACTCGGCGAGCGTCGTTGGCGCTCGGGCAGGCGGCCAGCGCCGGGAGGCGATGTCGCCTCCCGGCAGCGAGCCAACGCATCCATCACGGCGCCTTGAAGAAGGCCTCGTAGAGGTCCCTGGTCTTGCCGACGTAGTCCTCTGCCACGCCGACGTGTCCCTGGCCGCCGTGGGAGGGCTCAATTTGCGCCTGCTCCCCGTAGAGGTTCCAACCGTAGACGACGACCAGAGACACCCGCCGCTTGTTCTCCGCCAGCTGGCGCCACTGCTCTTCGTAGAGGCCGCCGCTGAGGTCGGGGTCGTGGCGGCGAACGTCCCACTGGATGTAGTCGGCGCCCGCGCCGGTATCCTTCAGGTAATGCTCGTCGAAGCGCGGGTAAACGAAGGCGACCCCGTCGTCGGACATTCTGGCAAGCACGTCTTGTCCCGGTTCGAAGAACCACTGCCAGCCCTCGCCCTCGGTCACACCGTCCCGGGCGCGACCGGTGAAGCGGCGTAGCGTATAGCGTGAGTCCTCCGGCAATTGCATCGGATCGAAGACCAGCAGCAGCGGCTTGCCTTGCCAGGCGAACATCAGCTGGCGGTAGCGGGCGCTGCCGTAGTACCGCTCCCAAAGCCAGTCGAGCACCATCTGACCTTGCGTCGGCGCCAGCTTCCCCGGCTCCAGACCGGCGTGGGTGAGGGGAAACGGCTCGGAGATCAAGGCCACCTTGAGCGGCGAGCCATTCCTGACAATCCCTTCCAGGAGGGCGACTACGCCATCGTTGATGTACATATCGGGCGTGGACGCGATTGTGCCGTCGAGGTCCCCATCGCCCCAGCCCCACCAGCTGACAAAGACCGCCTGCACGCTGGCCTTCGCTAGCTGCGCCAGCTGCCAGTCGACGACGGCGGGGTCAGCCGAGCAGTAGTAACCCGGGTAAGGCACGTCCACGACGCCGCCGAGGTTCTTGCCGCTGTTCCAGTGCCACGATCCCAGCCCGCCCGCGCACTTGCCGGTAGCCGGATCGAAACCGTACCAGGAGACGAACATGGCCGCCAAAGGGACCGGGAGCGCGGTCGCCGACGGCGATGGCAGTGACGACGCGGGGCTGGTCGTCTGGGCTGGCGGAGAGCCGCAGGCGGAGGGGAGCGAAAGCGCGATTGCCAGAGCCAGCAAGTGCCAGCGAACTCCACCTGATTTCATCGTCACCGCGCACCGATTTAGCATAACAGTCTGCCAGACCCGCCACCAGCGATCGCCCGCATTGCCGCGGAGCATTGTATCACTTTTGCGGCAGGGCGCTCGCACGTACCTTAGCCAAGTCGTGGGGGCGTCACTCCTTTGTCTGCCCTGGATCTCGACGCTGTGCAGTGGCATCGCCTTTGCGATGCCACCAGGCTTCGTACATACTGCGATGGTCGCTATACATAACCTTGCGTCCTGGCTCGGAGGTGTAAGGTGGTCGTCGGGAAGGTCCGCAGGGTAGGCAACAGCCTGGTTGTCACCATTTCCAAAGCGGAGGCCGAGGTTCTGGAGCTGCGCGAGGGCGATCTGGTGACGATGGACATCCGCAAGGCCGAGGTCCGGCCGGTCCTTCGCCCGGGACTGCGCAACCTGGCGGAGGAGAGCTGGCAGCGTAACCAGTCCGGCTATCGCTATCTGGCCGATCGCTAGAAGATGCCAGAACCTGTCTACCTGACGACCCTGGACATCGAAGCGCTGCACGACTTCGTCGTGGAGAAGACCGGGGAAGCGCCCGCGCCGCTGCGAGACCGGTCGCTTCTGGAATCGGCGGTAATGCGCCCGCAAACGGCCGCGCACTATGCGGACGCCGATCTGGTCGCGCCAGCCGCCGTGCTCGCGCTCAGCATCGCGCAGGCGCAAGCGTTCGTCGACGGCAACAAGCGAACCGCTTTTCTCGCGGCCGACGTCTTCCTCCGCGCCAACGGCTGCTTGTTCGCGGGCGACCCCCTGGAAATGGCTCGGCAGCTGGAGGCTCTGGCCACTCAGCGAGGCCGCGCGGATTGGGCGACCCTTCGCCTACTTATCTAGCCAGATGTCCCCGACGTAGGGTGAGTTGTCCTGCGTGCAGTGGAAGTTCTTCACGTAGCCGGCGTACGCAAAAGCCCTCTGGTTCGAGGCCACCGGGTTCACGAAGCACTCATCCAGAGCCAACTCCTGGATCTTCCGCGCCGTTACTTTGCGCTTCTCCAAGTCGGTGCTGGACGTAAGATCATTCCGCAGCTGATCGTAGGTCGCCGATTCGAAGTTCGTGAAGGTGCCCTCACGTGTGCTGTACCAGGCCACGGCACCGGTTACCAACGAGCCAGGGTCGCGGTTCGCCCGCCCGTAGGAGTGGATAGTCATCACGACATCCCGCGATTGAATACGCGATTGGAACTGCGCCTGCTCAAGATCGACGATTTTGGCGCTAATATTGACCTTCTTCAGGTCTGCTTGGATGATCTGGGCCAGCTCGCCAAAGCCGAAGTTCTTTGAGGACGTCATTATTTCCGTCTCGAAGCCCGCCTCGGCCCCGGCTTCCTTCAAAAGCGCCCTGGCCTTGTCCAGGTCGTAGCCGATCTTGCCTTCTAGGTCCTTGAAGTAGGCCCAGGAGTTGGACGGCCACATCAGGCAGCTGGGCTCGACCAGTCCCTGCAGAGTCGTAGTGCAGAAACGCTTCCGGTCGATGCACCAGGCAATGGCCTGCCGCACCTTACGGTTATCCAGCGGCTTGACTTTGGTGTTGATGGCCAGTTCGAAGATGCCGGTGCCCGGCGCTCCCAGATCGGCCACGAACTTTCCCGATTTCTTCAGGCGTGCGATGTCAAGGAAGTTTGGCTGGAACACGCAGTCGACCGCTCCCGACTCGAGGTTGATCACCATGGTCGACAGATCTGGTACTTGCCTGATGACATACCGGCTAGCGTATGGCTTGCCCTTGTCCCAGTAATCCTTGAAGGCGTCAAATTCGACGCTGTCGTTGGGCACGTACTTGCCGGCCTTGAACGGGCCGGTGCCAGCCGGCGGTTTGGCACCATCGCCGAACGTCTCTTTGTCGATTATGAAGAGCATGTCCAGCAGATCGAATACGCCGGGATTGGCGTTCGCAAATTGCAGCACGACGGTATACGGGTCCGGAGTCTCCAACGCTTTCACGGTTCGGAAGAGCGAACGCATGGTGACTACTTCGTTGCTCTGCGCATACTGCAGCGTATACCGGACGTCTTCCGCCGTGAACTCCCGACCCGTATGGAACTTGACCCCGCGGCGCAGGTTGAGGGAGATGGACTTGCCATCGGCGGCCAGGGTCCACTTCTCTGCCAGGTCTGGCTGAGGACTGAGCTGCTCGTCGTAGCGCACTAGCGTACTGTGCAGCGCCCGCATGTGGGCAAAGTTGGCCGGCACAATCTGCAGGGGATTGAAGGTCTGAATGCTCAGCGCCTGGGCCAGCGTGAACGTCCCTCCCGATTTGGGGCCGGCAGCCTTAGTAGGTGCCGCGGCTGCCTGGGTTGGTTGACTTGTTGGAGCTGATGCCGCCACCGATGGGACCGGCGGCGAGGTTGGCGCCTGCTTAGGTTGCTGGGTAGGTGTCGGTTGACCGGAGGTGGCGCAACCGTTAAGCACGTAGAGCGCCGAACCAAGGCCACTGAGCGCCAGAAATCGCCTGCGGGTCAACGAACGGGCGGTGGGCTGTCGTTTCATTAGCTTCCTCCTGAATCCCTGCCGGGTCTATTACTTGCAGCTGTCTCCTGCCGAGGAGCAGCGCCTTCCCCGTCACGAGACCTCAACCGCACGACCGTCTGCCAGGCCTGCCGCAGATGAAGCCCGAATGACCAGACGGTAAGGTAGAACGACCTCCCGTGGTTCCGCAGGACGGTCACCCCACTCCAGCCGCGAGAGGGCCAGCCGCAGCGCTTCGTGTCCCGTTTGCCGTCCGTCAATCTCGGTGGCCGTCAAAGGAGGTTCGGTCAGAGTACCCCATTCCAATTCGCCGCTCCCCACGACGGCCATCCGACGAGGCACAGCCACGTTTCGCTGGCGCAGACACAATAGAACCCCCCTGGTGAGGGCTGAGCCGCTCGCCACGACGGCGTCGGGGGGTACCGGCGTACTCAACAGATCGTCCATCGCGCGGCAAGCGTCCGTGGCGGAGAGGAGGCCGTGACGGATCAATCCCTCGGGCACGGCCAAGCCGGCTTCAAGATAAGCGGCACGGTAACCAGCAACCCTGGCGCTGCTAGCAGACATCTCCGTGGGTGGGGTGAGCAGCGCCACCCGGCGGTAGTTCCGCTCAAGTAGATGGAGCACGGCCGCCTTGGTCGCGCCCTCCATGTCGGTCATTACAAGGTCGGCATTGATGTCCGGAGGTCGATGGCTAACGAACACCACCGGGATACCTGCATCCTGGAGAAGCCGGTAAGGTTCGCCGTCGTTGCCGGCAGGAAAGGCGATCACCGCTGCGACCCTTTGCTCCGCCAGGGCAGCAAGTTGGGCCTTCTCTAGGGATTTATCGTACTCGTGCACGGCGACCGAAAGGAGGTAGCCGGCCTCATAAGTCTCTTTGCTCACGCTTTGCACGAAGTTGGCGAGCGTTTCGTTGTTGGCAAGGGTCAGAAGGAGGCCGATCATGCGGCTGCGGCCTGTGCGGAGCAATCGGGCAGGACCGTGAAGGGAGTAATTGAGCTCGCGAGCCGCCGCGAGCACCCGCAGGCGGGTTTCCTCGCGCACTTGGCCCCGGCTGCCGACCACGTTGGAGACGGTCATCGGCGAAACCCCGGCCAGAGCGGCGACCTGCTTGATAGTGGCCACGCGCACAGCTCCAAGTGTAACGATACACTCAACTGCGGGCATACTAGCAGGGCACGTTGCCAACTGTCAAGAGGGACTTCAAGCCGCTTTGCAGCTGGCGAGAGCACCGTTGGTAGGAAGGGCAAGGCGACAGCTCGCCGCCTTGCCGCCACGACGCCAGCCAGACCCTCAAGGCTTGGCGAGGCCGTGAATCCATTCGGCGGCAACCGGCCCCCAGGCGCGGGAATCGCCGGCGGCGATGGCGCAGCTGCGCCAGCAGCCTGGCCTGGCGCCACGGCCATCGAGGAGGTGCTGCTGTACATGCCGCCCGTTTGGCGCCGGAGCCGGCGCGAGGTTTCCCCCCTTTGTCAGCGTGGCTTGCCTCCACCCAGCCGGGACGGTTGGCTCTCCTCCAGGCCGACGCTGGCTGAAGTGGAAGGACGGTGTCCTCCTGCCCCCCGGCGAGCCTGGCACCCGACTTGCATAGATATCCGTGGCAGTGAGTGGTGCGGGGCACCTAAGCGTGGTGGAGCGGCGACCAGGCTGGGATCCGGCAAAACGTAGGGCAGAAGAACCCACGCTCCAGAGGTCGAGTAGCATGCTTGCGCCAGTAGTGGCACTTACCTACAGTTTCCTCTTCGGAATGCTGCACGGCATTCTGCCCGACGAGCACACCTGGCCAATAGTGTTCAGTTACGCGATCGGCGGTGCCAGCGGCAGAAAGGGTATGAAGGCGGGACTCTACTTCTCCGCCGCCTTCACCTTTCAGCGGGCGCTCCTCGCGGAACTCGCCTATCTCGCTCTGGCGCCGTTCCTTCTGTCGCCCACCGTCAACGGGGTAGTCTACACGGCCGTGGGCGTCGTGATGTCCGTCGCCGGTTGGCTCGTATTGAGCGGAAAGCGGTCTCCGCACCTTCACCTCTTTGCGCATCACCACGAAGGAGCGACCGCGATGGAGACCACGACGGACATCCTGGGGAGACGCCACGTCGAGGGCGGGGTAGGGGTGCCGCCCGTGCGGTGGGCCATCGTCCACGGCTTCATCGCGGGTTTCGGTCTGGGGGCGTTCTCGCTGTTCGTCAACACGGCAGCCGTGTCCGCGATGCCCAGTCCGTGGCTAGGTTTCCTGCCGGGCCTGCTTTTCGGGCTCGGGACGATGCTCACACTGGCGGTCGTCGGGGCGTTGTTAGGAATGTCCCTGCGCTGGCTCGGATCGCTGAGCGAACAGGAGGTGAGGCAAATCGGGGCCAGGACGGGTGGGCGAACGCTGCTATTCGGCGGTCTGCTGTTTGGCCTGCTCGGCGTTGTGACGCTCCTCGGCATTGCGAATCGTTCCCCCGTCGATCTTGGGAACCTTATGATCTTCCTCCTCCTGCTTGGCGTGGCGGCGCCGGCCCTCATCTACTCCTGGCGTGAGGTCGTAGCCAAGAGGCTTCGTCGCTAGGGCAGAACTTTCCCTCGCCCGGCGGGACGCGGTGGCGTGAGCGCGCGATGCGCGGAGAGGGTGGGTGGGCGTAGTTGGGCTAGCCTACAGGTCCAGATTCGCCTGCCTGGCGTGGGTGTGGATGAGGCGGTGGCGGTCGACGCCGTGGCGGCCCAGCTCGGCCCGCGGGCGCGCCAGGCTGCCGGCCCAACCGGCGTCGACCAGCAGGTAGCCGTCGCGGC